>CAYQEG010000169.1:7642-17563 GCA_964416435.1 uncultured Rickettsiales bacterium
TTCAGTCCGGGCGGGGGTGCCTGAAGCGGCCAACATGGCGTATGTCGGGCCCTTCAGTCCGGGCGGGGGTGCCTGAAGCGGCCAACATGGCGTATGTCGGGCGCTTCAGTCCGGGTGGGATGTCTGAGGGGGCGGGGATCGCCTGACGCGGCGTCGGCGTCAGTCGATCAGAGCATGCCGACGACCTTGGGTCCGCCGTCGTCGACGACGATGACGCGGAAGGTCTTGTCGCCGGCCTTGACCCAGAAGTGCCAGACGACGTCGGTCTCGAGCGCGCCGAAGCGGTGCTTGTTGCCGGAGACGACGGTGATCTTGTCGACCTTCTCGAACGTGGGGGGCGAGCCCGCCTTGCGCGCGTCCTCGACCCGGCGGTCGAAGATCCGCTTCATGTTGTTGTGGACGTCGGTGCCGTCGTCGTTGAGCGCGACGGGGTGCAGCACGGCCACCAGGGCCTGGTTGCGGGCCTCCTCGGTGTCGTGGCTGAAGGCGGCGACGAACTGCCCGACCACGGCGACCGCCGCGGCGTCGGGCTGGACCTGTTCGGTGGTCTGCTCCGCGATGGCGGTGGCGGCCAGGGCGACGGCGAGCAGCGCGACGAGGAACGAGAGCGGGGTCTTCATGGACGGGTCCTCCGGGTTCGGCAGGCCCTCGACGAGCCTCCCCGGGACCGTATCGGCCGGCTGGCCGCCACCTGAAGCGCGGTGACGGAGGAGCAGCACGGTAACAGGGGTGTACGTGTCGAGGATCGGAGGGGTGCGCAGCGTCGAGACACACCTCGACCCGGAGCCGCACGATGCTCGCCAGCCGCCTGCCCCCCTCCCTGCTCGTCACCCTGATCCTCGCGAGTGGTTGTCTCGGCGCCGCGGACATCGGCCCCCTCCTCGACCATCCCTACGACCCCCCGGCGGACGACGACGACCCGGGAGACGACGACGACTCCGCGGATGACGACGACTCCGCGGATGACGACGACTCCGCGAGCGACGCTCTCGAAGACGAGGTCGGCGGCGAGGCGTTCCAGCCGGCTCCGGACGGCTGCTCGATGGCCCACTGCGACCCGACGATGTCCGACTCCGTCGGGCTCCAGGCGCCGATGCCGGTCGGCGGCGAGTTCGAAGCCCGGCGTCTGTGGTTCGACGCCGGGTCGGCCGGCGGCTCCGGCTACGGCCTGGGCTGCGTGTCCAACGGCGAGGCGGCCGCCTGCACGCTGTGCGGCGACGACGGCGATGACAACCTGGTGGTCTACCAGGCCGACGGGACCCGCCGCTGGGCCGCCCCCCTGACCGGAGACGCCTGCTACTCGGCCGCGATGATCGACGAGGCGGGGGGCGTGGTCGTCGCCGACTCCCAGCGGCTCGTCCGGTTCGACCCGCAGGGCGAGGTGGTCTGGAGCACGCCGCTGTACGGCGACCTGCCGATCAGCCCCGTGATCACCGAGAGCGGCGCGATCGTGGTCGCGGTCTTCCGCTACCCCGGCTCGGCGGCGGAGTCCTCCGTCTACGCCTTCGACTCGCGCGACGGGGCGCTGATCGGTTCGCTCCAAGACGAGACCCTCGCGACGTTCGACACGGCGAACACGCCCTGCGTACGGGGGGACCGGGTCTACGTCTCGCTCAAGGACGACGATGCCGGGGTCGCGAGGCTCCAGGCCATCGACATCGACGCGACCGCGACCGTGCCGGTCAGCGCGGGGCCCGCCTTCGCGGGGTTCGAGCCTCCCCAGGGGGCCAGCCCGCTGTGCGTGGGCGACCGCATCTTCTTCGACGGCGCGATCGGCGACCAGGTCTACGTCTTCGCGGTCCGGGACCAGGGCGACGAGCTGGCGCTGCAGTGGTCGCGAGAGATGAACGGCCGGGTCGAGGCCTCGCTCGCCCACGACCCGCGCGGCGGCGTGTGGGGCTGGGCCATCGGGCGCCGGTTCCTGCACCGATGGGACGAGGAGACCGGCGAGGAGCTGGACGTCCTGGACGTCAACGCGCTCATCGGCGAACCCCTGGACATCCACCTGCCGGCCTCCCCCGTGTCGATCGCTCGGGACGGGGACGACCCCCTGTTGATGCTGATGGCGAAGCCGCTGGCCTTCGGCGACACGTGGGTCATCGCGCTCGACCTCGAGGCCGGAGCCCTGGCCTGGCGATACGGCTTCGCCGTGCAGCCAGCGGTGTTCACGGCGCCGCAGTTCCCGATCCTGCAAGGCGACTCCGGCCCCGTGGTCGTCTTCCCGACCTACTTCGCCGGAGCCCGCGGCATCGGGTTCGAGTAGGGCGGCGTGAGGGGACGACCGGCCTGCCAGGTCTTCGCTCGAGGAGTCCGGCGGCTGGTCCCCGCCGGCAACAGCCGCTCGAAGAACCACCCGAGTCGCTCGGTGACCCGCTGCCAGGCCGCCGGCTCGGTGGCGTCGTAGAAGTCCCGCACCGCCCGACGGCTCGCCTCCAGGGGGAGCAGCTCGCCGTCCCCGCGCTCGCCGACGTCGCAGCAGAAGAAGCCGACGCGGAGCTCGTGGCAGACATCGACGAAGCGGTCGTAGATCACCTCGAAGGGCTCCTCGAGCAGGTTGCCGAGCCCGGCCTTGCTGATGCAGACGGTCACGTTGCCGGCGATGTCGATGTTCATGAGCTTGCCGCCGGCGCCGGGGCAGCCGATGAAGCGGTCGACGGTGCCGAACAGCATCGTGACCGGTCGGCCCAGCTCCCGAGCCGTGTCGACGATGAGGTCGGCCAACCCGTCGCACTCCTCGGGCGCCCGGAAGCTGTCCGCCTCCGTGCCCCGCCCGGTGGCGAGCTGCGGCAGGCAATTGACGACGATGCGCGGGTCGATGTCCTCGACGAACCGGAGGAACGAAGCGACGTCGGAGCGGCTGGAGAACCGCGTGCGGTCGACCACGCAGTTGACGAACGTCAGCATACCGGCGTCGCTGCAGAGCTTCAGCGCGCCGACCGCCGCGTCGAAGGCGCCCTCCTTGCCCCGTGCGGCGTCGAAGCGAGCGGGCTGATCGGTGTCCAGCGAGACGAACACGCCCTTGAGGCCGGCGGCCCGCAGCTCGGCGAGCCGGGACCCGGTCAGCCCGAAGCCGGTGGTGAACATGCGGACCTCGCTGCCCTCCTGGAGCAGGCGCACGGTCTGCAGCAGCCGGTCGTAGCGCGTCAGGGGCTCGCCGCCGCTGATGTTGACCAGGGGGACGCGGAGCTCGGCCACCTTGCGGGCGACCTCGAGCACGGGGCCGTCGTCGAGCAGGTCGGTCGCCGCGCCGCCCGCGCCCGCGAAGCAGTACTCGCAATGACAGGGACAGACCCCGGTCAGGGAGAAGTACAGGATGTTGGGGCCGCGGCCGGGCAGCACGATGCGGCGGATCGCTTCGTCGAACCGTCCCCCGCGGTAATCCGGCATGAAGATGTGCGGGAAGAACCCGTGCTGCTGCCGGATCATCGAGCTGGGGCCGAACGTCTGGTGCGCGATCTCCAGGAAGATCGCCTCCGCGAAGGCAGCCCGAACGGTGTCCGACGGGCGCTGACGCGCCCACAGCCCCGCCGCCGCCTTCCGCAGCACTTCGGCGGTGAGCACCCCGCGTGAGCGGAGCCGGCCCTCCGGCATTCCAGAGACGAGCATCCATTGAGGCTACCGCGCGGCGAGCACACCCGGTAACGCGGATTGAGCATCCGATGGCTTCTGCAATCGTCCTTTCGTGGCGTTCCAGGACCTGCTCGTTGCCCTCTCGGTGGCGTTTGTGCTCGCCGGGTGTGGCCCCGACCTGGGACCGGCCTGGGTGGAGATCGGGGAGGGGCGAGCGGACCACAGCGGCCTGGACGACGGCGACGAGGTGACGATCGTCGAAGGGCCCCAGGGCGGCTACATGGTCGCGCTCTCGATGGGGGCGGGCGGCGTGCTCGCGGGGGATCCAGCGGATCCGACCGACCCGGACAACCCCCGGGTGACCTTCCAGGCCTTCCTGCAGGACCTCGCGGTGCACCCGCACGCGCTGGGGAGCATCACGGTGATCCGAGGCCTCGACGAGGGGGCGGACGGCGACCTGCGGCTGGTCGGCACGTGGCTGATCTTCGACCCCGCGCTGGAGACCAGCGTCTACTTCGACCAGCCGATCGTGGTCGACGTGAAGATCGTCGACGCGCTGGGGAACGAAGCGACGGACTCGGCCGACGTCGACGCCCTGTGGACGGGCGAGACCGAAGAGACGGGGAGGACCGCGAGCTGATGCGGATCCCCTCCCCCCTGCTCTGCCTCGCGGCGCTGGCCGGTGCGTGTACCGCCGTCGACGGACCGCCGGAGTGCGATCTGCCGAGCGTGTACGAGAAGAGCCCCGAGGACGCGCTGGAGGGGCCGGGCTGGCACCGGATCTACGTGCAGGGGGGCTCCTCGACGCCGGGCTCGGACGGCCGCTACGGCATGAACGAGCACCGCAACGAGATCGCCGCTTCGGACCACTTCCTGCTGAGCCAGGGGGCGCTGGTGGAGTGGACCTACCCGGTGGTCGACGCGCTGACGGGCACGGCGTTCCTGCACGTCGCGAAGGTCGACGAGGAGGGGGTGACGGCCCGCTACGAGCTCGACTTCGTGCACGACGGGGAGCCGATCCCGATGCTCTCGGTGGACGACCCGGAGGACGGGGTGCAGGGCTACCTGCCGTTCGAAGGCTGCTTCGGCGACTCCGCCGCGGCGGTGGAGCCGAGCCCCGGCGACTACCTGCTGCTCACCGCCATGAACCTGACCGGAGGGGATCTCGGGATCGTGATCGCTCCCCCCGACTACTACACCTGGATCGACGTGGAGGTCGCACCGTGACCACTGAGCACGAGACCGAGAAGCCTGGACCGGCCCTGCAACCGACCCGACGCCGGGTGCTCCAGGGCGCCGCGGGGGTCGCCGCGCTGGCCCTCGTCGGCTGCGACGTGGAGGAGGGGCCCGCCCCCATCGACCTGGGCGACCCCGAGATCGACGCCGATCTCTGGCAGACGATCGCCGCGTACGTGCGCGTGAACGCCGAGGGCACCATCGGGGGGCGGGTCAACCTCTTCAACCCGGCCGACGTGCCCCAGCGGGTCGTGCTCCAGATGTTCACGACGGACGGGATCCTGGTGGCGCGGGAGGTGGTGTCCGACGCCTTCCCTCCGGGCGAGTCGGCGCACATCGAGCTGGACGAGCTCCTGGCGCGGAACGAGGTGCCGGTCCCCTTCGAGGGGAGCCTGTGGGTGGGGACCACGCCCGAGTCGGGCGAGATCTTCATGGGCCTGCAGGGGATCGTGTTCGACTGGTACGGCCCGTCGCACCAGGCGTCGGTCCACGGGATGCGGGACTTCGGCAACAGCAACCAGGACACGGTCTGGACGGACCTGGTGCTCCCCAAGGTGGTCAACACCGACCGCTTCGTGACGAAGATCGCGGTGCTCAACGCGTCGGCCGACGGCGTCTCCGAGGCGCTGATGGCCCACCCCCAGGTGATCATCCGGGACGACAGCGGCGCCGAGCTGGTGAACGCGGAGCTCGGGCCGCTGGCCCCCTACTGCACGACGCTGTTCGCGGTGTCGGACCTGCCGGGAGGAGCCGCCATCGAGACCGGCACGGTGCAGATCCGCGACACGGAGACGGGGCTGGTCGCCGTCGCCTTCGTCTTCGACCGGGACAACGAGGGGTTCGCTTCGGCGGACCACTTCTTCGACCGTCACTTCGTGGTGCACGGCACCGGCTTCACGGGTTGAGGGGGAGACGACGATGACCGACATCGCGACGCTCGAACGCTTCGGCGTGCTCTACGGGACGGGCTTCGTGCCCTCGATCGGGGGGTGGATCCAGGTCGCTCCGAACCTCGGGATCTCCACGGTCCTCAACGCGTTCAATACGCTGGGGAGCCAGACGGTGGAGATCTTCCTGCTGAACCAGGCGGGAGATCCGGTGCACGTCCAGCAGCTGGAGGTGGGCAGCTACGAAGCCCTTCGGCTGGACCTGGAGGACGTGATCCCGCCGGCGAGCCTGCCCTTCGAAGGGAGCCTCTGGCTCTGGGCGAAGGGAGCCACGGACGAGGGAGCGATCGGCCTGCAGGCCGTCGACCTGGACTTCGTCGACCGCAACCGGCCCGACGGGTACGCCGCGGGCAGCGTGCACCTGATGTTCGACTTCCTGGACACCCTGGACGCCGGGCCGTTCCTGGACCTCGTCACGCCACGGGTGATGGCCGAGAAGACCCCCGAGGGCAGCGACCGCTACCAGAACTACCTGGGGCTGGCGCAGATCCCGATCAACGACTACGGCCCGCCGACGCTCGAGCTGACGCTGAGCAACGAAGCGGGGGAGACCCTGGACGCCGCGACGCTGCAGATCCCGGTCATCGGGTCGTGGTTCGGCAGCCTGGAGGCCCTGTTCCCGGGGCTGCCCGACTTCCTGATCACCGACGGGGCGAGGCGGGGGTACGGCACGCTGAACGTGCGGGACGCGAACGACGGCTACAACGGCCTGGTGGCCATGCTGAAGGTCGTGGACGTCGTCAGCGGGGAGATGCTCGTCAACCACCTGAACGACCGGAGCTTCGCCCGACCGGCCCAGAAGGACGAGTAGGTCAGCGGGAGGCGCAGGCGCCCAGGAAGGTGCCGCTGGCGGCGGCGCCGTCGGTCGCCAGGACGAAGCTGCCGAACACCAGCCCCTCGGGCGTGTACAGCGCGTACTCGCCGAACCAGACCGCGGCCAGGGAGTCGTCGATCGGCTCGGGATCGACCCGGTCGCCGAGGACGTAGCCGACCGGGGTGCCGGCCTCGTCGGTCATCACCAGCACGACCCCGTCCGGGGACGGCGGCGCGGGGATGTTGATCGGAGTCGCCGAGACCTCGTCCCCCGAGTCCGGGGACGGCGGCGCGGGGATGTTGATCGGAGTCGCCGAGACCTCGTCCCCCGAGTCCGGGGACGGCGGCGCAGGGATGTTGATCGGAGTCGCCGAGACCTCGCCCCCCGAGTCCGGGGACGGCGGCGCAGGGATGTTGATCGGGGTCGCCGAGACCAGGCCGCCGCCGCCGAGACCCTCGATCTCCCAGTAGCCGACGGCGTCCAGGCCGCCGTTCTCGCCGCCGACGAGGTCGGCCTCGATGAAGCCGACGTCGGCGTCGGCCGGGCACGTACCGTCGTCGGCCCGGGCGGAGGTGGAGGCGGCGATGACCGCGAACAGGAAGGCGAGATGAGCGAGCTTGGGCATGGGTCTCTCCGGTAGGCGCTTACCCCTTCATCGCGGGAGTCGACCCACCGGTTTTGAGATCTTGCGGCGACCGGGCCTCTCGGTCAGGGCACCGGCCAACAGACCTGCGCCCCCGCGTGCTCGTCGGGGTGCACCCGGCCGTGGGGGTAGACCGAGCAGGCTTCGCCCTGGCCGGCGTGGTCGGTCGGCACGTGGCACGCCTCGGCGGCGGCGGGGTCGAGGCGCCAGGTGATCGAGTAGCCCCAATGACACGCCGTCGAGCTGCCGCAGTAGGTGCAGGAGCTGTCATCGTCGGCGCCGTTGTTGTGCTCGGTGTTGTCCCAGTAGACCGACGTGATCTCGACCGCGTGGTCGCTGGCGAAGTCGCGCAGGCGGGCCCGCCAGACGATGGGGCCGTGCTCGCCGTAGCAGTAGCCGTTGGGCACCGTGACGTTCCCGCCGCCGTCGGTCGTCAGCTCCACGATCGGCCCAGGCAGGGCGTTGCAGCCGCCCCCGCCGTTGCAGAACTCCGTCTCGTCGTCGTTGTGCCACACCTCGATGGCGACCCCGGGCACCCCGACCCCCGCGGCGTCCTCCACGCGCAGGTCCACGTCGATGCCCCACGCGTTCTCGGCGCAGGTCTTCTGGTGGTTGCTGATCACCCGGTAGACGCCGGCGCTGCTGTCCCGGGTCTCGGGCGCGCGGGGGCCGACCACCACCTTGCCCGACGCCACCGGGGTCGCCCCGCCGTCCACGGCGAAGACCACGCAGACGTCGCCCTCGGGCACGTCGGCGAGCACGAGGTCCCAGCCGTTGGGGCCCGGCCCGGTGT
Source organism: uncultured Rickettsiales bacterium (assembly GCA_964416435.1). Classification (GTDB taxonomy): domain Bacteria; phylum Myxococcota_A; class UBA796; order UBA9615; family UBA9615; genus CAYQEG01. Next base: position 15,646 of record CAYQEG010000169.1, read on the forward strand.
TCAGGGTGTTGACCGCGACGAGCGGGCCGTCCGCGGTCTCGGCCGTCAGCACCACGTCGGTGATGTGGTGGCTGTGGGCCGCCACGCCCGCCCACGCCGCGACGGTCAGGGAGTCGCCGTCCTGGGGCGCGGCGGGGTCGAAGGCGAGGCCGCTGTCCGAGAAGGGGGAGCTGACCGGAGTCGGCTCACACGTGAACGGCTCGGGCGGGGTGGTGTCGTCGTCGTCGGTCGCGTCGTCGTCGTCGACCGCGTCATCGTCGTCGGCCGCGTCATCGTCGTCCGCCGCGTCGTCGTCGTCCGCCGCGTCGTCGTCGTCGGCGGACGCGGAGTCGTCGTCGTCCCCGAACAGGTCGCTGTCGTCGGGGCCTACCCACCCCGGAGGGTTGCTCGTGCAGGACGCAAGGAGGAGCAGGACCGGCAGCAGGGGTTGCGCCCGGGGTAGGATTCTCGGCATGCCGTCGCAACGCATCCTGACCTCGATCCTCCTGTCCCTGACGCTCCTGCTGGCCTCTGCGGCTGCCGCCGACCCGGTGGCGAAGAACGACTCGATCGACCTCGCCGACGTCATCGCGGGGGACACGGCGCCGACGACCTGTCCCTGCTTCTGCACCTACGAGGGGTTCGCCGCGACGCTGACCGCGCCGGAGGACATGACCCTCAACTACATCTATCTGTATTACGGCACGACCGTGCTCGTGAACACGATCTTCGACTTCCACATGTGGCAGGGAGACGAGGCGGGCGGCGAGTACTGGATGGTGGGCGACGGGGACGATCCCTCGATCGGCTACTTCACTCCGCTGCAGATCAACGCCCCCCAGATCGTCGAGATCGACGTCGGCTCGTCCGGCGTGCTGCCCCAGCCCCAGGTCCTCGCGGGCGAGCAGTTCACGATCGGCTTCCACTACAACTACGACCCCGATCTGGGCGACATCGAGTTCATGGAGCCCAACGACGGCCACGGCCCCGGCTTCGACCACGACGGCGAAGCGACGGAGGGCACCAACTGGGTGCTCAGCTGGGATCGCGGCGCCTCCACGGAGACCTGCGGAGCGATCGACGACGACTACGAGTGGACCGAGATCTCGGAGCTCGGCTTCGACTTCGACTGGGTGATCCGCGTCAGCGAAGACCAGATCGACTGGGAGGAGTTCGCGGGCGACGACGATGACGACGCCACCGACGACGACGACGCCACCGACGACGACGACGCGGCCGATGATGACGACGATGACGACGGCGGCGACGTGGTCGTGCTCGCCGTCACCCCCACCTGGATGGAGGAGGGCACGCAGATCTCCGTCGCCGTCACGGGCCAGAACTTCGACGAGACGGCGGAGGTGTTCATCGGCGGGCTGCCCGCCTCCTCCGTGACCTACGTGAGCGAGGCGCGCCTGGACGCGATGACCCCCCAGGCGATCACCGCGGCCGACCGCCCCTACGACGTGCTCGTGAGCCTCGCCGACGGTCGCCGCTCGACGTTGCCGGGCGCCTTCGAGGTGCGGGTCGCGGCGGGCGGCTGCGGCTGCGCCTCCAGCGTCGCCTCCGGCGCCGCCGGCGTCGCCGGCCTGGTGCTGCTCCCGCTGCTCGCCCTGCGCCGCCGCCGGACCGCCTGATGCAGCTCCCCTGTCCCCACGACGGCACGCCGATGGAGCGGGTGCGCTCGTCCGCCGGCACGATGTGGGAGTGCGGCAGCTGCGCGGGGCGAGCGGCGACGCTCGGTCTGCTCCGCAAGGTCCAGGACCGCGCCGCCGTCAACCAGCTCTGGAGCGCCGCCCGCGGGGCGCCGGTGCAGGGGGAGCGACCGTGCCCGTCGTGCGAGCGAGGCATGAACGTCGTCGGCATCGACGACGCCGACGGCCTGCTCCGGGTGCGGGACGTCTGCGTGAGCTGCCCCGTCGTCTTCTTCGCTCCCCGC
>CAYQEG010000170.1:0-17224 GCA_964416435.1 uncultured Rickettsiales bacterium
ACGACGACGCCACGGACGACGACGACGCCACGGACGACGACGACGCCACCGATGACGACGACGCCACGGACGACGACGACGACGACGACGGCGACGCGACGTTCACCCAGGCCGGCTGCTCCTGCCGCGCCTCGACGACCGGCGGCCACGGCGGCTTGTTCGCCTTCGCGCTCCTGGCTCTGATCACCATCCGCCGACGACGCTGACGTGACGGGCCGGCCTGGGGCCGGCCCCGCGATCCGCGCCACCTCGACTCCGCTCGGCTCACGCCTCGCGCAGTCCGAGGCGGGCCCCCCCAAGCAGCGACGCCGCCCCCCGAAGGGAGCGGCGTCGTGCGGGATTCGGCTTCGGGCGCCTCGCGGCGCGCTGACGCCAGCACGCCGCAACGCGGCGTGTAGATTCGCGTGGGTGGCGGCTACCGCTTGCTGAACTGGAAGCGGGCCCGCGCGCCCTTCTGACCGTACTTCTTCCGCTCCTTGACGCGCGCGTCGCGGGTCAAGAACCCGGCGCTCTTCAGCTCCGGCCGGAGGTCCGGCTTGTAGCGGAGGAGCGCGCGGCTGATGCCGTGCTTGATGGCGCCGGCCTGGCCGGTCGTGCCACCACCGCGGACGTTGACGTAGATGTCGAAGTCACCGGACGTGCCGGTGAGCGCCAGGGGCTGGCGCAGGATCATCTTGTCCGTCTCACGCTTGAAGTAGATGTCGATGTCCCGCTTGTTCACGATGAAGCGGCCGGTGCCGGGACGCAGGTAGACACGGGCGGTGGCGGCCTTGCGGCGGCCGGTGCCGTACCAGGTGGGGGTCTTGTCAGCCATCGTCGTCACTTCCGACTAGTTGGGCAGCGGCTCGGGCTGCTGCGCCTGGTGGGGATGGGTCGCGCCGCCGTAGACCTTCAGCTTGGTGATCTGACGGTTGGCGAGCCGGTTCTTGGGGAGCATCCCCTTGACGGCGTGCTCGATGATCCGCGCCGGGTCCCGCTCGATGAGCTCCTCGAACGTCCACTCGCGCAGGCCACCGGGGTAGCCGCTGTAGTTGTAGTACTTCTTCGCCTGCCGCTTGTTGCCCGTGACGGCGACCTTCGCGGCGTTCACCACGATGACGAAGTCACCCACGTCGACGTGCGGCGTGTAGATGGCCTTGTGGCGGCCGCGCAGCACCGTGGCGATGCGCGTGGCGAGGCGGCCCAACGTCTGGCCCTCGGCGTCCACCACGAACCAGGAGCGCGGGATGGTGCCGTCGTTGACGTCTTCCTTACGGGCGACCCAGGTCTTCATGGTCGTGTCTCCGAACCTGAAAATGCAGGCGAGGGCGGCTTGTACAGCAACGCCCACGGGGGGTCAACCCAAGAGTGAGCCGTCCAGCGTTCAGCCGCCAGGCGCGGTGGAGGGCATTCGCCGGAACCACAGGTCCGCGTTGCCCGCCCGGTAGTCGACCCAGAGCACGTAGACAGACGGACCGGCCATCACCACCTGGGGCTGGTCGCTGATGCCCGTCGACTGCGGGTCGTCGTCCACCCGCACGTCGTTGGCGCTCCAGACGAAGCCGCCGTCGTTCGAGGTCCGGTAGTAGATGTCCGGGTGCCCGTCGGCCACCTCGGCCGGCCGTCGATGGTCCGTCCAGACCGCCACCAGGTTGGGCCCGATGCCGACCAGCTTCGTGCCCAGGCTGTGGGCCGAGCCCGCCACGTCCGTGTCCAGCCGCATCTCCGAGCCCCAGTCGAGGCCGCCGTTCTCGCTCCCCCGCATCCAGATGTCGAAGCCGATGTCGCGGTCGTCGTGCCAGCCGACGACGACCCGGTCGTCGCTCGCCACCACCGTCGGGTAGAAGCTCTCCGACGCCCCGGGGCCGTCGTTCTCGATCCGCACCGCGTCGGCCTGCCAGGTCGTCCCGGAGTCGTGCGCGTAGTTGAGGTAGATGTCGTTGGAGCCGTTCCGCCCGTCGTGCCACACGGCGTAGACCGCCGACTCATCACCGTTGTCCGTGTCGATCGCCATCGCCACGCCGAACGCGTCGGACGCCCCGCCGTCGTCGCCCCCGTCCAGCCGCACGTCGTCGCCCAGCCAGGAGTCCCCCCGGTCGAGGCTTCGGTTGAAGTAGACGTCGTTGCCGCCGTCTCGCGAGTCCTCCCAGGCGACGTAGACCCCCTGCTCGCCATCCACCAGGAGGCGCGGATGGGCCGAGTAGGCGCTGCCGGCGGTGTCGGTGTCCAGGCGCTTGCCCTGCGGCAGGAAGTTGTACCCGTTGGTGCTGCGGGTGAAGTAGATGTCGTACGCGCCGAGCCGGTTGTCGTACCAGGCGAAGTAGATGTGCTTGTCGGGCCCGACGTCCGGGTCGTACTCGACGGCCAGGGCCGGTCCCTGGGCGTCCCACTCCCCCTCCGGGTCGAGGGTCACCAGCTGGTCGACGACCCAGTTGTCGCCCCCGTCGTCCGAGTAGGTGAAGTAGATCGACTTGTGTCCGAACTCGGAGTCGCGGTCGTCCTCCCAGGCGACGTAGACGGAGTCGCCGGCGCAGGCGATCGTCGGGTTCTCGGCGACCGACGTCCCCTCCGGGTCGCTGGAGAGCTGCACGTCGCCCTCACCCCAGTGCACGCCCCCGCCTCGGCCGACGTTGAAGAACACCTGGTTCCGGCCCGGCGCCCGACGGTCGTCGTGCCAGACGGCGTACACGTTGGCCCCCGCCACGCACATGCGGGGCGCGCCGACCGTCGCCTCGAGCGAGTGGTCCACCGGCAGGTCGTTGGTGGTGTAGGCGATGACCTCGGGCTCACCGACACCCGCGGTGCCGCAGCCGGTGGCGGCGAGGAGGACGACAAGCGGGATCGCGGAACGCATCGCGCGCAACCCTACAACAGCGAAGCGGCGCGGGACGCGGGAAGCTGCGCGCCCCCACGCGGCAATCACGCGGCCGTGCGCGTGTCTGGTTGACCGGCTCAGACCGCTGTGGCAGGGTCCCCCGCCTCTGAAGACCGAAAAGGCAGGAGATCGCATGGCCAAGGCCGCCCCGAACCTCGGTAGCAAGTACAAGTGCTTCAAGTGCGAGTGCCGCTTCTACGACCTGGGCGTCGAGGTGCCGCTGTGCCCCCGCTGCGGCGCGGACCAGCGTGAAGATCCCGATCCCGACCCGCGCTCGGCCTTCCTCGCTTCGCTTCGGCGTCCCCCGTCCCGCAAGCGCCCCGCCAAGAAGAAGGCCCCGGTGATCAAGGACGCGAAGCCCGCGGAGACCACCGAGCTCGAGGCCGACGACGACCTGCTGGATGACCTCGACGACGAGGACGGCGGCGACACGAAGGCAGACGACAAGGACGCCGCCGCCAAGAAGAAGGCCTAGATGCCATCGGCACAAGTCCCGCACCGGTTTCCGCCGGCCCTCGACGCCGCCGACGCCGCCTCCCCTCGTCGACGTACGCGAGGTACGCCTCCTCGTCTCGACGACGACGGACGACGCCGATTGCTCGCCGGACTCCCGGTCGGGACTTACGCCGAGGACATCTAGGCGGCCCCTCACAATACTGAGGCCCTCCGCGCGGGTCTGGAGACCCGACTCCTGCGTCCCTCATCGGTCACGGGGGGCACGCGCAGGTCAGCCCGGCGACCGCCCGGACGGCCACCCCCACCGCTCAGTACAGCACCCGCTCCAGCGTCAGCCCGTGAGGCGGCGCCGTGGGTCCCGCGTGCGCGCGCACCCCGGCTTCCCGGATCCGCACCATCGCGCCCGCCTCCAGCCGGCCCCGCGCCACGTCGATCGCCGTGCCCACCAGGATGCGGACCATCTGCTTGAGGAAACCCGACCCCTCGAACACCAGCGTCAGCTCGTCCCACCGCTCGGGCCGAAGCTCGGCCCGCGCCAGCGTCTTGACCGGGTCGGGGGCCTGGCAGTCCGCGGCCCGGTAGGCGCTCCAGTCGAACCGGCCGGGCAGCGTCGCCAGCTCGGCGGCCAGGCGGACCTCGTCCAGCGGATAGGGCACGTGCCACGCCTGCGTCGCCGAGAGTGGGCTCGGGGAGGATCGCGCGAGCACCCGGTAGGCGTAGACCTTGCCCCGGGCGCTGCCCCGGGCGTGGAACTCGGAGGGCGCCTCCTGAACGGCGAGGCAGCTGACGCCCTCGTCGGTGAGGCCGTTGATGCCGCGCCGGATGCGCTCCAGCGGCAGCTCGCTCGTGGTCTTCAGGCTCGCGACCTGCGCCCGGGCGTGCACGCCCGCGTCGGTCCGGCCCGACCCCTGCACGGAGACCGGGTGGCCGAGCAGCGTGCGCAACGCCTGCTCCAGCTCACCCTGCACGGTCCGCAGCTCCGGTTGCACCTGCCAGCCCCGGAACCGGGCGCCGTCGTACTCGAGCGTGAGCTTGAGGATCCGATCAGTCACGGCGACGCAGGCGCGCCCCGAGGAGCAGCAGCGCCGCCAGGAGCCCCGCCCCGCCGCCCGCGCCGGGGGCGAACGAGCCGCACGAGCAGCCGGGGTCGTTGGCGCACTCGGCCGCCCCACAGGTCGCCGCGGGGGCGCCGCTGGCGACGGTCGACAGGGGGCCGACGAGGCCGCCGGCGTCGATCGCGCGCACTGCGACGTAGTAGATCTGGCCGTTGGTCAGCCCGTCGATAGACGCCGACTGCTGGGTCGAGGCGTCGCCCGCGATCACGTCCAGCGGGTAGCTGACCGTGCCGTCGTCCGTGTCGACGTCCATCGTCGGCAGCGAGTCCTCGTCGAACGTGGCGTCCGACAGGTACAGCTCGTAGTGGTCGATGTCCGCCTCGTCGCTCGCCATCCAGGTGACGGAGAGCCGCGAGTCGCCCGCGCCGACCACCGGATCGCCCGGCGCCTCCGGCGGGGTGTCGAGCGTCACCACGGTCGAGTCCACGCCGGTGCCGAGGTCGCCGGTGACCCGGACGAACAGCCGGTTGTCTCCTTCGTCCGTCAGGTCGTCCGAGCTGAGCTCCACCTCGACCGCCTCGTCCGCCACCACCTCGCCGTCCGCGAGCCGGACCCCGGAGTCGCCGTCGCCGTCGCCGCCGACCACGACCTCGTAGCTGCCGTCCTCGTTGCTGGTGAACGACAGCGTGAACGCCTCCCCCTCCCCCACGGACGTCGGCGTGGCCGACACGGCAGTGAGGAACGGCGCGTCGCTGACGACCCGCACGGAGTTGTCGGCCGCCGCGACATAGACCGGACCGTCGGCGATCGGGGCGATCGCCTGGGGCGTGCCCCCGAGGTCGACGGCGACCAGCTCCACCTGCGACGCGTCGAGCGCGTACAGCGTCGCGTCGGCGGTGGCGACCCAGGAGATGACCGAGCCGTCGTCCGCACCCCAGGCCACCGCGACGGGATCGGGGAAGCCGCCGCCCCAGCTCAGGCCGATCGAGCCGCCGGTCGTGGCGAACGACCACACTTCGTCGTTGGTGGCGTCGGCCGCGAGCACCGTCGCCAGGTCCGTGCTGACGGCGACGGAGCCGAGGTTGCCGAGGGGCAGCGACGGGGACAGCGAGCCGGTGTCGAAGGTCGCCGCGGTTCGGTCGTGGAAGCTCAAGTACCCGTCCGCCCGGGTCAGGACGAGCGGCCCGCCGGTGGCCCCGATGGCGGCGCCGTCCACGGTCAGGGTGCCGGTGAGGGCGAGGTTCAGACCGGCGCTGCTCGAGTCGTCCTCGGAGATGGTGATGGAGTGCAGCGACATCAGCGTGCCGTTCTGCACCACCGCGAAGACGTAGCTGTCCCCCGGGGCGTGGACCAGGAACGTGACGTCGCCCGCGCCCTCGTTCAGCTCGATGACGGACGAGACGGTCAGGGTCGGGGGGACCGTGGAGCTGTCCAGGTCGACGTAGAAGACGTCGCCCCCGTCGCAGCCGACGTAGAAGCGGTCGCCGCCGCCCGCGTCCGTGGTGTGCACGACCGCCTGGGCCGAGCTGCAGACCGTCGCCGTCTGCCCGCCGTCGGCGAACGCGTGGCTGTCCAGCAGCGCGAAGCCGCCGCCGCTGCGCTGGGTCAGCGCGATGTAGCGCCCGTCGGGCGACGCGGCGAGGTCGGTGGGGGCCGCGCTCGTCACGCTGACGACCGCCCCGGCCTCGCCCGACGGCACCGCCGACGCGGTCAGGGGGAGCGCGGCGACGAGCCCCGCGACGGTCAGGGAAGCGACGCGTCTCATGATCACTCCTCGTCCTCCGGGCCTTCGTCCAGCACCTCGGCGATCTGCACGGCGTTCAGGGCGGCGCCCTTGCGCAGGTTGTCGGCGACGACCCAGAGGTTCACGGCGCAGTCGTCGTCGGGGTCCTGCCGGATCCGTCCGACGTAGACATCGTCGGTGCCGGCCAGGGGCATGCCCATCGGGTACTCCCCCTCGAGCGGCCGATCGACCACCTTGATGCCCTCGCCCTGGTGGAGCGCGGCCGCCGCCGCGGTCGCCGTCACCTTGCGCTCGCAGATCGCGTGCACCGCTTCGCTGTGGCACGAGAAGACCGGCACCCGGACCGCCGTGGGGGAGATCGGCAGGTCCGGCAGGTCCATGATCTTGCGGGTCTCCTGCACGAGCTTCCACTCCTCGGTGGTGTAGCCGTTGGGCAGGAAGTCGCCGATGGCGGGGATGCAGTTGAAGGCGATCGGGTGGGGCATCACGCGGGGCTTGATCTCGCGGCTGTTGAACAGCGCCGTGACCTGCTCGCTGAGCTCCGCGATGCCCTGCTGCCCGGCCCCCGAGACCGACTGGTAGGTGGACACCACGACCTTGCGGAGCCCGAACGCGTCGGCGAGCGGCTTGAGCGCGACGACCAACTGGATGGTGGAGCAGTTGGGGTTGGCGATGATGCGGCAGCCGCGCTTGCCCAGGGCGACGAACGCCGCCTCCCGGTTCACCTCGGGTACGACCAGCGGGACCTGGGGGTCCATGCGAAACGCCGAGCTGTTGTCGATGACGACGGCGCCGGCCTCGGCGAAGTCGGGCGCTCGCTCCTTGCTCAGCGAGCCGCCGGCGCTGAACAGCGCGATGTCGACCTCCGGCACGTCAGCCGCGAGGGCCTGGACCACGTGGGAGCGACCGCCGAACACGATCTCCTGCCCGGCGCTGCGTTGGCTGGCGAGAAGCACCAGCTCGGAGACCGGGAAGTCCCGGCTCTCCAGGGTCTTGACCATCTCTCGGCCGACCGCCCCGGTGGCGCCCACCACCGCGACCCGGTAACCGTCTTCGCTCCGCTTCATCACAGCATCATCCCCACAGACGGCGAACGTCTTCCACGCCGCGCCGGGGAGCTATACCTGATGACGCCCGGAGGCGGATCCTCGGGAGCGCTAGGACGCTTCGCTGCGCCGATGCTCGGCCAGGATCGACGCCATGCGATCCCGGCCCGCCAGCTTCAGACGCTTGAGCTTCCGACTCTCCGCCTCTTCGGCCGGAGAGCTCCACCGAACACGCTTCAGGGAGTCGAGCTTCTGCTCGTACTCCTCGTGCTTCGTACAGAGCCGCTGCAGCTCTGGATGGGTGGTCTTGAGGGAGTTGAGGAGTTCCTTGTCACGCTGGTTCATGCGACCCCGATGTGGATAGGGAAGCGGCCGGACGCGGGTGAAAGGAGCAAGCGGCGGCGTGAGCGCGATCCGGCACGTCTACAGCATAGGAGCGGCCCGGGCGTGGGATCAAGTCCGACCCACGCCCGGGCCCTCGGGCCGGGTCACTCCCCGGCGAGGCCGGTCACATCCTCGTCGCTGAGCGCGCGGCCGAAGATCCGAATCTCGGCCAGGTCACCCTCGTAGTGACGGCTGGCGCTCAGGTCGGAGCGTCCGCCGACGTGGATGTGGGTGTTCGGGTCGACGCCGCCGGCGCCCCGGGCGGCCGACTTGACCTCCTGGCCATCCAGGTACACGCGAACCACGGGGCCGGCGGGGTCGACGACGAGGGCGAAGTCGTGCCAGTCACCGTCCATGACGTAGACGTTGGGGTTGACCGCCCAGTAGCTGTGGCTCTCGTCGGCGCCGCGCACGTTGACGCCCAGCTTGCCCCAGGGGCTGAGGAAGACGGAGACCGAGTTGCGCCACGAGTAGCGGCCGTGGCTCCACAGGTAGCGGTAGCCGCCGCGGTCCTCGCGGTCGGCCCGGAAGGAGAAGGCGACGGTGAACGCGCCGTCCTCGCCGAGCGGCTGGTCGTCGATGATCATCACGTCGTCCTCGCCGTCGAAGGAGAGGCCGATGGGGCCGGTCTGGTCAGCGGCCTCGGTCGGGCCGTCGGCGGGCAGGAGCAGAGCGTCCCCCGAGCCGGACGAGGTGAGGTCCATCACCGTGTCGTCGAACGGGATCATCGGCCACCAGCCCTGCAGGTCGGGGTCGAGTCCGTCGAGCCCCGGCGCGTCCTCCATCCAGTCCTCGTCGAAGCAGGTGGCGACGGGGGGCATGTCGGCGAGCGCCGAGTCGGGCGCGACGGCGCCGTACAGGAGCGGGTCGATGTCCATCGTCTCGTCCAGGAACTCGAGGAGCGCGGCGGCGACGGCTCGACCCCAGGCCTCGCGGTTGGCCTTCGAGTCGCGGACGCCCGTCCAGACGTGCTCGATCTGGACCCCGTCCAACGCGCCGCGACGCCAGGAGCCGTGCTCGCGGGTGCTGTATCCGCCGTTGAAGTAGTGGGTGGAGTGGCCGTCGGCGTCGACGCCGGGGCGGGGGTGCGCGGGGCTGGGGGTCACGTCGTAGCCGGCGCCCTGGAGCAGGCCGCCGATGCTCGACTCACCGCGGACGAGCTCGTCCAGCGACGACTCGGAGGAGGAGGCGAGCCGCCGGAGGCTGCTGTGCACGGCGAAGCCGGGGTGGGCGAACCGCTCGGCGGACACCTCGTACTCGTCGCTCTTGAGCAGGTAGCCGAGCTCGGTGCGGGTGCGGGACCGGGCGAGGCCGTGGATGTCGACGTACAGGCCGCCGCCGTAGGCGCCCTCCACCGCACCGCTCGCGGCGTCGATCGCGCCGTGATACTCGGTCCAGGCCTGCTCCGCCCAGGGGTTGCCCTCGGCGGCCGGTTCGAGCGCCCGGTTGGGGTCGAGCCGACTGCGGTGGAGGTGGGAGATGACGAGGTGGGCTCGGCGCCCGGTCAGCTCCTCGAGCGCGTCGTTGATCTCCTCGGCCACCTCGATGGTGTTGACGTCGCCCCACAAGGTGCCGCCTTCGCGGCTGGGGACCTCGTCGGGCTTGACGCGGCCGCCGTGAGGGGCGCTGAGCACGATCGGCAGGGTGCCCGAGTCGTACCGCACGTAGCCGGCGCGGCCCGTGGTGGTGCACTGGAGGGTGGCCGCCTCGCAGCTGTCGGCGATGCCGTTCCCGTCGCAGTCCAGCTGGTCGGGGGAGAGCAGCGGGCTCGCCTGGGCGGCGCTCGTGCCGAGGAGGAGGGCGGTCAGGAGGGGGGTCGTGAACTTCATGTCGGACCTCGTTCGTGGTTGCGCCGCTTCTTGCGGCTCGAGACCAACTTGACCCCGGATCAGCGGCCTGAACAGGGTGCCGCCGCGGTTGCCGCACGACTGGCGCACGGCGCGACCCTTCGCCCCGACCCGACGGCCGAGACGTACAGCGTCCAGCGACCGGATGGGGCGACGCCGCGGGCCGAGCGCCCCGGGGGGTGGAGGGGGGTATAGACCCCCCGGTTCAGGCGTCGAGGAGTCCGAACCTGTGAGCCCGCTCGACGACCTGCTCCCGGCTGCTCGCTTCGAGCTTGCGGCGCACGTTGTTGAGGTGCGTCTTGACGGTGCCGAGGCCGAGGCCGAGGGCTTCGGCGATCTGACGGTTGCTCAGGTCGCGCGCGACCAGGGACACGACCTGGCGCTCCCGACCGGTCAGGCGGGGGCCGACGGGCGCGACGACCGGCCGATCCCCAAGCCTCCCTCGGAGCATGCGCAGGGCGACCCGCCCTTCGAGGCCCAGCGTCGGATCGTCGACCGCGACCTGAAGCGCCCGGTCCCTCAGCGCCGCCGCCTCGTCGGGGACGGACGCGCGGGCCCGAGCCTCGAGCACGTGACCCGCGGCCAGCCGGGCGACGCTCCGCCACACCCGCGCCGTGGCGCAGGCTCGCTGCTCCACGTCGCCGAGCTCCGCCTCGGCTTCGTCCGGCCGATCCAGATCCGCGAGCAGCGCCGCCCGCCCGCACGCCGGGAGCAGGTCGACGAAGCCCCGTCCGTCCGCCGCCGTCGCGGTCTCGTAGGCCACCAGCGCGTCGTCGAGCCGGCCGCGCTCGTGGGCGAGACGACCGACGCAGCCCAGGATGCCCGGGAGCAACGAAGGGAACTTCGCCCCGTGTTCTCGGGCGAGGTCGAAGGCCGCGGCTGCTGCGTCCAGGTCCCCCTCGTCGTGGTGCAGCAGCCCCAGGCTCTTGCGGTGGAGGATCAGCGGACGCCAGGCGCCGGTCCGCTCGGCGAGCTGGACCCCCCGGTGGAGCGCTTCGAGCGCCTCGGTCCGACGCCCCTGGTCGGCCATGACGACGCCCAGCAAGCCGAGCGTGTGACCCGCCTGTTGGCGCCGACCGACCCGCCGGTACAGCTCGTGGCACCTGCGCAGGAGCGCTTCTGCCTCGACGGCCCGCCCCTGCAGGCGTCGCAGGTGGGCGAGGTTGCCCAACACCATCACGATCTCGAAGTCGTCCCCCAGCCACTCGGCGTCGGCGAGCGCGCGGGTCATGTGCTCGTCGGCCTCCGCGAACCTCCCTCTCGCGGTGCAGCCGGTGCCGAGGTTGCCGCGGACCTTGACGCCGATCGGGCTGCGGCTCTCCTGGAGCCGGGCGAGCGTCTCCCGCGACGCCTCCAGGGCGGTGACCATGTCCCCATCGCGGTGGAAGGTGTTGGAGAGGTTCGTCCGCGACATCAGCTCCAGGTCACGGCTCCCCCCGCCTTCGGCCCGCTCGACCGCCTCCCGATACAGCCGACGCGCGGCCTTCGCGTCCCCGTCCCACATCGACACGTTCCCCTTCATCAGCCCGATGAGGATGTGGGGCGCAGGATCTTCGACCTGGGCGAGGAGCCCCTCTCCGCGCGCCAGGACCTGCCGAGCACGGTCCCGCTCGAGCTGCTGCCCGTGGATGCGCGCACGCTGCCGGCAAGCCACCGCGAGCGGCCCCGCACCGGCGGGGAGCTCCAGCACGAGATCGAGGAGCTCGGCGTGCAGGCTGACCGGGCCGACCAGCTGGAACCACCGGCCGAGGGCGACCGCCGCGCGGACCCGCAGGTCGGGGTCGACCGAGTCCCGGCGCACGACGGCGACCAGGTCCGCGCTCGCCGCGGCCACCTGGCGGGAGGCGTCGGGGCTCTGGGGACCCGCGAAGCCGACGAGGCGCTCGACGGCCGCGACGTAGTGAGCGGCGTGCCGAGCCTCCGTGGCGCCTCGTCCCGCGTCTCCCGAGAGCCGCTCGACGGCGTACTCCCTCACCGTCTGAAGGAGCCGGAAGCGGGCGCGCCCGGCGCCCGCGACCACCTGGAGCAGAGAACAGTCGCAGAGCTCCTCGACCAGGCCGTGGACGCCACCCGGTGGCCCGCCGAGGACCGCCTCGGCCGCGCCCAGGGAGAATGGCCCCTCGAAGACGCCGCATCGGGCGAACGCCCGTCGGTGGCGATCGTCCAGGAGCTCCCACGACCAGTCGATCGAAGCACGCAGCGTCCGGTGGCGGACCGGGGCGTCGCGCGGGCCGCGCACCAGCAGGCCGAGCCGGTCGTCCATTCGCTGCAGCAGCTCGGTAGGCGGCAGGCGAGCCGCGCGAGGAGCGGCGAGCTCGATCGCCAGGGGCACGCATTCGAGCCGCTGCACGATGGCGCTGCGCTGGTCCTCGTCAGCCGCCAGGGCCCCACCGGCGCGCCCCACCCGCTCGACCAACAGAGCCTCCGCATCCTCGGACTTCAGGGGGGACAGAGGCAACAACGCCTCCCCGACGATGCGCAGCGCCTCCCGGGAGGTGGCGAGCACCTGCAGACGGGGACACCCCGCCAGCCAGACCGTGAGCAGCGACGCCGCGTGCTCGACGACCTGCTCGAGGTTGTCGAGCACGAGGAACACGTGGCCACGGTCGGCCAGCCCCTCAGCCATCTGGGCGGCCGGCTCGTCGTCCGCCGAGGCCGCCGGCTGCAGCCCCACGACCCGACCGATCGCGACGCGGAGCGCGTCGGCGGTCGTGGCCCCACTCACGTCGCAGAACCAGACCTCCGGAGCGAGGCTCGCCCGTGCGTGCTGGCGCGCGAGTCGGGTCTTGCCCATGCCCCCCGAGCCGACGACGGTGACGAGCTGCGCCCCCCCGTCGAACAGGCGCTGCAACCGAGCGAGCTCGTCCACGCGGCCCACGAACGAGGTGGGGTCCGGGCGCAGGTTGCCCAACCGCTCCGGGGACGGCGGAGCTGCGAGCTGGAACCCGACCCCGCGAACGGTCAGCAGGATCTCGGGCTGGAGCGGGTCACGCTCGAGCTTGCGTCGCAGCCTCTTGACGCTGCTGTCCATCGCCCGGGTCGACGAGTCGGGGTGATAGCCCCAGACCCGCTCCAGGAGGGTCGGCTTGTCGACTACGCGGCCGGCAGCGCGGGCGAGGCAGCTGAGGAGGTCCCGCTCGAGGGGGGTCAGCGGCTCGGCGCCACCTTCGCGGGTCACGAGCGCTCGGCTCAGGTCGACGGTGCAGCCGGGGTAGCGAAGGACGACGCCCACGTTGCGATCGTATCGGACGGGGGCCGTGCGCTCATTGCGGGAACCGGGTTTGTTGACCGCGGATCCGAAGGCCCCGCGGTTCGAGGTCCAGGAGCGACGAGGGAGCAAGGTCGCTCCCTTGTGACCGAGGAGCGACGCCGAGATCGGCCGCGGGGGCGAGGAGGAGCGGTCTAGAAACCTGGTTTCCGCAATCAGCGGGGCTTCGCGGCGTCGTGGTCGCGCAGGTAGACGGGCCGCAGCGCGACGGACGCGTCCCCTGCGTCCAGTCGCCGGGCGCCCTCGAGGGCGATCCAGCCGGCGGACGGCGCCATGTCGCCCCAGGGGGACCAGCGGGCCCGACCGCCGAGCACCTCGTCGGCCAGCGCCCGGTACAGCCGCGCGCCGTCCCCCACCAGGTGGAACGCCTCTTCGTCGCGGGCGGCCAGGGCCTCGAACCACGCTCGCGGCGCCCGCAGCGACACGGCGTCCAGGGAGCTCACCGCCCCGTCGACCCCGAAGAGGCCGGTGTAGACCTCCGAGCGACGCGCATCGAGGGTCACCGCCACCGGCAGCGCGGCGCCCGCCATCGTCGCCGCCCAGGCCTGCAGCGAGCAGACGCCGTACGTGGGGAGGCTCAGCCCCGACGCCATGCCCTGCGCCGTCGCCATGCCGACCCGCAGCCCGGTGAACGCGCCCGGACCGACGCCCACCGCGATGGCGGCCAGCTTGTCGGGCGTCTGCCCCACGGATGCGAGGAGCTCGTTCGCGGCGACCGTCAGGGCAGCCCCCTGCCGGCGGGGTCGGCGCACCTGCCGCGAAGCGATGATCAGCCCGGACTGGGCCAGGGCGATCGAATCACTCGCAGACCCGGTGTCGAGCCCGAGCACGATCGGGGCGGCCGGGTCCGCCTCGACACGGGGGAGCGGAGCCGGCCTGCCGGCGCGTCCTCGGCGTGCCACGTCAGCCGATCACCAGCGGGCGCACGACCACGGCCCACAGCCAGACGATGGGGACCGCGAACATCACCGCGTCGATGCGGTCGAGCATGCCGCCGTGGCCCGGGAGGAACCGTCCGGAGTCCTTGACCCCGTGGTTGCGCTTGAGCATCGACGCCACGAAGTCGCCGGCCGCGCCGGTCGCCATCGCGAGCACGCCGACGACGACGACGTCCAGGAGCGTCAGGGGGGAGACGTCGACGAACGGGTCGACGAAGGCGAACTTGAGCAGCGCGACGCCGAAGATCGCCAGCGCGACGCCCCCCGCGAACCCCTCCCAGGTCTTCTTGGGAGAGACGAGCGGCATCATCTTGTGCTTGCCGAACGCCCGGCCCGCGAAGTAGCCGCCGATGTCCCCGCACCAGCCCGCGAACAGGGGGGCGAACAGCCATGCGCGGCCCCCGGGTTCGATCCCCCGGAGGGACGCGAACAGGCCCAGCGGGATCATCACGTAGGCCAGCCCGAGCACGAAGTGGGCCCACCGGTCGCCGAGCCCCTCGGTCGTCTTGGCGGTGAACAGGAAGTAGATCGCCGAGCAGACCAACGTGAGCACGATGATCGGCAGCAGGGGGTCGATCCCGCTCAGCGCGTCGGGCCAGAAGGGGAGGCCGTCCTGGGTGGAGAACGCCGCGACCGCGAACCAGCCGGAGCCGAGCACGAGCCCCAGCGGCCACGCCGACGCCCGCTGCTCCTTCATCGCCATCGACACGATTTCGTGCCACGACCACGCCGCCGCGACGGCGGCCAGCGCCAACACGCCCCAGAAGCCGCCGAGGATGAGATCGGGCAGGACGACGAGGAGCGCCGCGATGCCGGAGATCAGCCGAGGTTTGAGGTCGCCGCCGCTCATGAGCCCTCGTCCAGCTGGGCGCCGGTCAGCCCGAACCGACGCTGCCGACCGTGGAACGCCCCGATCGCCTCGTGCAGCTGCGGCTCCCGGAACTCCGGCCACGCCAGGTCCGTGACGTACAGCTCGCTGTAGGCGATCTGCCACAGCAGGAAGTTGCTCACCCGGAGCTCACCCGACGTCCGGATCAGCAGATCCGGGTCCGGCAGTCCGGCGGTGTCGAGCCGGGCTGCGATGGCCGCCTCGTCGATGTCGTCCGGCTCCAGGGCGCCGCTCGCGACGTCCCGGGCGATGGCCCGGACCGCGCGGGTGATCTCCTGCCGCGCCCCGTACGACAAGGCCAGCGTCAGGACCATCGACCGGCAGTGCGCGCTCGCCTCCTCCAGCTCGAGCAGCGCCCCCCGGACGTGGTCGGGCAGCCGCTCGATCTCCCCCGCGTGGGAGAGTCGGATGTCGTTGTCGAGGATCTCGGCCCGCTCGCTCCGCAGGTACTCCAGGAGCAGCCCCATCAAGGCGCCGACCTCGTCGTCGGGCCGACCCCAGTTCTCGGTGCTGAAGGAGTAGAGCGTGAGGGCCTCGACGCCCAGCCGGCGACACTCGCGGGTGATCGCCTTGACCGAGCGCGCGCCCTCGGCGTGCCCGGCGACCCGGGGCTTGCCTTGCGCCTGCGCCCAGCGCCCGTTGCCATCCATGATGATGGCGATGTGACGAGGCGGGGGGGCCGCCGCGTCTGCGTCCGGGGTCATACCTCGAGGATCTCGGTTTCCTTGTTGTTGACCACCTCGTCGATGCGCTTGCAGTGCTTGTCCGTCTCGGTCTGGACCTGGCCCAGGAGGCGCTTGAGCCCGTCTTCGGTGACCTCGCCCTCCTTCTCCAGCCCCTTGAACAGGTCGTTGTAGTCGCGGCGCACCGAGCGCACTCCGACCTTCGCCTGCTCGCCCATCTGCTGCGCCTGGCGGACCAGCTCCTTGCGCCGGTCACCGGTCAGCTCGGGGAACGCGAGCCGGATGATCTTGCCGTCGTTGTTGGGGTTGATGCCCAACCCGGACGCGCCGATGGCCTTCTCGATCAACGGCAGCGTCGAGGGGTCGTACGGCTTGACGATGATCATCCGCGGCTCGGGCACGCTCAGGTTCGCCAACCCCTTCAGGGGGGTCGGCGAGCCGTAGTACTCGACCGTGATGTCATCCAAGAGGGCGAGGGACGCCCGCCCGGTCCGGACCCGCCCGAGCTCGGCACGCAAGTGCCGAATCGGCTTGTCCATGTCCGCCTTCATCTCGTCGATGTATTCCTGCATGCCTGCCTCTGCGTCGACCGTTTCGACCGGTCGCGCGCGGAGTCTACAACGAGAAACGCCCCAGGCGGGGGGACCCGCCCAGGGCGCTTCGAAGATCCGTGAAGATCAGGCCTGAGCAGGCTGGCCCGTCATCGCCGCGACCTCGGCCGCGAAGTTGTCGACCTTCTTCTCGAGGCCCTCGCCGAGGGTCCAGCGGACGAACCGGCGGATCGAGACGTTCTCGCCGGACTTGGCGATGAACTCGGTCTGCAGGTCCTTGATCGTCTTGTCCTCGTCCTTCACGAAGGCCTGCTCGAAGAGGCAGTTCTCCTTGTAGAACTTCTCCAGCTTGCCCACGACCATCTTCTCGGCGATGTGCTCGGGCTTGCCGGCCTCGACGGCCTGCTGGATGAAGACCGCCTTCTCGCGGGCGATGACGTCGTCGGGGGCGTCCTCGCGCCGGACCCACTGGGGGCCGGCGGCAGCGATGTGCATCGCGACGTCCTTCACGAGGCCCTGGAAGTCGTCGCCGCGGGCCACGAAGTCGGTCTCGCAGTTGACCTCGAGGAGCACGCCGAGCTTGCCGCCGCCGTGGATGTAGGAGAACACGAGGCCCTCCGTGGCCGCGCGGGAGGCCTTCTTCGCCGCCTTCGCGACGCCCTTGGCGCGGAGCCAATCGATCGCCTTCTCGACGTCGCCGTCGCTCTCCTGGAGGGCCTTGCGGCAGTCGAGGATTCCAGCGCCGGTCTTGCCGCGGAGCTCCTTCACCTGGGTTGCGCTAATCGCCATGAGACTCTTCCTCTGCCGGTCGCTGCCGGCCAAATGGGGGTATGGGAGATGGAGAGCGGCCGCAGCCGCTGAACTACTCGGTCGGCTCGTCGGCCGGCGCCTCGTCGGCGGCGGGCGCCTCTTCGGCGGCGGGCTCCTCGGCGGCGGGCTCCTCGGCGGGAGCGGCCTCCTCGGCGGGCGCAGCCTCGGTGGCCGGAGCCTCCTCGGCGGGAGCGGCCTCCTCGGCGGGAGCGGCCTCCTCGGCGGGAGCGGCATCGGCAGGCGCAGCCTCCTCGGCGGGAGCGGCGGCCGGGGCCTCCTCGGCGGGAGCGGCATCGGCAGGCGCAGCCTCCTCGGCGGGCGCCTCAGCGGCGGGAGCCTCCTCGGCGCCGCCCTTGACCAGGACCTCGGGGCCCGGGCCGGTGGCGTCGGGGCTGTCGGCGGAGTAGGTCTGGCCGGCGCCCACGTTCATGTACTCGCGGCGGGCGTAGTCCTTCGCCATCTGGCTGCCCTCGATGCAGGCATCCGCGACCGCGCCGGTGAACAGCCGGATGGCCTTGAGCGCGTCGTCGTTGCCCGGGATCACGAAGGCGATGCCGTCGGGGTCGCAGTTGGTGTCGACCACGGCGACGATCGGGATGCCGAGGCGACGGGCCTCGAGCACGGCGATGTGCTCCTTCTTCGGGTCGATGATGAACACGACGCCGGGGAGCGCGGTCATCTCCTGGATGCCGCCGAGGG
>CAYQEG010000171.1:0-17113 GCA_964416435.1 uncultured Rickettsiales bacterium
TGTCGGGGTCGAGCGGGTCCGTGCCGAGGTCGTCCTCCTCGTCATCGGTGAGGCCGTCGTCGTCGCTGTCGTCGTCCACGCAGTCCGGCAGCCCGTCGCCGTCGAAGTCGTCGTAGGTGTCGACCAGGTCCCCGTCGCAGTCCGAGTCGACCTCGTCGCACAGCTCCGGCGCGCCCGGGTAGATCGACGCGTCGTCGTCGTCGCAGTCGCTCCCCAGGCAGCTCGTCAGCGCGTACGCGGGGTCGCCGTAGCCGTCGCCGTCATCGTCGGTGCAGTCGTCGCACGCGTCGCCGATCCCGTCGCCGTCGGCGTCCCCCTGGCCGGCGTTCGGCACGTCGACGCAGTTGTCGGTGCCGTCCGGCACCCCGTCGGAGTCCGCGTCCGGCTCGGTCACCAGGTAGACGGTCAGCGTGCTGTTGTTCTGGACCCAGTCCCAGATGAACAGCTTGCCGTCGCCGTAGGTCAGGCCGGCGGTGAGGCCGTCGACGCCCAGGGCGTAGGTCTGGAGGAGCGCCCCGGTCGCCAGGTCGTACCGGTGGACGTCGGCCGAGGCGGTGTACTCGAGCACCCAGATCCAGCCGTTGTCGTGGTCGATCCCGAAGTCGCCGATGCCCGCCGTCCCCGACAGCGTCAGCGTCTGCGTTTGGGAGCAGGACGTCGGCGACCCGGACCTGGTCCAGCGGCCCCCAGTCGTAGCTGCTCGTCGGCTCGGTCCGGTACCGGATCCCGTCGCGCACATCGAGCGGGTTGCCGCCGTAGCCGATCGTCTCGCTGCCGTAGGCGCTCGGGGCGCCGCCGCTCTTGGGGGACTGGTAGAGGTCGAACCCGACCTGGTTCCCGCTGAAGTCGGCGAAGTAGTAGTAGCTGCCGTGGGCCCCCACCCCCGTCGTGTGGCTCTGCACGTTGGCCGACTGGCCGGTCAGCTGCCCCGTTGGTCCGTGGCCTGCACGAACGTGTAGGCCTGCTGCACGAACAGCAGCTCCCCGGTGTCCTCGTCGAAGCCGAGCCCCTGGGGGCGGAACGGGTTCGTCCACCCCAGCTCGAGCTGGCTCGGGAGCGAGTACCAGCCGTCCAGGCTGAGCTCCTGGGCGGCGGCCGGAGCGGCGACGAGGGTCGCCAGGACCACGATCGCAGGGAAGCGCACCCGGCCACTCCAGTCGCCGCTCGCCGAGATCTCGATGTCTGTCAGCGCCTCCGTCGCGCGACCGCCGGAACCAGCAGGAGCAGCGCCAGCCCCGCCGAGCCGCCGCTCATCGACGAGGCGCACGTCTGGCAGCCGTCGCCCTCCTCGATCGGCTCCTCCTCGACGGGGATGATGTCGGCCTCGCCCCGGAGCGTGATCTCGCCCCAGCCCCAGCCGCCCATGTTCTCGTCCGGGAAGCCGGTGAGGGAGAAGTAGTAGGTGGCGCCGGGGACCAGCGGCGGGTCGCTGTCCTCGTTCAGCTCGACGACCTTGCCGTCGTCGAAGCCCTCGACCGAGAAGTCGAACTCGTCGGGGTAGGGGAACAGGAACGTGCCCCACGGCCCCTCGATCTCCTCGAAGGCGTGGACCACGTGCTCGCCGCGGCGGACGTGCACCTTGAAGCCGAAGTCGGGGTCGCTGGTGGCGAGCTCCTCGACGTAGAAGCGGATCTCCACCGCCCCCTCGGGGGCGTCGATGCTGAACTGGTTGGGCAGCGGGAAGAGCATCGGACCGTTCTGCCCGTTGCGGCCGTACATCGCCTGGGTCGGCTCCGCGCCGTCGTCCAGCGCGATGACCCGGCCGCAGTCGTCGAAGCCGGCCGCCTCGACGTGGCCCATCAGGCGGTCGTGCTGGTCGGCGGTGATGAAGCCCGTCTCCAGCAGGTCGTCGATGGAGTCCATCAGCGCCTCACCCGCGGAGCCGAACGTCACCTCGTCCGTCCAGCGGCTCAGCGCGCCGAAGTAGGCGTGGGCCGTGACCTGCCCGCCCAGCTCCTCGTCCTCGATCATGTTCCAGCCCATCGAGGCCCAGATCTCGCCGTCCCGGTGAGACTCGCCGTAGATGTCGTCCGGGCACGTCCGGTCGGGCTCGAGATCGCGGATGGCGCCGCTGCCCAGGGCGCTGCCGCCGGCGTACTCCCCCAGCATCGGGTCGCCGGTGATCGCGAGGGAGAAGAGGTCGGCGCTGCCCTCGTTGAGGCCCGACGGGGCGACGAGGCGGCCGTACTCGTCGAAGCGGCCGCTGCCGGAGTCGACCACCGAGCCGAACACCCCGTGCCCGAACTCGTGATAGACGACGTCGGCGTCGTAGGCGAAGTCGATGCCGCCGCCCTGGCCGAACGCCACCTCGGGGATGCCGTCGCCGTCCGCGTCGCCGTAGAAGGCGTTCATCAGGTCGAAGTTGACGATGCCCTCGACCGCGTCGCCGGACAGGCCGAAGTCGGTGCGGAACCCGAACTCGTCCTCGAACCACCGAGCCACCAGGTCCAGGTGGAAGAACATCTGCAGCTCCGACATCGGGTCGTCGCTGCTCGACGCCGCGGGGTCGAAGAAGAAGTTGCCGTCCTCGTCCGCGATCGCCTGCTTCTCCTTGGCTTCGCACTGCCAGTACTGGTCGTTGAAGTCGGTGCAGGAGTGGACGTAGGCGTAGTCGTTGATCAGCTCGTCGCCGTCCACGTCGTTGAGCTCGACCAGCGTCAGCTCGCTGGCCGCAGGGTTGCTCGGGTAGACCTCCGCCTGGGCGGTCCAGAGCTGCTGCTTCGCGCCGAGCAGGCGGCCGTCGTGGGCGTCGATGTAGACGCGCCAGGCGCCCACCGGCTCGGCGACGCTGACGTCGACCGCCCAGGCGCGGTGCACCAGCGCCCCCTCCCGGAACAGCGCCAGCTCGACCCGGGGCGGCCACAGCTCGCCGTCGCCCTGCAGGTCGGCCCAGCCGTGCACCGCCGCGTCGACGGCGTCGTCGGCGGAGACGTCGGGGTCGCGCACGGGGGGGAAGCCCAGCTCCAGGGGGCCGAAGACGTCGCGCAGGCCGGCGTCGTCGTCGTACGACAGCGTCAGCTGGCTGCCCTCCACCACCTCGCCGCGCCAGCGCTGCTCGACCTGCACGAGGTGACCGCCGCCCCAGTGGAGCTGGCGGGCCGCGGTCCGGACCACGCCGTCGGGGGCGGGGAGCGCTTCGATGTCGTGCAGCACGATCGAAGAGCTGGGGCCGGCCGCCGAGGCGATGGTGGGGAGGGACAGGAGGCAGACGAGCAGCAGGCGATGCATCGAGGTCTCGTTGGCTGAGAGGAGGGGGGTTATTAGCACCCGCGCGAACAGTGGGACCGGGTCTCCCGGTGTTTCCATCGAACTCCCCTCGCACCGCCTGAGCGGTGTCGGGTGGGCGGTCCTGCCTGCTACGCTGCGCCGCGGGAGACTGAATGGCCGAGTCGGACGCGAAGAAGCCCTCGATCCTCGCCGCGGTCGCGGGCGCAGCCCTGATCGCGGGCCCGCTGCTGCCCTGGATCGTGATCCGCTCGGGCGAAGACAAGCTCGGCCTCTCCCCCGGCACCGGCCTGTGGGACGAGCGGGCGGGGCAGCTGCTCGAGTCCCTCGGCGTCACCTTCTGGACCGAGCTGGCGTTGTTCGCCGCCGCTGCCGCCCTCGTGCTGATGGCCGGCTTCTCGGCGATGCGGCCGCGGCTGGCCGCCGGCCTCGGCGTGGTCGCCGGGTTCGGCGCCGTCGGCGTGCTGCTGGTGCGCCTCGCCGGCGCCATCACGACCGCCGGGGACCGCGTGGCGGAGCTCCCCGGGTTCGCCCAGGCGTGGGTCGGCGAAGGGGTCGCGAACCTCGCCGCGCTGACCTCGTTCGGCCCCGGCCTCTGGGTCTCGATGGCCGCCCTGGCGGCGGCCGTGGCGGTCTTCGTGAAGCTCGCGCCGGAGGCGGTGAGCGACAGGACCTGGCTGACGCCGCTGGCGGAGCGCTTCTGGTTCTTCGAGCTCGTCGAGGACTTCTGGTTCTTCCTGAGGGAGCGCAAGGCGTGGTGGATGACGCCGATCGTCGTCGTGCTGCTCCTGCTCGTCGTCCTCATCCTGGTGGGTGAGAAGGCGGCGGTGCTCCCGTTCATCTACACGCTGTTCTGACCCCGGAGTTGTGATGCGTCTGCGCCTCGCGTTCGGTCTCGCCTCCCTCGGCCTGCTGCTCGCAGGCTGCCCCACCGACGACGACGACAGCGGCGGTCCACCGGTCGACGACGACGACGTCACGGACGACGACGACGCCACGGACGACGACGACGCCACGGACGACGACGACGGCGCGGACGACGACGACGACGCCAAGATCGACTACGTCGACGCGACCCCCCCGGCGTTCGCCGACTGCACCGGCAACCAGGTCAAGATGATGCTGGGCGACGGCACGGAGATCGGTCCCTTCGACGGCTTCTTCCCGCGGCCGACGAGCTTCGCCAACAACTTCCCGCAGTTCACGATCCGGATCGGCGTGGACGACGCCTGGGGCGCGCTCAACGGCAACTACGACGGCATGACCCCCGGCAACATCCCCTTCGAGACCCCGTCGTCGGTGGCCGGCAACGTGGTGCTCCAGGCGGCGGTCGCGGAGGCGTCGCTGCCCGGCGGCGCCCCGGCGGACCTGGCCGGCAACTTCGGCTTCGTCACCAACAACCTGCACCCCGACGTCGGCGGCTCGGTCACCTTCGACGGCGCCGTGCCGGGTCCGAACGTCGCCGTGAACGGCACCTTCGAAGGGGTCATCCAGAAGGTCGTCAGCTTCAGCGACCAGGTGGTCCTGCTCGGCGTCTCCGGCTGCTTCGACGCCACGCTCGAGCCGACCGACGGCTGACCCCCGCCCCCCCCACTCCGACAGAACGACAGAGTCCCATGAAGAAGGTCGTCTCCATCTCGCTGGGGCCCCGCCGCCTGGACTACGAGTTCGAGGCGAAGCTGTGGGGCGAGCGCTTCCTCGTGCGACGGGTCGGCACCGACGGCGACACCGCGCTGGCCCGCCGCATGGTCCGCGAGCACGACGGCCAGGTCGACTGCATCGCCCTGGGCGGCATGGCGATCTCCTTCCGGGTCGGTCGCAAGACCTGGCGCCACAAGGAGACGTACCGCATCGCGTCCGCGGCGCGGAGCACCCCGGTGGTCGGGGGGCGCGCGCTCAAGAAGATCGTCGACCGATGGGCCATCCGCGAGATCGCCCGCAAGCACCCACAGCTGTTCGGCGGGCGGAGCGCGCTGTTCCTGTCGGGCATCGCCAACTGGGACATCCTCGAGGTGCTCTCGGAGCAGACCGACTCGATCGTGTTCGGCGACCCCGTGCTGCACTACGGAGCCCCGTTCGTGCTGCGGGACGTGGACGCCCTGAGCCGCTACGCGCGGGTCGCGATGCCGTTCCTGACGCGGCGGCCGTACGTCAGCTTCTTCCCGCGCGGCAAGGCAGCGGAGGGTATCCAGACGCGCGAGCTGACGCGGTACTTCTCCCGGGCGGACGTCATCGTCGGCGACCTGCGGGCGTTGATGCACTACTCGCCGCGGGACCTGACCCACAAGACGATCATCACCGACAGCGTGGGGCCGGAGACCCTGGAGTTCTTCCGCGACCGGGACGTGGAGACGCTGTGCACGACGACGCCGCAGGTGTTCGGGGACAAGCGGGCCGACCTGCAGATCCTGCACGCCTGCTGCATCGCGCACCTGGACAAGGACCCCCGCACGATCGATGAGGGCGACTACCTGCAGCTGCTGCGGGAGGTCGAGGCGCGTCCGCGGGTCATCCACCCCCGCGGTGAGGTCCGCAAGCGCCGCAAGTTCGCCTACCTGTACTACCCGCCGTCGCGCCGGGACCTCTTCCGGGAGCCCCGGGTGCGCTGGCTCCGCACGATGCCCGAGTCGGTGCAGTCGATGGCTGAGCGGGCGATGGCGCGGCTCCCGATCACGCCGGTGGGGCACGCCCGCGGCATCGTCAGCCCGACCGGGGTCGAGGCCGAGGGCTGGATCCTGCATCTGCCGATGACGGCTCGTCAGATCGCCGCGCGGGGCGAGGACTACGCGGCCCGGCGGCTGACCGAGGCGACGAAGCTCGCGACCCGCCTCGGAGCCGAGGTGATGGGCGTCGGCGCGTTCGCCCGGGAGATGAGCGAAGCGACGACCCGGGTGGCGGCCCGCGCCGAGATCCCGATCACGTCCGGTGGGAGCTACCTCGTGTCGGCGGACATGTGGGCCGCCAAGAAGGCCATCCTGGCGATGGGCCTCATCGAGCAGGACGAGGTCGGCCGGGCCATGGCGACCGCCATGGTCGTCGGGGCCGGCTCCCCCACCGGCGCGGTCGCGGCCGAGCTGTTGGCGCTGGTCTTCCATCGCCTGGTGATCGTCGACCGGGAGGCCGACCGCCTGCTCGAGCTGCGCAGCCGGATCGAGGGCGTGAGTCCCCATTGCCGGGTCGAGACGGCGACCCGCGTCGACACCCACCTGGCCGAGACTGACCTCATCGTCACCGGGATCTCCCCCGGCTGGACCGGGACCCTGAACCTCGAGCGGGGGGTCAAGCCGGGGGCCGTGGTGGTCGACTGCCAGCGGCCGTCGGAGTTCGAAGAGGCGGCGGCCGAGCAGCGGCCCGACGTGCTGGTGCTGTACGCCGGTGAGATCGAGCTCCCCGGCCCCGCCGACCTGGGCGTCAACCTGGGTCCGCCGCCCAAGGTCGCGCTCAGCTCCCTCGCCGAAGCGGTCGTGCTGGCCCTGGAGGGTCGCAACGAGTGCTTCACGCTCGGCGATGACCTGGAGCTGGACAAGGTCAAGGAGATGTACCGGCTGGGGCTGCGCCACGGCATGCGCCTGGCCAGCATGCGCGGCCCCTACGGGCCGATCAGTGACACCGAGATCAAGCTGGTGCGCGAGCGGGTCGAGGCGCGCCGCCGCGCCGACGACCTGCCGCCCCCCCTGGAAGAGCAATGACCCCCACGTCCCTGCGTCCCCTCCTCGCCGCTCCCTTCCTGGTCGCCGCGCTCCTCGCCTCCTCCGCCTCCGCCCACGCGGCGGAGGTGGAGGCGACGTCGACGGTGGAGTCGGTCGTGGTGTTCCCGGACCGGGCGCGGGTCACCCGCACCGCGACCGTGCAGCTGAGCCGCGGCACCCACGACGTGGTGGTGGCGGGGCTCCCGGTGTGGCTGGACGTCTCGTCGCTGCGCGCCGAGGGCGAGGGGTCGGCCCAGGTGGTGCTGGGGGCGTTCGACGTGCGTCGAGGCTTCGGGACGGAGATGCGGAGCGCGCGCGCGCGGCAGATCACCGAGCAGCTGCGCGCGCTGGAGGACGCGGACAAGGAGCTCGCGGACGCGGCTGACGCGGCCCGGTTCGAGATCGAGTTCGTGCGCCAGCTGGCCAGCAAGTCGACCGGCCAGCTGGGCTCGGAGGCGCTGGAGCGACCCGACCGGGCGTCCGAGGCGCGCGCCCTGGTCGACGTGCTCGGCGAGCAGCTCCGCGCCGGCCAGGCCGAGCTGCGTCGGGTGGCGGTCGAGCGGCGGGATCTGCAGGCGCAGCTGGAGGCGGCCCGCGCCGAGCTGGCCCAGCTGTCCGGGACCGGCACCGACGACTTCCGGGTCGTCGTCTCGGTGCAGGCCAAGAAGCCGGGCAGCCTGACGCTTCGGCTGACCTACACCGCCCCCGGCGCTTCCTGGGCGCCGACCTACGACGCCCGCCTGTACCCGGACGAAGGCGCCGTGGAGATGACCTACGGCGCCTGGGTGCGCCAGT
Organism: uncultured Rickettsiales bacterium; assembly: GCA_964416435.1. Taxonomy (GTDB): domain Bacteria; phylum Myxococcota_A; class UBA796; order UBA9615; family UBA9615; genus CAYQEG01. Next base: position 7,710 of record CAYQEG010000171.1, read on the forward strand.
CGACGGGGGAGGACTGGGACGACGTCGAGCTGGTGCTGTCGACCGCCCAGCCGGCCCTCGGGCTGGCCGCGCCGGCCCCCGCCGCGACGATCCTGCGCCAGTATTCGGCTCCCGCCAGGACGTCCTCGTCGAGATCCCGGCGGGGCGGCCGCGCCAAGGCGGAGGCGCCGTCCGCCGCGTACGACATGGACGACGACTGGGGCGAGGCCGCGCCGGAGGCCGAGGAGGAGTACTACGAGGCGGAGACGCTGACGGCGACGGCGAGCGCGGCGGGGACGAGCGTCGAGTTCACGATCCCCGGGCGCAACGACGTGCCGGGGGACTCCACGCGCAAGCGGGTGACGATCGCCGCCTGGCGGACCGAAGGCATCGCGCTGCGCTACCTGGCCACCCCGACGACGTCGGCCCACGTCTTCCAGTCGGCCACCCTGAACAACGACCGCCCGTGGCCGATGCTCGCGGGCGAGCTCCAGGCGTTCATGGAGGATCGGTACGTCGGCCGCTCGTCCATCGGCGAGGTGGCCCCCGGCGGGGAGCTCCGGCTGCCGTTCGGGGTGGAGGAGCGGCTGAAGGTGGAGCGCGAGCTGTCGGACAAGGACAGCGGCCCCAAGGGCATCGCGGGCAACAAGTCGACCGAGGCCTGGAGCTGGGTGACCACGGTGACGTCGCTGCTCGACCGCGAGGTGGAGGTCGAGCTGCAGCAGACGGTACCGGTCTCCGAGTACAGCAAGTACGTGGTGAAGGTCGACGACGCGTCGACCGAGCACGACAGCGAGGAGGGACGGGGGGTGCTCGTCTGGAAGCTCCCGTTGGCCGCAAAGGGCAGCACGGAGGTCGTGCTGACCTACTCGGTGACGTTCCCGACGGACGAGCGACCCTGGGGCCTGTGAGTCCAGCCCTTGCCCCGCGCCTCGGCGGTGTAGTAGGAATGGCCGTCCTCCCGGGCACGCGGAGATCTCAATGAGCAGTCCCTGGCGCATCACACGCGGCGACCAGCAGTTCACAGTCAAGGATGTGGCCGAGCTCAAGCTCATGGCCGTCGGCGGCAAGATCCTGGCCGGTGATCTGATCCAGAAGCCGGGCGGCAGCGACTGGCTCTACGCGACGGAGGTCGCCGAGCTGAAGGGCCTGATCAAGGTCCAGGCGGGCGCCGGCGACGACGACTGGAAGCCCCGCGGGCCGCTGATCCCGCGCACGCTCGCCCGGGTCGTCTCGGTGCTCCTGTTCATCGGCATCGTCATCGCCGGGTTCGGCACGCTGTACGTGATCTGGAAGGGCGCGCCCGACGCCGCGGACTTCAAGCTCTTCGGCGAGACCGAAGGCGCGCTGGGGCCGCTGGAGGCGCTCGCGACCGAGTCGGCGACGCTCCTGCGCGAGCCGGACAGCCGCTCCGGCCAGGTCGGCGTGGTCGACAAGGACAGCAAGGTCGCCCTGATCCGGAAGATGGGCGACTTCTACGAGGTCGAGTCCGAGGTCGGCACCGGCTGGGTCGGCACCGCCCAGGTCGTGCCCGGCTACCTGTTCGACCAGGACCTGTCGGACAAGTACGACCCGCTGTTCAACCCGGACACCTACCTGCAGCTGATCAACTACGCCTGGACCCCGGTCGGTGAAGAGGACGAGCCCGAGACGCTGACGGAGATGATGTTCCAGTTGGCCAACCCGACCGACTACGGGATGCAGGGCACGATCCTGCGGCTGACCTTCTTCGACGGCGCCGACCGGGTCATGGGCACCCAGGACTTCGAGGTCCCGCGGCTCGTGCCGCCCCAGGACACGCTCCACCTCGAGGGCATCGAAATCGACATCGCGTGGGATGAAGAGACCCGCGCCGAGGTCGACATCCTCGGCGCCCGCGCGCTGCTCCCCGCCGAGTACTCCCGCCTCAAGGCGGAAGAGGACGCCCGGCTGGCGGCCGAAGCGCTCGAGAACCCCGAAGAAGAAGAGTAGCGACTACGTCCTGGGGGACTCCCCGACCGATCGCTGAGTTTTCCCCCCGATACGGCTTGTCTCCGGATTCGGTTGGCACCAGATTGGTGCCCCGACGCTGGGGAGGCGACGCGTGGTGGGGCTGGCACTTCGAGGGCTGTTGATCGCGGCGGGGTTCGCCCTGGCGCCGGCCTGTCCGTCGAACTCACCGGACGCCGCGGAGGCGACCCACGCTTCGCCGGGCGACGCCGTGGCCGCCGTCGACGTGGCCGCGCTCGCCGAGCCCTGGGCCACGCACGTCGCGACAATCTCCGACAGCGCCCGCCCGCACGCCGACCGGTGGCAGGCGGTGCTCGCGCTCGCCGACGCGCCGGTCGACGTCGTGGAGCCGCTCGCGGCGGTCGGGGAGGCGGCCGAGCCGCGCTACTACGCCGTTCGCGCCCTCGGGGAGGCGGGTCATCCCCAGGCCGTCGAGGTGCTGGCGGGGTGGTTGGCCGACCGCACCTGGGGCCAGCGTCGCTACGCCGCGCTCGCGCTGGGCCAGATCGGCGGGGGCGCCGACGCGTCGATCGCCGCCCTGGAGGGGGCGCTGGACGACGTCGAGCCGGTGCGGGAGGAGGCGCTGCTCGCGCTGACCCGCCTGGACGCGTCCGTCGGTCCCGCGCTGGCCCGCTTCTGGACGGACGGCCGGTCGACCGGGCTGGAGATCGCGGTCGCGGTCGAGGGTGACGCCGTCGCCCCCGGGGCCCCGGCGCGGCTGCGGGTCACGCTCAGCAACCGGACGGATCACCCGCTGATCCTGCCGCCGCTCGCGTCGGTGCTGTCGCGGGGCCTGTACCTCCTCGACGGCGGCGGCCGCAGCGCCTACCCGCGGTCGGACGCGGAGGACGGTCGTCGCGCGCCCGACCTCCAGGAGATCGAGCTGGCCCCCGGCGCGTCGCAGTCCGTCGACCTGCGCGTGGAGCTGATCCGCTGGGACCGGGGGGTCGCCATCGACCACGAGTGGCGGCCAGCCCCGCCCACCTGGGCCCTCGCGATCGGCTCGGTCCGCTACCTGCTCCACCGTGACGGGGCCGCGCCGGCGGGCCCCTGGACCGCCCAGCTCGTCTGGCACCCCCTCTTCGCTTCGGACCTCGCCGCCCAGGCCGCCCGCAAGGACGCCTTCTGGACCGGCAAGGCCGCCTCCCAGCCCTTCGTGCTCACCCTGCACACCCCGGAGTCACCATGAGTCGCTCCCTCCGCCTCCTCCTCGCGCTGACCACCGCGCTCCTGTTCTCCTGCAGCCCGGACCGCGAGATGCCCGACGACCTCGACGACTGGGGGCCCCGCGGCGAGCCCCCATCCACCAGCCTGGCGAGCAGCGCCTTCCTGGCGCCGGGCTACTGCAGCAGCAGCGGCGGCAGCACGTCGTACGAGTACATCCAGGGCGTCTCGTTCACGCAGAACGCCAACGCGACCCTGACCATCCTGATCGACATCTTCATCACGAACCCCAACGGCTGTACCGGCGGCAACCCGTGCCCCGAGTACGACAACAGCCCCGAGTACGTGAACGTCTGGATCGACTGGAACGACGACGGCACCTGGGCGGCGTCGGAGCAGGTGGTCGACCTGGCGATGACCGGCTACACGTCGATCAACTACGCCGGGATCATGTCCGGCGCGGCGACGATCCCGATCCCCGCGTCGACCGACCCGCTCCCCTGGGCGCGGGTCAACCTGGGCTGGAGCACCGACCCGAACGATCCCTGCACGTCCAGCTGGTCCTGGGGCGACGTCGAGGACTACGTCGTGCTCGTCGATCTGCCCTACATCGAGGACGTCGAGGTCACGCCCGACAACCCCGAGACCACCAAGGACGTGACGCTGACGGCGACGATCCACGAGGTGGACGGGTTCGTCATCGACAACATCCACTGGGCCGGCGACGTCGACCCCGCGGGCGACGGCAACCCGGCCTACACCTACCGACCGGCGGCCGACACCCACGGCAAGGACAAGGCGATCGAAGCGACGCTGACGTTCAACAACCCCGCCATCGGCGTCAACGGGCAGGACGTCTGGAACGGCACGTTCGACCTCTTCTTCGACAAGGACGGCGACGAAGACGGCGACGGCACGCACAACTGGTACGAGCACTGGGCGCAGGGCGACGACAACGCGACGTCCATCGACGACGGCCGCAACGGCGGCACCTACAACTACGCCGGCGGCCCCTACAACGGCAGCCTGTTCGCCAACTACAACGGCAGCACGGCGGCGCCGGTCATCAACGTCACCAACCGCACCGCGATGGACTGCGCCTACAACTTCCAGCTCAGCGTGTTCGGTTTCCCCGTCTACGACATGAACAACAACGGCAAGGGCATCGACTGCATCGAGGTGACGCTCGGCCACGAGTGGCAGCACTACGACACGGACGTCGCCTGGCAGGCCGGCGGCACCTGGACCGGCCAGGCCGACGCCGACAACGACGAGCTGCCCGACAGCGTCGAGAACGGCCTCATCTTCTCGCTGATGGGCTTCGACGAGAACAACCGCTGGAGCTTCCCCGCCCCCGGCTTCCCGTTCGGCGACGACGAGGAGGTCTACTGCGAGATCCAGGGCTACATGAAGACCGGCACGTCGGCCAACGACTGGGCCAACCCCGGCAAGCAGACCGACCCGGCCTACCGGGCCCTGACGACCGCGTCGTTCGCGGAGGCGGTGTTCACGCTCAACGCGACCGACTACGGCGTCGATGACGACGGGGACACCCTGTACGACTGGCTCGGGCTGGACGTCGAGGTCGACGTGCTCGATGCGGGCGACTACTACCTGTACGGCTCCGCCTGGGACGCCGACGGCAACCTGGTGTGGGCCGAGGCCAACTACATCGGCCTGACCCCGGGCGTGCAGGACCTGACGCTGTACTTCGACGGCCCGAGCCTGCGTAACTTCGGCGCGAGCGGGGAGCTGGAGGTCTTCTACCTGCACGTCAGCGGCGGCAGCACGTACGACGTCTGGCCGCTCTCGTACATGACCGGGGCGTACGACTGGGCCGAGTTCGACACGACCATCGCGTACTTCACGGACACCTACTCCGACAGCGGCGTCGACACGGACGGCGACGGGGCCTTCAACGAGCTGCAGATCGACGTGGAGGTCCAGAACGACGGCTCGGCCGACGACTACGAGGTGGTCGGCTGGCTGACGTCGCCGACCGGCGCCAACCTGGGGAGCGCCGTGGTGACCCAGACCCTGGCGGCCGGCGCCAACACGGTCAGCCTCACGTTCGACGGGGACGTCATCCGGCTGAACGGAGAGGACGGCCCGTACACCCTGGGCTCCCTCGACCTGACGCTCGACGGCGACCGGATCGACTTCCGGCCCAGCGCCTGGGACACCACCGCGTACAGCGTCTCGGACTTCGACGGCGGGCTGGCGTCGCTGGTCGGCACCTTCGCCGACGCGGGCGTGGACCTGTCGGCGGACGGGCTGTACGACCAGCTCCAGGTGGACGTCGACGTGACGACCACCGCCGCGGGGCCCCACTACCTCTGGGCGACCCTGGTCGACGCGGCGGGCGAGGAGATCCAGCGGGTCACCGGCCAGGCCGACCTGGTGGTGGGCGCGGGCCAGATCTCGCTGACCTTCTCGGGCGTCGCGATCATCGACCACGGGGTCGACGGCCCCTGGACGCTGGAGGACGTCGACCTGTTCGAGCCGGGCGGCACGCTCGCCGCGGCCTCGGGCGGCTGGGCGACGCAGGCCTGGACCGTCGCCCAGTTCGGCGAGCTGGTGCTGCTCACGGGCGTCAGCGCCGAGCTGACCCCGGACGTCGACGCGGACAGCCTGTACGACTCCCTGGACCTCGTCCTCGACGTCACCCCCCAGGGCGACGGCCTGGTCTTCGCGGCCGGCCGGCTGCTCACGCCGAGCGGCGCCGAGATCGGCTGGGCGAGCACCAACGGGGTCGCCACCTCCGGCGTGCCGACGTCGCTGACGCTGTCCTTCCCGGGGGCCGACATCAGCGGCCTGGGCGAGGACGGCCCGTACGAGCTGGAGACGCTGCAGGTCTGGCACTCGCTCAACCCGGCGCTGCTGTCGACGGACCTGAACTACTACACGACGGCGGCCTACGCGGCGGCGGACTTCGCGGCGGGCGCGGCGGTCACCGGCACCGTCTACGACGACGACTGGTCGCCGGCGGCCGGCGTGGGCGTCAGCATCCCCGGCGGCGACGTCGCCTACACGGCGGCCGACGGCAGCTACACGCTGGTGGACGCGGTCGGCGGCAGCCTGCAGGTGGTGATCGACGACGGCGCGTTCGCGGCGCCGCCTCGGATCTTCGAGAACGGCGTAATGGTCGGCAACGCGGACACGTGGACGACCACGGTGGCGCTCGGCGGCTCGACGGAGCTCGACTTCGTGTTCGCGCCGGCGGACGCGACGGCGCCGGTCGTCCAGATCGTCACCCCGGAGGCGATCAGCTACCAGGGGTACGAGGTCGTCGAGATCCTGGTCGACGACGTCGACGCCGACAGCGGCGTGGTCTCCCTGGACGTCGACATCGACGGCACGCCCTACAGCGAGGGTGACCTGTTCGAGATGAACGACCTCGGCACCGGCAGCCACACGCTGAGCGCGACGGCGACGGACTACGAGGGCAACTCGGCGAGCGACTCGGTCACGTTCGAGGTGCTCGGTCTGACGGACACGACGGCGCCCACGGTCGAGATCCTCGCGCCGAGCGCGCCGACCTACACGGTGCTCCACCAGGTGGTGCTCGACGTCAGCATGCTGGACGTCGAGAGCGGCATCGAGCTGTCCGAGATCACCGTGGACGGCACGCCCGCGATCGACGGGGCGCTCCTCGACATGGCGGTCCTGGGGGTCGGCAGCCACACGGTCGACGCGTCCGCGACGGACTACGCGGGCAACGTCGGCACCGACTCGGTGAGCTTCGACGTCATCCTCGGCGACCCGGATCCGCCGGAGATCACGATCGTCGCGCCCGAGGCGATCGACTACGCCTGGGAGGACTCGATCGAGATCGACGTCGACGTGCTCGACGCGGACTCGGGCGTGGCGTCGATCGACATCGACATCGACGGGACCACCGTCGGCAACGGGGACACGGTCGACTGCGCGGACCTGGGCGAGGGGCTGCACACGCTGACCGTGGTGGCCGAGGACGTGGCCGGGAACAGCGCCACCGACTCGGTGGACTTCACCGTGCTCGCGAGCACCGGCGACGACGACGACGCGACGGACGACGACGACGCGACGGACGACGACGACGCGACGGACGACGACGACGCGGCGGACGACGACGACGCGGCGGACGACGACGACGCGTCGGACGACGACGACGACGACGGTGGGGAAGGCTGCTCGGCGTTCGACTGCCTGGCGTCGCAGTCCGGGGGCTCGCCGTCCTCGCTGGCCTGGCTGCTGCTGGCCTCGGTCGCGCTGCTCCGGCGCCGTCGCTGAGCGTTCAGCCCGACGGTCAGGGCTCGAAGAGGTAGACCGGCACGGCGTGGCCCCAGAACGTGCCGGACAGGCCGTCGCAGGGCCCGTCGGGGTCCGTGCGGGCGTCGACCATCAACGGGATCATCGCCTCGAGGAGCTCGCGGAGGTTCTCGTCGTCCCCGCCGAGGCCCGAGACGAGCTCCATGACGGCGTCGACGGGCACCGCGCCGCCGATGGTGAGGTCCAGCCCGCCTTCGCCGTCGTCGGTCAGTCGAGCCATGCCCCGCTTCACCGGGAGCTCGACGCTCGTGTCGAGGTACTGCAGCTTCAGCAGGACCTCGAGCTCGGACGCCGCGATCACGTCGCCCGTGGACTCCGCAGAGGTGCTGTGGCCCAGCACGTTGTCGCCGTCGACCAGGCCGAGCGTCTGGCCGCCGAGGGGCCGCCCGTCGGTCCCCGCCAGGACGTCACCGTCCGCCTCCCGGAAGACCAGCGCGACGGGGCCGTCGTCGCCTCCCGCGTCGGGGCGGACGACCTCCACGACGATGCTCATCGCGCCCGACTGGAGCGACGTCTCGATGGCGAGCGGGATGACGGCGCTGACCGAGTCGGGCAGGACGTCGAAGATCGCGCCGAACTGGTTGTCGATGCCCGGGGCGCCGTCGGGCGACGTGCCGTCCTCGACCTCGCAGTCGTTCGGCAGGCCGTCCAGGTCGAATCCATCGAGCCCCGTCTCGTCCTCCATGGCGATCTCGAAGTGGTCGACCAGGTAGTAGGGGCCGTCGCCGCAGGTCCGGCCGCAGTCGTCGAGCGAGAAGGACCACGGCTCGGCCGCGCAGCCGGCCACGAGCAGGCCCAGGAGCGCCGGAGCGGCGCCGCGCCTCAGAACCCGCACTCGCTTGCGAACAGGTAGACGAAGACGAACCCCGTCTCGGTGTCGGCGAAGACGCCGTGCATCGTGGAGCCGTCCCGCGGGTGGTCCGTCTCGGTGACGCGGTAGCGGGTCACGCTGATCGTGTGCAGGCCGGGCTGCAGGTAGATGAGGTCGGCCTCGTTGAGCACCATCGAGCCGATGTCCTGGTTGTGGCAGGTGATCGATGGGGCGGAGGTGTCCTCGGAGTTGGCGAGCGTCACGAAGACGAAGTCGCCGCTGTCGAACGGGCCGGGCCACTCGATGACGCCGTAGCCGCCGTCCACGAACCAGCAGTCGGCGAGCTTCTGGGAGGTGATCAGCGGTGACGTGATGGTCAGCGGGGGCGGCGCGCTGACGACCGCCTCCAGGGGCAGCGAGCAGCCGTCGGGGTCGATGGCGTTGTAGATGGAGTAGGACGCGCCGGTGGGCACCGCCGAGGCGGCCGCGCTGGCCGTGTAGGTGTCGCTCGACGGGTCGAGCGTCGCCACGATGGGCACGCCCCCGGTGATCTGGATCGACGGGCCGACCTCGTAGTACGCGCGGCTGTTGCTCGGCGGCACGATGTTGGGGCTGCAGTTGCCCAGCGGCGGCAGGTGGGTCAGCGGCGGGGAGTCGGCCGGCTCGAACAGGCCGAGCTCGACGGCCCCGCTCTCGTTGCCCGGGTAGGCCGGCACCTCGGTCCGGTAGACCCCGAACACCGCGCCGTCCAGCTCGTCGCCACCCGGCTCGTACTCGAAGTCGACGGAGTCGTCGCCGTTGGGGGTCTCGACGTCGACGTCGACCTCGCCCGGCTCGCAGCCGGGGGGGATCTCCACGAGGATCTTGTCGCTCGTGATGGCGAGGACGTCGGCCGATTCGCCTCCGAAGTGCACGTCGACGTCGTCCTCGTCGACGCCGTCGAGGCTCCCCTTGAAGAAGATCTCCGCCGTCTCGGGCGCCAGCCCGACCGCCGTCTCGACGTGGTCGGGGTCGATCTCCTGGATGCCGAACGGCTCGACCGCGTCGTCATCGTCGGTGGCGTCGTCGTCGTCGGTGGCGTCGTCGTCGTCGGGGGCGGCGGGGGGGGCGGGCCCCGCGGGGGGGGGGGTGGGGGGGGGCGCGGGGGGCG
>CAYQEG010000172.1:0-17074 GCA_964416435.1 uncultured Rickettsiales bacterium
CGTTCCTGGAGCACGACGACGCCAACCGCGCCCTGATGGGCTCGAACATGCAGCGCCAGGCGGTGCCGCTGATCAAGACGCAGGCGCCGTTCGTCGGCACCGGCATCGAGCGCTACGTGGCCCGGGACTCCGGCGTCACCTGCGTCGCGCGCCGGCCCGGCATCGTCGAGTCGGTCGACGCCACCCGCATCGTCGTGAAGACGGACGACGTCGGCACCGAGATCGGCTCCGAGGTCGACATCTACAACCTGGTCAAGTTCCGCCGGAGCAACCAGAGCACGTCGATCAACCAGAAGCCGATCGTCCGCAAGGGCGAGCACGTCGAGATCGGGGACGTCATCGCCGACGGCCCCGCGACGGACACCGGTGAGCTGGCCCTGGGCGCCAACGCGGTCGTCGCGTTCATGCCCTGGGGTGGTTACAACTTCGAGGACTCGATCCTCATCTCCGAGCGGCTCGTCCGCGACGACGTGTTCACCTCGATCCACATCGAGGAGTTCGAGATCGCGTCCCGCGACACGAAGCTGGGCAAGGAGGAGATCACCCGCGACATCCCGAACGTCGGCGAGGAGGCCCTGGGCGACCTCGACGAGTCGGGCATCGTGCGCATCGGCGCCGAGGTCAACCAGCAGGACATCCTGGTGGGCAAGATCACGCCGAAGGGTGAGACGCAGCTGTCTCCCGAAGAGAAGCTCCTGCGGGCCATCTTCGGTGAGAAGGCCGGCGACGTGCGCGACACGTCGCTGCGCGTGCCGCCGGGTGTCACCGGTACCGTCATCGGCGCCCAGATCTTCAGCCGCGAAGGCGTCGAGCGCGACGAGCGGGCCAAGCAGATCCAGAACGCCGAGATCGCGCGGATCATGCGCGACCAGGACGAGGAGATGCGCACCATCATCGCCTCGGCCGAGCGCAAGCTCGTGCTGCTGCTCGACGGCCACAAGGCCGGCGCCGCGGTGGAGGACGAGGACACCGGCGAGGTCTTCCTGAAGAAGGGCGAGACCTTCACCGGTGACGTGGTCCGTTCGCTGCCGCTGTCCCGCTGGCAGGACATCTCCGTCGCCGGCGGCCAGGAGGTCGAAGACTCCGTGTTCGACCTCATCGAGGCCGTCAAGGAGCAGCTGGAGCTGGTCGAGATGACCTTCGAGGGTCGAGTCGAGCGCCTCAAGCAGGGCGACGAGCTGCCCCCCGGCGTCATCAAGCTGGTCAAGGTCTACGTCGCCATCAAGCGGAAGCTGAGCGTCGGCGACAAGATGGCCGGCCGCCACGGCAACAAGGGCGTCATCTCCAAGGTCCTGTCCATCGAGGACATGCCCTACATGCCCGACGGGCGCACGGTGGACATCGTGCTCAACCCGCTCGGCGTCCCGTCCCGCATGAACGTGGGCCAGATCCTCGAGACCCACCTGGGCTGGGCCGCCCGCGGCGTCGCCCAGCAGATCCAGACGTTCATCGAGGACGACGCGTCCGCGAAGACGCTCCGCGCCTACCTCGGCGCGGTCTTCGAGAAGAACACGAAGGTCCAGGAGTTCCTGTCTGGCGCCACGGACGACGAGGTCATCGAGCTCGCTCGCAAGTGCGCCGGTGGCGTCTTCTTCGCCGCCCCCGTGTTCGAGGGCGCGACCGAAGAGGAGATCGGCAACCAGCTGACGCTGGCCGGCCTGCCCGACGACGGGCAGATGACCCTGTTCGACGGCCGCACCGGCGAGCCGTTCGACCAGCAGGTCACCGTCGGCATCATGTACATGCTGAAGCTGCACCACCTGGTGGACGACAAGATCCACGCGCGGAGCATCGGGCCGTACAGCCTGGTGACCCAGCAGCCGCTCGGCGGCAAGGCGCAGTTCGGCGGCCAGCGACTGGGCGAGATGGAAGTCTGGGCGATGGAGGCGTACGGCGCCGCCTACGGCCTGCAGGAGTTCCTGACGGTCAAGTCCGACGACGTCGTCGGCCGAACGCGGATGTACGAGTCGATCGTCAAGGGCGAGAACACGCTGGAAGCCGGCCTGCCGGAGTCCTTCAACGTGCTCGTCAAGGAGCTCCAGAGCCTGGCCCTGGACGTGACGCTCATCGAAGACAAGACCGATACGACCGGACTGATCGGCTGACTGCCCGCAGCTGAATAGACCGGAGACAACGCTCCTCCGGCTCCTGCAGGAGCCGGAAACCCAAACCCCTCGGAGGGTTCACCTTGCGCGACTTGTACAACCTCTTCGACCGCCCGAAGAACCCGCTGAACTACACGGCGGTCCGCATCGCCCTGGCCAGCCCGGAGAAGATCCGCTCCTGGTCGTTCGGTGAGGTGAAGAAGCCCGAGACCATCAACTACCGGACGTTCAAGCCGGAGCGTGATGGCCTCTTCTGCGCGAAGATCTTCGGTCCGGTGAAGGACTACGAGTGCAACTGCGGCAAGTACAAGCGCATGAAGCACCGTGGCATCACGTGCGAGAAGTGCGGCGTCGAGGTGATCCAGAGCAAGGTGCGTCGGGAGCGGCTGGCGCACATCAGCCTGGCCACCCCGGTGGCCCACATCTGGTTCCTGAAGTCGCTGCCGAGCCGCATCGGCAACCTCCTGAACTGCACGCTGAAGCAGCTCGAGCGGGTGCTGTACTGCGAGAGCTACATCGTCACGGACCCGGGCAGCACCGAGCTGCAGCCCGGCGACATCCTCACCGAGGACGAGTACCAGGACAAGATCGCCGAGTACGGCTGGGACACGTTCCAGGTCGGCATGGGCGGCGAGGTGATCCGGCGCCTGCTCGAAGAGCTCGACTGCGCGGCGCTGTCCACGGCGCTGCGGACCGACCTGCGCAACGCGACCTCCGAGGCGGCGCGCAAGAAGCTCAGCAAGCGCCTCAAGACGGTCGAGGCGTTCCGTGACAGCCAGGGCAACCGCCCCGAGTGGATGATGCTCGAGGTGATCCCGGTCATCCCGCCGGACCTGCGTCCGCTGGTGCCCCTGGATGGTGGCCGGTTCGCCACGTCCGACCTCAACGACCTGTACCGCCGCGTGATCAACCGGAACAACCGGCTGAAGCGACTGCAGGAGCTGAGCGCTCCCGAGATCATCATCCGCAACGAGAAGCGGATGCTGCAGGAGGCCGTCGACGCGCTGTTCGACAACGGCCGCCGGGGCAAGACCTTCACGGGTCCGAACAAGCGCCCGCTGCGCTCGCTGTCCGACATGCTCAAGGGCAAGCAGGGCCGGTTCCGCCAGAACCTGCTCGGCAAGCGCGTCGACTACTCCGGCCGCTCGGTCATCGTGGTCGGCCCGAACCTGCGCCTGCACCAGTGCGGCCTGCCCAAGAAGATGGCGCTCGAGCTGTTCAAGCCGTTCATCTACAACAAGCTCGAAGAGCGCGGCTACGTCACGACGATCAAGGCCGCCAAGAAGATGGTGGAGAAGCAGAGCGCCGAGGTCTGGGACATCCTGGACGAGGTGATTCGCGAGCACCCCGTGCTCGTCAACCGCGCTCCCACCCTGCACCGCCTCGGGATCCAGGCGTTCGAGCCGGTCCTCATCGAGGGCAAGGCGATCCAGCTGCACCCGCTGGTCTGCACGGCGTTCAACGCCGACTTCGACGGTGACCAGATGGCGGTCCACCTGCCGCTGTCGATCGAAGCGCAGATCGAAGCGCGCGTGCTGATGATGTCGACCAACAACATCCTCAGCCCCGCGCACGGCAAGCCGATCATCCAGCCGTCGCAGGACATCGTGCTGGGCGCCTACTACATGACCCGCGAGCGGGTCTTCGTGAAGGGCGAGTACGACCCGGAGCTGGCCGCCGAGGCCAAGGCGGCGGGCCGCTCCTACTTCACCGGCATCTACGGCAGCGTCGAGGAGGCCCGCCAGGCCTACGACGCCGGCGCCATCGACCTGCACGCCCGGATCCGCGTCCGCATGGACAAGGACCTGGCCGAGACGGGCCGCTTCACCAAGGGGCGCCCCGACGGCATGGAGACGGTGCTGGTCGAGACGACCACCGGCCGCGTCATCTTCTACGAGATCGTGCCGCGGCAGCTCCCGTTCGCGATGGTCAACAAGGTGCTCGACAAGGGCGCCCTGGGCGACCTGATCGACCGCTGCTTCCGCAAGGCCGGCCCCAAGGCGACGGTGCTCCTGGCGGACGCGCTGATGCGGCTCGGCTTCGGCCAGGCGGCGCGCGCGGGCGTGTCCATCTGCATCAAGGACATGCACATCCCGACCAAGAAGCAGGAGATGCTCGACGCGGCGTACGCCGAGGTCCGCGAGACCGAGGACCAGTACGCCGAGGGCCTCATCACGGTCGGCGAGAAGTACAACAAGGTCGTCGACATCTGGGCCAAGGTCACCGAGGAGATCAGCAACCAGATGATCGACGAGCTCGGGACCGAGGAGATCACCAGCCCCGACGGCAAGCGGAAGAAGAAGATCCAGGCGTTCAACTCCATCTACATGATGGTGAACTCCGGCGCCCGTGGCTCCAACACGCAGATTCGGCAGCTGGCCGGCATGCGAGGCCTGATGGCCAAGCCGTCCGGCGAGATCATCGAGACGCCCATCACCGCGAACTTCCGCGAGGGGCTGACCGTCCTGCAGTACTTCATCTCCACGCACGGCGCCCGCAAGGGCCTGGCCGACACGGCGTTGAAGACGGCCAACTCCGGCTACCTGACCCGCCGCCTGGTCGACGTGGTGCAGGACTTCATCGTCGGCGACATCGACTGCGGCACCCTGGACGGGGTCTGGGTCACGTCGCTCGTCGAAGCCGGCGAGATCATCGAGCCCCTGGCCGAGCGGGTGCTCGGGCGGACCGTGGCGGAGACGCTCAACGACCCGCACACCGGGGACGTGCTGCTCGAGCGCGACACGCTGATCGACGAGGCGTCGGTCCGGGTGCTCGAGGAGGCCGGCGTCGACCGGGTCTTCATCCGCAGCACCCTGACGTGCGAGTCCGAGCGCGGCGTCTGCGTGCACTGCTACGGCCGGGACCTCGGCCGCGGCAAGGTGGTCAACGTCGGTGAGGCGGTCGGCGTCATCGCCGCCCAGTCCATCGGTGAGCCGGGCACCCAGCTGACGATGCGTACGTTCCACATCGGTGGTGCGGCCTCCTCCCGCGCGGTGCAGTCCACGCAGGAGAGCAAGGGCGCCGGCACCGTCCGGTACATGAACGTCAAGTCGCTGAAGAACCGCGACGGCCGCATCGTGGTGATGAACCGCAACGGCGAGATCGCGATCATCGACGACACCGGCCGCGAGAAGGAGAAGTACGCGCTGACCTACGGCGCCGTGCTCTCCGTCGAGGACGGCCAGAAGATCCCCGCCGGGCAGCTGCTCGCCGAGTGGGAGCCCTTCGCCGTTCCGATGCTCGCCGAGCTCGAAGGCAAGATCGCGTTCGTGGACATCCTCGAGGGCTCGACCATGCAGGAGCAGGTCGACGAGTTCACCGGCATCAACCGCAAGGTGATCATCGAGTCCCGCGACGCGGCCCTCAAGCCCCGCATCGTCATCAAGGCGGGCGGTGGCAAGGAGAGCACCTACCAGGTGCCGGTGTCCGCCAACCTGTCCACGGACCACGGCAAGGACGTGCTCCCCGGCGACATCCTCGCTCGTATCCCGCGCGAGGCGGTCAAGACGAAGGACATCACCGGTGGTCTGCCCCGGGTGGCCGAGCTGTTCGAGGCGCGCAAGCCCAAGGACGTCGCGGTCATCAGCGAGGTCGACGGCTTCGTCAGCTTCGGCAAGGACTACAAGGGCAAGCGCCGCGTGGTCGTGACGCCGGACGTCGAGGGCGCCGAGCCCGCCGAGTACCTGATCCCGAAGGGCAAGCACATCGCCGTCCGCGAGGGCGACTACGTGCGCGCGGGTGATGCGCTGATGGACGGCTCGTCCAACCCCCACGACCTCCTGCGGGTCAAGGGCGAGAAGGAGCTGGCGCGCTACCTGGTCGACGAGATCCAGGAGGTCTACCGACTCCAGGGCGTCAAGATCAACGACAAGCACATCGAGGTGATCATCCGGCAGATGCTCCGGCGGGTCCGCGTCAAGAAGCCCAACGACAGCGACTTCCTGGTCGACGAGGGCGTCGAGAAGCGGATCTTCGACGAGCACAACGCCAAGCTCGTGGAGCAGGGGCTGGAGCCGGCGGTCGCCGAGCCGATGCTCCTGGGCATCACGAAGGCGTCGCTGTCGACCGAGTCGTTCATCTCGGCCGCGTCCTTCCAGGAGACGACCCGGGTCCTGACCCAGGCCGCCATCCAGGGCAAGGTCGACATGCTCCGGGGCCTCAAGGAGAACGTCATCATGGGTCGGCTCATCCCCGCGGGGACGGGCTACACCATCTACCAGCAGCTGGGTCTCGAGGACCTCGAGGACGACGCGGGCGGGGACATCACCCCCGTCGCCGCGGCGGCCGGCGAGGGCTCCGCGGTCCAGGCCGGCTGAGAAACCCAAGGAAAAACCAGAGCTTGACACCCCGAGGGTGACCCTTTACCTTCCGCGGGCTCGCGCCCAAAGGACGGGTTCCTCGGGGTGAAAACAGGAGACTGCAGACAGATGCCGACGATCAACCAGCTGGTTCGCAAGGGCCGCGAGAAGCGGGTCAACCGGACCACGGCCCCCGCGCTCAAGAACTGCCCGCAGAAGCGCGGCGTCTGCGTCCGCGTCTACACGTCGACGCCCAAGAAGCCGAACTCGGCGCTGCGGAAGGTCGCTCGTGTGCGGCTGACCAACGGCATCGAGGTGACCTCGTACATCCCGGGTGAGGGTCACAACCTGCAGGAGCACAGCGTGGTGCTCATCCGCGGCGGTCGTGTGAAGGACCTGCCCGGCGTTCGCTACCACATCGTTCGCGGTGTCCTCGATTCGGTCGGCGTCAGCGACCGGCGTCAGTCCCGTTCCAAGTACGGCGCCAAGCGCCCGAAGAAGTAGGCGGAGTACAAGCCATGCCGCGTCGCCGCGAAGTACCGAAGCGCATCATCCTGCCGGACCCGAAGTACAACGAGGTCCTGGTCGCCAAGTTCGTCAACACCGTCATGCAGGACGGCAAGAAGTCCACCGCCGAGCAGATCGTCTACGGCGCGCTGAACATCATCGAAGAGCGCCGCAACGAGGATCCGATCGCGATCTTCAAGCGCGCCCTCGAGAACGTGCAGCCGGTCATCGAGGTGAAGAGCCGACGCGTCGGTGGCGCCACCTACCAGGTGCCGATCGAGGTGCCGCCCCGTCGCCGCATGGCGCTGGCGATGCGGTGGGTCCGCGACTTCTCGCGCAAGCGCGCAGGTCGCTCCATGCGTGACCGCCTCGCGGGCGAGCTGATGGACGCGGCCGAGGGCCGCGGCGCGGCCGTCAAGAAGCGTGAGGACACGCACAAGATGGCCGAGGCCAACAAGGCGTTCGCCCACTACCGCTGGTAGTCGGACCTTCTCTTTGCAGAGCGCCCGCCCATCCGGCGGGCGCTTTTGCTTGGGGTCTCCCGTTGGGGCCTTGATTCTCGCCCCCCGAGCGCTCAGAGTAGGCCGCCGTGACCGCACTCTCCCACGTCCGCAACATCGGGATCATGGCCCACATCGATGCGGGCAAGACCACGACGACCGAGCGGATCCTCTTCTACACCGGGCGCTCCCACAAGATGGGTGAGGTGCACCACGGCAACGCCGTGATGGACTGGATGTCCCAGGAGCAGGAGCGGGGCATCACGATCACGTCGGCGGCGACGACGTGCTTCTGGCGCGATCACCAGATCAACATCATCGACACGCCCGGCCACGTCGACTTCACGGTCGAGGTGGAGCGCTCGCTGCGGGTGCTGGACGGGGCCATCGCGCTCTTCTCGGCGGTCGAGGGGGTCGAGGCGCAGTCCGAGACGGTCTGGCGGCAGGCGGAGCGGTACAACGTCTCCCGGATCGCCTTCGTCAACAAGATGGACCGCATCGGCGCGAACTTCCTGTCGGTGCTCGACCAGATGGTGGAGCGGCTCGGGGCCCGCCCGGTCGCGTTCCAGCTCCCCCTGGGGGCCGAGGACCAGCACCGGGGCGTCATCGACCTGCTCACCGGCGAGGCCTGGGAGTGGGACGAGGAGTCGCTGGGCGCGGAGTTCCGCAGCGTCGAGGTGCCCGAACACCTGGTCGACCTCGTCGCCGAGCGCCGAGAGACGATGATCGAGGCGATCGTCGAGGACGACGACGACCTCGCGATGCTCTACCTCGAGGGCGAAGAGCTCGACCTCGCCGACCTCAAGGCGGCGACGCGGCGAGCGGTGATCGACAACCGGTTCGTGCCGGTGTTCTGCGGCAGCGCGTTCAAGAACAAGGGGGTGCAGCCGCTGCTCGACGCGGTCCTGGACTTCCTGCCGTCCCCGGTGGAGATGCCTCCGGTGGTCGGCATGGACCACACCGACGAGTCGGTGGAGCTGGAGCGGGCGCCCGACCCGGCGGCCCCGTTCTCGGCCCTCGCGTTCAAGATCATGTTCGACCCGTTCGTCGGCAACCTGACGTACCTGCGGGTCTACTCGGGCACGGCGGAGACCGGCGACGCGCTGTTCAACAGCACCAAGCGCAAGAAGGAGCGGCTGAGCCGGCTGCTCCTGATGCACGCCAACAAGCGCGAGGACATCAAGAAGGTCTCCGCGGGGGACATCGTGGCGGCGGTGGGGCTGAAGTTCACGACCACGGGCGACACCATCTGCGACAAGCGGCAGCCGGTGCTCCTGGAGTCGATGACGTTCCCCGAGCCGGTGATCGACATCGCCATCGAGCCGAAGACCAAGCAGGACCAGGACAAGCTGGCCGAGGGCCTCCAGAAGCTCGCGATGGAGGACCCGACGTTCCGCACCCGGATCGACACCGAGTCGGGCCAGTGCATCATCTCGGGCATGGGGGAGCTCCACCTGGAGATCCTCGTGGACCGCCTGAGCAAGGAGCACAAGGTCAACGCGAACATCGGCAAGCCGATGGTGGCGTACCGCGAGACGCTCCTGGGCGAGGGCCAGGGCCGCGGCCAGTTCATCCGCCAGAGCGGCGGTCGCGGCATGTACGGCGACGTGAAGCTCAAGGTGGAGCCGCTGCCGCGGGGCACCGGCTTCGAGTTCGTCGACGAGACGAACGCCGCCCAGATCCCGCGCGAGTTCGTCGGCCCCATTCAGTCCGGCGTCGAGTCGGCCCTGGAGCGGGGCGAGCTGGCCGACTTCCCGACCATCGACGTGCGCGCGACCCTGGTCGGTGGCTCCTTCCACGAGGTCGACAGCAGCGACGTGGCCTTCCGAATCGCCGGTTCGATGGCCTGGCAGGACGCCTGCAAGAAGGCCGGCATGGTGCTCCTGGAGCCCGTGATGGCGCTGCAGGTGACGATGCCGGAGGAGTACCTCGGCGCGGTCATCAACGACATCAACTCCCGCCGCGGCCGGGTCGACAAGATGGAGGCCCGCAGCGGCCGCCAGGTGGTCGACACCCTCGTGCCCCTGGCCGAGCTTTTCGGCTACGTCGGCGACCTGCGGTCCCTGACGAGCGGCCGCGGCGACAAGTCGATGCAGTTCCACGACTACGAGGCCTGCCCCAAGCCGGTCCAGGACGCGGTCGTGCAGAGGCTGCGGGGCGGCTACTGAGTGAGATTAGCTGTACGCTGAGTATGCTAATGTCACTACAGCTTGAGTGACTTCGTAGACCGACTGCGCGAGATCGAGCTGCTGGAGGCCCACCTGGAGCGGCCGGGTGGAGGTCTGTTCGTGGTCTACGGCCGGCGCCGGGTCGGCAAGACCGCGCTGCTGCGGGAGCTGCTGAAGGGGCGCGACCGCGCGGCCTACCACGTGGGGACCCGCTCGACCCTCACCGAGGAGATGGCTCGGCTCTCCCGGGAGCTCGCGCGGGCGTGGGGCTCGCCCCTGTTGGCGGCGCAGCCGCTAGCGTCGGTCGACGCGCTGCTGGCGTTCCTGGAAGGGGTGCGGGAGCCGTCGGTCCTGGCGCTCGACGAGTTCCCCTACCTGGTGGAGAGCGACCCGTCGTTGCCCGGCCGCCTGCAGGAGGCGTGGGATCGGGCGCTTCACGCGGGGCCGCTCAAGCTGGTGGTCTGCGGTTCGTCCATCGGGATGATGGAGGAGACCTTCCTGTCGAGGCGGGGGCCGCTGTTCGGGAGGCGGACGGGGCAGCTGCGGTTGGCGCCGCTGGCGCCGGAGTGGGTGGGCCGAATGGTGCCCCGGCCTCCGGCCGAGGTGGTCGAGCTGGCGGCCCTGTTCGGCGGGGTGCCCGGCTACCTGGCCCGGCTCGATCCGACGCTGTCGCCGCTGCAGAACCTGGCGCGCGCCGCGATGACGCCGGGAGAGCCGCTGTACGAGGAGGTGGCGTTCCTGCTGCGGGAGGAGCTGCGAGAGCCGCGGGTCTACCAGGCGGTCCTCGCGGTGATCGCGGGCGGCGCGACGAGGTTCGGGGAGGTCTCGAGCAAGGTCGGGCTGGACCGGGCCAACCTGTCGCGGTACCTCGCGACACTCGCCGAGCTGGGGCTGGTGCGGCGGGAGGTCCCGGTCACCGAGCGGCGGCCGGACAAGAGCCGCAAGGGGCGGTACCGGATCGCGGACCCGTTCGTCGCCAGCTGGTACGCGTTCGTGCATCCCCACCTGGACCGCCTGGAGCGGGGGTTCGTCGACGAGGTGGTGGAGCAGCACGTCGCGCCGGCGATGCCCCGGTGGCTCGGCGAGGCGGTGGAGCCGGTGCTGGTGGAGCTGCTGCGCGGCCCGACGGGGCAGGGGGTCGTCCCGTTCGACGTCGCGTTCGCGGGGCGGCACTGGAGCGCGCGCTGCGAGCTGGACCTGGTGCTGCTGGACGCCGAGCGGCGGCGGGCGTTCGTGGCGGAGATCAAGTGGCGAGCGGGCCCCGTGAACCGGGCGCTGCTGGACGACCTGCGGGAGCGCGTCGCCGGGGACGGCGCCTTCGAGGGGGTGGACGTGACCTATGGGCTGATCAGCCGGGGGGGCTTCGCGGGGTCACGGGAGCTCGGCGACGACGAGCGGCTGGTCGACGTCGGGGCGATGAGCCTCAGCTGACGGGCGTCGGTGGCTCGGCGTCGGTCGAGTCTTGCGGTGGGTCGTCGTTCAGCGCCCGGAGGGCGTCGATGTTCGCGGCCGCGTCTTCTTCCCCCAGCGCTCGCAGAGCGTCCCGATAGGTCGCGAGGATCGGCTGGGCGTCCGGCGACGGGCCGTCGTCGCCCGTGAGGAGATCCAGCAGCTCGGTGATGACGGCCTCCTCGTCGTCCCAGCGCCAGGGCAGCTCGAGCGCCCGGAGCAGGGCGAGTCGGACGACGGCGCGGGGTTGCACGCTCAGCGCGAGGGCCACCTTGCGGAGACGGAGGCCGGCCGGCCCCTGCATCGAGGCGGCCTCCCGCCGGGCTCGAGCCGCGACGGCGCTGGCGACCGGTTGGAGGCTGCGGCTGATGGCGAGCTCGTCCGTTTCCTCCGACCCAGCGGCGCTCTTGGCGAGGTGGATGCCCCGGACCACGACCGTGAGCCACTCATCGGGCTTCAGGAGCGGCGGCAGGTCGACGCCCCGCTCCAGGAGGTCGAGGCCCTGTCCGAGGTGGCGTTGCACGGCGGCGGCGTCTTCGGAGAGCGCGGGGTCGCCGGTGAGGCGGCCGAGGAGGACCGGGTCGTCGAGCAGCTCCAGGTCGCCGTCGTCCGGCCGGCCCGACAGCCGCCGGGCCAGCGACCGGAGGTGGTCCCGCGCGTCGTCGAGCTCGTCGAGGTGCTCGAACAGCTGCTCGGCGAAGATGAGCTGGGCGGCGAGGTTCTGCAGCCGCTTGCCGCGGCCCGGCATCGCCGCGACGGCGGCGGTCAGGCCGAACGCCAGCGTGAGCTTCTCGGCGTCGTCGAACCCCGGATCGGCGAACGCGTCGGCGAGGCACTGGGCGGCGCGCAGCCCCCAGGCGCGGTCGACGAGCTGGGCCTCGACCCGGTCGTAGAGCCGGAGCCAGGCCGGATCGCCGTCCTCCAACGTGTCGAGCCAGTGCACGCCGAGCTCCTCCAGCTCGGCGTCCACCGCGTCGAGGGGCTCGCTGACGAGCTGGTTGAACCGGAACGAGTCGAACCGGCAGGCCTCCAGCGAGGGGCGGTTCGCCACCAGGTGCCCGAGCTCGCCGATCCCGGCCTGGAGGGTCTCCTCGGACTCCCGGAAGCCCTGCCCGGCCGCGGCCAGGTAGGGGCGGGCCGAGGCCGGCGCGGACACCGGCCCGACCCGGAAGGTCCCCTCCGCGGCGCGCCGGGAGGTTCGGATGCGGTCCTGGTCGTGGCAGCACCGCTTGTACTTGCGCCCGCTGCCGCAGGGACAGGGGGCGTTGCGGGAGATCTTCTGAGACACGGGGAGCCTCCGCCGAGGAGGCTAGCGGGGTTGAGGCCGCTTTTCGATCCGCAGCGGGGGACGGCCGAGATTGGCTGAGCGACGGAGGTCCCCATGCGCTCCGTCGTCCTCGCCCTCGCCATGACGCTGCTCTGCGGACCCGTGCTCGCGGACGACGCCGCCCCGGCACGGGTGGTGGTCGACGCGCGACACCGCCGGCCTCGCGGCCGTCGTCTCGGTCGACCAGGTGCGGGTGCCCGTGCGGCAGCTCCTGCAGGACCTCGCCAGCGCCGGCGGCCATAACCTCGTCCTCGCCGACTCGGTGCGGGGGGAGGTCACGGTGCGGCTCAGGCGGCTGTCCCTCGACGACGCCCTCGCGGTCACGGCCGCGGCGGCGGGGTACGGCGTCCAGGATCTGGGTCGCTTGCGCCTCGTCTCCGAGGACGGGCCCCGCCCGGCGTGGCTCGCGAGCCGCTGCGTGATGTACGCGGACGGTCACTGCGTCTGCTGGTAGCAGCGCCGCGGGTGGAGATCGACGAGCTCCAGGGTGCGGCGGTGCGGGCTTACGTCGGTCGCAGCGCGACGACCAAGGCGCGCAGATCGGGGGGGCCGACGCGGGCTGCCTCGTGGACGCGGGCGAGGTCCAGGTCCGCGTAGGCGTGCACGATGAGATTTCGGAAGCCCGCGGCCCTCGCGAGTCGGTCACCGAGCTCCTCGTCGAGCAGGCCCGCGAAGGCGAGGCGCCGGAAGGCGTCGGCGTAGGTCGAGGGCGCCCCCAGCCCGGCCTTGACGGTCGCGGACATCGCCAGGTCGATGGCGATCTGGACCGCCTGCCACAGGTGCAGGATCACGCCGTCGGACGCCTCGGTCTCCGGGCGGAGGTCGGCGGGGTCGGCCGGCAGGAGCGCCGCGACCCGCGCGAGGTGTCGCTCCATCGCGGCGGCCTTCTCGGCGAGGACGTCGATGTCGAGGGTCACACGGCCTCCAGCCGATCGAGCAGGTCGCGGTTGGCGGCCTGGATGATGGGTCCCACCTCACACCAGTGGTGGGCGGCGGCGAGCTGGAAGTCCTCGAACCGGCCGGGCCGGTCTTCGAACAGGACGACGCCGTCGCGGGCGACGTCGAACCGGAGCTTGCCGCTGGCCCGCGCGAGGTCGACCAGGTCGATCGCCTCGGTGTCGAGGAGACGGACCAGCTCGGTGACCAGCGAGGGGGCGTCGAGCTCGGGCGCGCCGAGCCAGCCGAGGTCCCAGTCGGACGCGTCGTGCGCGTCGCCCCGGGCGCGGCTGCCGTACAGGACGAGCAGCCGCAGCCCCCGCGTGCGGGAAGCGAGGAGCGCGAGCTCGGGCCGGGCGGACATGCCTCGATTGTAGCCAGCGACCGGGGCATGATGGAGCCATGGTCGGCTCCGCTGCCCCTGCGAATCACGAGGCTCGGTCACAAAGCCCTTGTTTCTTTTCGGGATTTCCTAGCCTCATCCCACGGGGAGCAACCACCCCGGGGGGAGGCTGCCATGCCAGCGCTCGGTCCAGACCTGTTCTTTCCTGCCGGAACCTACCTGTCGATGTCCGACGGAAACCCGCGCGTCTACTACGCGGACGTGCCGTGGGCCCACGCGGTCAAGACGATCATCGTCGGGCTCGATATCGAGTCCGCGACGAGCAACGGCCAGGCCGCGCTGAACCTCGAGTACACCTTCGACGGGGTGACCTGGCAGGCGCTGAGCACCGCGCTGATCTCCGACACGTCGACGACCGGCCTGAACGTTGGCGACAACGGGAGCCAGGTGTTCGGCAACCGGGCGCGGCTGTCGCTGTCGGTATCCGCGAGCATGGGTGGCGCCCAGGAGGGCGTCGTGCTGTACGGCGCCTGGGCTTCCGGCAAGCCGTTCTAGGCGCGGTCCATGGCCTGTTCATGTCCCGGTGGTCGCGCTCCGGGAGACGACTACGAAGCCGTCTACAGGGTATTGCCGTGGCTCAGACCCTTGGTGGAGGCGCGGCCGTGCTTCACATCGAGTTGTTCGTGCCGAGCGACGGAGCCTCCTCGAAGAGACCCCGTCGCGGGTCGTCCTGCTCGCTTCCTTGGGATTCCGGTACCGAGCGAGGCGCAGCTTGTGCGTGAACTCGAGAGGGAGCTCGGAGTACCTGGCCGGGCAGTCTCGCCGAGCCTGACCACTGCCATCCTCTGGTCGCACTATCGGACGCTCTTCCCGGAGCTCGAACCTGCTACGCCGCCCCCGGTTGAGGCGCAGTACCGACTTCGAGCCCTGGAAGCGGACGTGGTCCAGGCCCTGCGGTCGGCCGATTGGCGCAGGTCGTTTCTCCGCCACTTGGCGTCCGTCCCCACGACTCCTCAAGCCATGTATTTCCCTCGCGCTCCGGCCCAGAACGCTCCCCGAGGATGCGCCGCCGGCATCTTGGACGGATTGCGATTCGCCCGGATGGATTCAGCCCAGTTGGCGCGCTGGGTAGCATCGGTCCCCGAGGGGCTTTGGAACACCCGTGCCGTTGCGAGTCGGAACGCCCGGGTCAATGAACGAGGGTTGGAAGACGGCTCTGTCGCGCGTCTCGAGCGCGGTGGCTGTCTTGTCGAGTTCACGACCCAAGATGCTGACGCTCCGGACGTCCTCTACTGGAACCCCGGTGTCGGAGATCCGCTTCATCGGCCGACGGCGGGGATTCTGTGCCGCTACCTGACAAGTGGCGTCGCACAGCTCGTCGTGGGCGAGGATGGACCCCTTTGGGAAGGCGGGGCGGGCTCGGCAGCGTGGAGGCCGGTTCAGCCCTTCGTCGCAAGTGGCGAGGTCAGGGTCACCACGACCGGTTGGCCGGGGGCGCCCTTCCTTCCCACTGGGGATGGACTTCCGGCCATTCTTCCCGACACCTGGATGCAGGTGAGCGATGTTGGCTCATGGCGTGTGTTCGTGAACCACAATGACACCGTGGATCCTGTCTACGCAGACGCCTGGGGCCTCGCCGTGCAGCTGGCCCGCGAGGTCCTTGGGGACTGGCGTGATTGGGCCGGTTCATCTGGTGTCGGCGGCTTCGGAGTGGAGGCGCAACTCCCTCCGACGTACGAGACTGTCGCCGGCCAGGCGCCGTGGGAGTCCGACCAGACGTTCAAGCGGTTCGGCGCGCACGTTGACTTCGTGGATCGAGTCGTCGCCTACCTTGACGACGGGAACCCGGTGATGCTCTACCCGAGCAAGCTGTCGGTCAGAACCGACGCGACCGGAGGAGATCCGCCTCCCGGCTCGGCAGAGGCATACCTCGATTCGAGTTCTGCGGGGTTCTGGCATGAAGTTGGGGACGAGGTCTCGACTCGGCTCCATCGAAACCGTCTGGGACTCCGGACGATTCTCTGGTGGTGGGAGCGTCTTCCAGGCAATAGCAACCTGTCGAGCACACCGTCACTAACGCTCGGGGAGGTTCGGCGTTACGCCCACCACCTGGTCGACATGGCTGCGACGCTCATCCACGAGATAGGGCATATCGTCTTCCACCAGATCTTCCGCATGGTCAGCTCCGATGACATCTCCGGCGAGCCGTACGCGATCGTCCTGCCCAACGGAGCGGTCACATGGAAGCCGAACCACTGTGAAGGTCCACAATTCTCCACGGTGCCGTTCGTGGGCGACAGCGCGAACCGCTTGTACAAGTTCCCAGAGGATCTCGAAGAGGGAGTCTCCCGGCACTGGTGCCTTGTGCTGATGCAGACGTTGTTCGCCGGGCTCCTTCGAAACGACGTTCCGGCTCGGGTCTCGCAACAGCACATCGCATGCTGTGCGCGTCGGAACTTCCCGGAAGACTACTTCGCTCCGGATCCGCCTTGGTACGGCGGTCTCGACTGGTGTCCCGACCTCCCACCGGACTTCGAACCGCCCGAGTCGGAGCCGGAGATCCTGCCGGTCTAGGCGGGTCTGGCCGGCCTTGGCTCGCGATGGGACGCCCAATCCACGCTGGCCACCGGTGGCGTTGGGTCTCGCGCCTTTGTCTCGGGCTCGCCATAGGTCCCGTCGTCACGGCATGTCTGCCGCCCTGGAGTTCCATCTCGGCAGAGAACGGCGCTACCTGCGGGATTCGTGCGACTGAGTTGCTCTGTTGGGGCCTGGATGACCAGGGACGGGTCAGCGACCGGATCTTCGACCAGGCCGTGAGTGTCGATGTCGGCGTCCACTCGGCATGTGCTCTGGATGGTACCGGGGAGGTCGGGTGCTGGGGCGGATTGCTAGTGGAGGCAGAGCTGCCCGAAGCTCCAATCACCTCCATTTCGGTAGGCGTTTGGGACGCGTGTGGGATTGCCGAGAATGGAGCGCTCCACTGTTGGGGAACGGACCTCCTGCCGCCGCCGGGGGCGTTCTCGCGCGTGTCGCTGGGGAGTGTCTCCGTGTTCGGCTGCGCGCTGGACGACCGCTCCCGGGCTGCCTGCTGGGGCGACGACCGGTTCGGCGAAGCCCTCCCTCCGACCGAGGAGATGGTCGCGATCTCGGCCGGTGGAGTCCATGCGTGCGGGATCAAGCTCGACGGCAGCCTCATCTGCTGGGGGGACCCGTCGGACGGGAAGACGGCGGCCCCCGAAGGGAGCTTCGTCGCGCTGGACGCGAGCAGTTGGAACACCTGTGCCGTGCGCGAGGACGGCGCGGTGCTCTGCTGGGGACACGATGAAGCCGGTCAGTCGAGCCCTCCAGCGGGTGTCTACGAGTCGGTCGCGGCGGGCGGCGCGCACTCCTGCGCCATCGAGGCCGAGACTGGTGACCTCCGCTGCTGGGGGAGCGACCGGC
>CAYQEG010000173.1:0-12719 GCA_964416435.1 uncultured Rickettsiales bacterium
GTGCTCGCGCTTGCGGCCCCGGGTCATGCGCTCGTAGCGCCAGCACTGGGGGATGCTGAACCACTTCGCGGGAAGCTTCAGGGCGCCGCCCCGGGCGAGCACCATCCGGGCGAGGGATGGGGTCATCTCCGGCCGCAGCGCGAGGCGTCGCCCCTTCTTGTCGGCGAAGTTGTACAGCTGACCGGTGATCTCCTCGCCGGCCTTGCGGATGTACAGCTCTTCGGTCTCCACGACGGGGGCGTCGTACTCCTCGAAGCCGAACTGGCGGGCGACGTCCCGGAAGTGGTCGAACAGCCACGTCCGCAGCCGCATGTCCTCGGGGAAGAAGTCGCGCGTGCCGCGCGGGGGGGCGAGCTTCATGTTTCGTCCCTATCGCCCGGAGAACCGGGCCTTGCGCTTCTCGACGTAGGCGTCGAGGCCTTCGGTCGCGTCGTCGGTCGCGAACAGCTTCGCCTGGAGCTCTCGCTCCAGGGCCAGCCCCTGCTCCAGCGGCAGGGCCGCGCCGGTCTGCACCGCGCGCTTGATGTGTCCGACGGCGAGCGTCGCAGTGGTCGGAGCGGTGAACCTGCGGGCGTATTCGACGACCGCCTCCGTGAAGCCCTCGGGGGGGTGCTCCCACAGGTGGTCGACCACGCCCTCCTCCAGGGCCGCCTCGAACCCCGCGGTGTGGCCTTCCACCATCCACCGCAGCGCCTTCTGGTGGCCGACGAGCCGGGCGAGCCGCTGGGTGCCTCCGGTGCCCGGGAGCACCCCCAGCTTCACCTCGGGCAGGCCCCAACTGCCGGCCCCCTGGCGGGCGACCCGCAGGTCGCAGGCGAGCGCGACTTCGAGCCCGCCGCCGACGCAATGCCCGTTGAGCGCCGCGATGACCAGCTTGGGGGTGTGCTCCAGCCGGCTGAGGGTCTCGTTGGCGTGCAGGCAGAAGTAGTACTTGAACGACGGGGTGACGCTGGCGAGCATCGAGATGTCCGCCCCGGCGCAGAAGAAGCGGTCGCCCGCCCCGGTCAGCACGATGACCTGCACGTCGTCGTCGAACCGCGCCTGCAGGACGGCGTCGTCCAGGCTCCGCATCAGCGCGTGGCTGTAGCAGTTGGCGGGCGGCGCATCGAGCGTCAGCACGGCGACGCCGTCGCGGACTTCGTAGTGGACCTGGGGTTGCGACATCGGGCCTCCGGAGGCGCGCATGATAGGGGGCACGCCCCTGGGTTGCACCACCCCCACCGCTGTGCTCCATTGGTCCACCGGAACGAGGGAGACGGTCGCGTGATCAAGACGCTCGTGAAGCTTCAGCTCAAGCTGGCCCTGCTGCCCGCGCGGATCGCCTTCGGTGTGGTCCGCAAGGTGCTCGGTCGCGACGGAGGCTCGTCGGCGGAGGCTGCGCCCGCACCGCCCCCGCCACCCAAGCCCTACACCGAGCCGGGTCCGTCGCCGTTCGACCTGCAGGTCGATCCCGGGAAGATCATCAGCCGCATGGCCGAGGGGGACGAGTTCGTCTTCGTGGACGTGCGCCAGGCGGCCGAGGTCGCGGCGTCGGGTCGGATCCCCCACGCCGTGCACATCCCCACCCAGGACCTCCCCCGGCGGGCCGACGAGCTCGACAAGGACGCCGAGGTCATCCTGTACTGCGCCGCCGGCGCCCGGAGCCTGGACGCGGCGATGTTCCTCAAGGAGAAGGGCTTCGAACGGGTCTGGAGCCTGGGCGGCGGCCTGCCGCACTGGCAGGCCGACGGCGGCACCGTGGAGCTCGAGGAGTAGCCCTGGTTACGAGTTGTCCGGTCGGATGAGGGTGATCGCCGACCACGGGATGTAGGTCTCCTTGTGCTCCTTCTCGACCGTGCCGCCGGGCATGTAGTTGTGGTGCGTCTGGTCGAGCCACACGCCGGTCTCGTCCATCCCGGTGCAGGTGCCCCAGTAGTAGATGTTGTCGTTGTTGCTGGCGCCGCGGACCAGGATGGTGACCGGCTTGCCTTCGAACTTCTTCGGCAACGCGTAGGCGGGGGCTGCGGTGGCGACGGCGACGAGCAGCGCGACGGCGAGGGCGAACGGGCGGGCGGGGTGATGCATGGGTCCTCCGACCCGCGATCGTAACAGCCCAGAACGCACGACGCGGAGCCCGCGAGGGCCCCGCGTCGTCGGCGTGACGGCTCGGTTCAGCGCTGGAGCGCCTCGAGCATCTGGGGGCTGAACAGGACGCGGTGGGCGCCGCGTCGCTTGCCGCGGTGCTCCCGACGGGTCCGGCGCGCGTCCTGCATCGCCTCGATCTCGGAGTCGTCGAACCCGCGCTCCCGCATCCGCTCGCGGATCTCCTCGCCGCGCTCACCGCGGCGGCGCTCGGAGCGCTCGGGCCGATCCGCGCTGCGCTCGGGACGGACGGACGCCATCGGGCGGAACTCCCGCAGCGCCTCGATCTGGTCTTCGTCGAGGATCGCGGTCAGCGCCTCCTTCGTCTCCAGGCGCATCGCGCGCCGCGTCTCGCGGTCGGGCTTGTTGTCCTCGTGGAGCGCGCGCAGCGCCTCGACCGTGGCCGCTGACGGCTCGCCGTTGGACTGGACCTCGGCGAGGTAGCGCTCCAGCAGCGCCTGCAGCTCGGGGGCGTTCTCGGCCCGCTCGGCCTGCTTCGCTTCCCGCTCGGCGATGACGTCGGCGATCAGCTCGGCGAGCTGGGTCTCCTGCTCGGCGGTCAGGTTCAAGGCGATCAGCAGCTCCTCGACCGCGATCTGGTGCTTGAGCTCCCGGACCGCGGTCTGGGATTCGGTCGGCTCGGCGCCTCCGAAGCCGCCCCCTCCGCGCTTCCGCTTGGCCACCGCGGGTGCGGCGAGGGCGAGGGACAGCAGGGCGAGGGCGAGCAGCGGGAGCAGGGTGATGCGCAGGGTGCGGGACATGTTCGATCTCCGGTTGGGCGGGGGGTGCCGCGTTCGATCATGAAGACCGGGTGGGCGTCGGGAGGGTTAAAGAGGCCGGCCGTAGCGGGCGTCGTTCCGACCGGCGGTGACGCCTGCACGGAGGTCGGTTGACGCAGGTCACGTTCGGGCGCTGCAGCCGTCCCCGCGGGGCCGTTCGGGGCCCGTCTACCTTGCCGCTACACCCGAAGAGGAGATCCCTGATGCAGCCCAACGACCCCAACGAAGATCCCATCGGCACCGCGCGACCCAACCTCGGTGGCACCGTGCCCGTCGCCCTGTTCCGCGCCCTGCGCGTCGACGGGATGATGAAGGGGCTCGACGCCGCGATCGGCGACGCCAGCACGCTGGTCTACAGCGCCGGCCGCACTGTCGGTGCGCCCGTCGGCAAGGCCATCGCCGACCAGGCGAACGGTGACCTCGGCGCCTTCCTCGGCGGCGTGGTGGAGACGGCCCAGGCCCTCGGAATCGGCGTCATCTCGCTCGTGCCCGGCAGCCTGACCGACACCGCCCTGACGCTGCGCGTGGACGAGTGCGTGACGTGCGCCGGCTCCGAGAGCATCGGCAAGAAGATCTGCCACTTCGAGGGCGGATTCATCGCGTCGGTCGTCGAGGGATTCACCGGCAAGGCCGCCATCGCCACCGAAACGCATTGCAACGCCAACGGTGATGATGCCTGCGTCTTCCACGTGGACCTCTAGTTCGGACGGGGGCGGAGACGTCAAGAAAGGCATCGCGCGGCCGATCAACGGCCGCGCGGTGCCCTCCGTGCCCCTGCTCGAATGCCGAGGCCTGAGCCGCGCGTTCGACGACAAGGTCGTGCTCCGGCGGATGTCCCTGCGCGTCGCCGCGGGGGAGGTCGTCGGGCTGGTCGCCCCCAACGGCACCGGCAAGTCGACCCTGCTCGATCTGATCGCCGGCGTGCTCGAGCCTGACTCGGGCCGCGTCGCGATCGAGGGTCGGGACATCACCGACGAGCTGACCGCTCGTCGGGGCGTCTTCTACGTGCCTCAGTCGGTCAAGCGTTACTTCGCGATGAAGCACCCGTCGCTCTTCTGCTACCTGCCGGAGTTGACGGTGCGCGACAACCTGCTCGCCCAGCACGAGGGCCACCGTTTCGCGGCGTCGCTGGAGGTCGACCAGACCCTGGCCCGCTACGGCCTGGCGGACGTCGCGGCCGAGCTCCCGGCCTCGCTGAGCGTCGGCATGCAGCAGCGCCTCGCGCTCGCGCGAGCCCTCGGATCGCCCCACCCGGTGCTCCTGCTCGACGAGCCGTTGGCGTCCGTCGATCGTCCGACCCGACTGCGGCTCCTGAGCGAGCTGTCGGCCGGCTGCGGTGATCGTGCGGTGCTGTACGTCACCCACGACGAGGCGGAGATCGAGGCCCTCGGGGGCCGCCTGTTCCACCTGCTCGACGCCCTCGACTCCGAGGAGGAGCCCGAGGCGCCGCCGCCGCCGCCGATCCAGGCGATAGCTCCGGCGACCGTCGCTGCGGCTCCTGCTGCCGTCGCCGCACCGGCCCCCGCGCGGGCCCCGGCGGCCGGGGCGCGCCCGGCCGCGGCGCCGGCGCCCCCCGCGCGCCCCCCGCCCCGGGCGGGCCCCCCGGGGCCCCCCCACGGGGGGGGCGCGCCGCGCCGGGCCACCCCGGCGCAGGACGCGGCCACCCTCAAGGGAGCGGCTGCGGCCGCGGTCCTCGAGATCGCGGCGACCGCCCTCGAGGCGATCGCTCGTCCCCCGGAGGGGCGGCGGAGCGTGTCGGAGATCGTCGCAGACCTGGCGGGCGCAATGCTCGCCCAGGCGGAGCGGCTCCGGGGCGGACCATGAGGGTCTGCGGCGTCCTCGCGCCGGTGCCGCCCGGGCACGGGTGGTTCGACCTCGTGTCGGCCGAGCGGGACACGGCGCGCGAGCTCCATGACCTGCTCGTGGCGCTCGCGGCGATCGGCCAGACCGGCGCGGACATCAGCGTCGTGGCGGGGCGTGGTCCGGCGATCGATCTCCTCCAGGAGATCAAGGACCACGCGCCCGACCTCGTCGTGCTCGCCGCGAGCAGCGCTCGATGGCCGGGCGCGGTGGCCCTCGCTCCGCGCATTCGACGGGTGACCCGCGCCCGACTGGTGCTGTACGGGGATCACGTGCTCCGCTTCCCGGAGCACGCCCTGGAGACCTGTCCGACCGCCGACCAGGCGGTGGTGGCGGGGGTCGACGCGCTGGTCGAGGTGGTCAACCGCGCGAGCCTCGGGCGGTCGCCCGAGAAGATCGCCGGCGTGTGGGACCGGTCCGGTCCCGCGGCCCCCCGCGCGGCCTGGGACGGCCCGCTGCCGACCCCTCTGTGGTCGCGGCTGCGCGGGATCCACCCGCTGGACAGCGTCGCGACGGCGCTCGGCTTGCGGATGGGCCCGGCGGTGGGGCCCTTCGGCGGGTCGGCGGAGTCGCCGGAGTCGGTGGCGCGCTCGCTCGAACGGGCCGGCCGGCTTCGGCCCCGCAACGGGGTCATCGGCCTCGACACCTCCCTCGGATCCGACACGTCGTGGGTCCGCGTGCTTTGTGAACGGCTCCGGAGGGGCGCCTCGCGTCCCCGATGGAGCTGCACCCTGGTCCCTCGGGACGTCACGCTCCCCCTGGCCCGTCAGCTGTCGTCGGCTGGCTGCTCCGGCGTCACGCTGGACCTGGGGGCGCTGGGCGCCCGAGGGGCCGATGGGTTCGCGGCCGAGCTGGCCGCGGCGGCCCGGGCGCTGGCGTCCGCGAAGATCCCGCTCACCTGCGAGCTGGTCTTCGGCGCGCCGGGCTCCAGCCAGCGCACGGATCGGGGCGCCCTCAAGATCGCGGAGCGCTACGCCACGCCGTCAGGCATCCAGCCGCGGCTGTTCCGGCCCGAGCCGGGCAGCGACGAATGGGTCGAGGACAAGTGGCTGCCGGCCCGCTGGGTCGAAGCGCAGCTCCAGCCCGCGCGCGCCGTCTACTGGCCCCGCGGCTACGGCTCGCTGGGCGAGGTCGAGGCGGAGTGGCGGCTGGCCTGGCTCAAGGGGGCGGTCACCGGCCCCTCCCGCGTGGCCGGTTCGCTGATGGCGTCGCTCAGACGTCGGCCAGCTGCTCGAGAGCCGTCGCGTCCTCGATCATGAGGCGGCGTCCCCGCCGGCTCAGCACCCCCATCTGCTCCAGCGTCGCCAGCTGACGGGACAGGGACTCCTCGGCCATGCCGAGCAGTCCCGCGGTGTCTCGGCGGTTCAGCGGCAGCACCACGTACGGCGAGCTGCCGTCGCTGCCGTTGCGGCGCTGGGCCCCGCAGAGGTGTCGGGCGACCCGGGCGAGCGCGCCCTGGGTGCCCAGGCTCGCCATCTCGCCGCGCAGCTTGCGCAGCTCGTCGCTGAGGTGGCGGATCACCGCGGTGGCGAAGGCCGGCGTGTTGACGACGGTGTCGATGAACACGGTCCGCGGGGCATGGCAGACCGTCGCGTCGGTCGTGGTCTGCACGGTGTGCGGGTACTGGTCCAGCATCAGCGCGTCGAAGCCGACGAAGTCACCGTCGGTGTACGCGCGGAGCACCTGCTCGCGGCCGTTGCTCATCGAGCGGATCGCTTTGCAGGTCCCGGTGCGGATGGCGAAGATCGAGTGGGCCGGGAAGCCCTCCAGATAGAGGGGGGTGCCGGCCTTCAGCTCTGCGGGGCGGAAGAGGCAGATCGCGCGTTCGCGAACTTCGCTGGGCAGCGCGTGGAAGAGCTCGTTGCAGAGGACCGGACACTCGGTGCAGTCAAGCTGGGCCATGGGCAGTCTCCACCGATCAGTCTTGTCCGATCGTCGGTGGCCGACATGACGACGGTCACGCTGGGCCGCTTCACCGGTCAGAACGTCCCCAGGGCGGCCTCCACGGCGGTGATCGTCGCCAGGTTCTCGATCGCGGCGGCGTCCGATCCGAGCTGGAGCACGTTGACGGGGTGGGACATGCCGACGAGCAGCGGCCCCAGCGCGGTCGCCCCGGCGAGGGAGGTCAGCAGCTTGTAGGCGATGTTGCCCGACTGGAGGTCCGGGAAGACCAGCACGTTGGGCTCGCCCTGCAAGTTGCAGAAGGGGAACACCTCGTCCCGCAGGTCGGTGTTGAAGGCGATGTCGCCCTGCATTTCGCCGTCGAACTCGAAGTCGACGCCGCGCTCGGCGAGGATCTCGACGGCTCGCGCGACCCGCTTGCTCTCGGGGGTCGGGGTCGAGCCGAAGTTGCTGAACGACAGGAGCGCGACCTTCGGCACCACGTCGAACGTCCGGGCGACGGCGGCGGTGTTGATCGCGATCTCCGCCAGCGTCTCGGCCGACGGGTTGACGTTGACCGTGCAGTCGGCGAAGAACAGCAGCCGCTCCTGGAGGACCATCACGTACAGCCCCGAGACGTTCTTGACGCCTTCGCGGGGGCCGAGGATCTGCAGCGCGGGCCGGATCGACTCGGCGTAGCCGTAGTTGAGGCCGGTGACGATGCCGTCCGCGTCGCCGGCCTTGACCATCATCATCCCGTACACGTTGCGCTGCCGCAGATGCGCCGACGCGTCGCGCGGGGTCAGCCCCTTGCGCTTGCGCATCTCCCACAACAGGCTCTGGTACCGATCCCGCTCCGGGGCGTGGTCGGGGTCGACGACCAGCACGTTGTCCGGCAGCTCGAGGCCGTGCTTGAGCAGCGTGTACTCCATCTCGCGGTGGTTCGCGAGCAGCACCGGCCGGCAGATGCCCTCCTCCGCCAGGTTCTTGGCGGCGCGCACGATCTTGGCGCGGGCGCCCTCGGGGAAGACGATCGTCTTGGGGTCCAGGCGAGCGCGGTTGATCAGCGGCCGCATGATCTGGTGGGTCCGCCCGAGCAGCCGCTCGAGCCGGTTTCGGTAGGCCTCCCAGTCGTCGATGTTCTTGCGCGCGACGCCGCTCTCCACCGCCGCCTTCGCCACCGCCGGGGCGACCCACAGCAGCACCCGCCGGTCGAACGGCTTCGGGATGAGGTACTCCCGGCCGAAGCGCATGTCCTTCTTGGCGTACGCGCGCCGGATGCTGTCCGGCACCTCCTCGCGGGCCAGCGCTGCGAGCGCCTCCACGGCCGCGATCTTCATGGCGTCGTTCACCTTGCGCGCCCGGACGTCCAGGGCGCCTCGGAAGATGAACGGGAAGCCCAGGACGTTGTTGACCTGGTTGGGGTAGTCGCTGCGCCCCGTCGCCATGATCACGTCGTCCCGGGCGGCGATGGCGTCCGGGTAGGTGATCTCGGGGTCGGGGTTGGCCAGCGCGAACACGATCGGGTCGCGGGCCATCGAGCGGACCATGTCCTGGTCCACCGCCCCGGCCACGCTGACGCCGATGAACACGTCGGCGTCGACGAGCGCCTCGGCGAGGGTGCGGGCCTCCGTGGTGCTCGCGAACGCCGCCTTGTACTGGTTCATGCCGGCGATGCGACCTTCGTAGATCACGCCCCGGCTGTCACACAGGATGATGTTCGCCTTCTTCGCCCCCATGGCGACGATCAGCTCGGCCGTCGCGATGCCCGCAGCGCCGGCGCCGTTCATGACGATGCGGGCCTCGGCGAGCTGCTTGTCGACCAGCTCCAGGGCGTTGTACAGCGCCGCCCCGCCGATGATCGCGGTGCCGTGCTGGTCGTCGTGGAAGACCGGGATGTCGAGCTGATCCTGGAGCGTCTTCTCGATCGTGAAGCACTCCGGCGCCTTGATGTCCTCCAGGTTGATGCCCCCGAAGGTCGGCCGGAGCGACTTGACGGTCGCGATGAAGTCTTCGGTCGAGACCGACTCGACCTCGATGTCGAAGACGTCGATGTCGGCGAACCGCTTGAACAGGACCGCCTTCCCCTCCATGACCGGCTTGCCGGCGAGGGGGCCGATGTTGCCCAGGCCGAGCACCGCGGAGCCGTCGCTGACGACCGCGACGAGGTTGCCGCGGGCGGTGTACTCGAAGGCGTCGTCGGGGTTGGTCGCGATGGCGAGGCAGGGGGCTGCGACGCCGGGGGAGTAGGCGAGGCTCAGGTCGCGGGGGGTGCCCACGGGCTTGCTCGGCTCCACCTTGAGCTTCCCGGGGCGGCCCCGGCGGTGGTACTCCAGCGCGAGTTCGTTCAGTTCGGTCTTGTCCATAAGCCGGCGACTCTACCCGCGGCGGATCGGTGGCGGTACCATCGCGCCATGAAGGTCTGTCACAAGTGCCAGCGTGAGATCCCCTTCGACACCCGCATCCTCCGTCGGGAGGTCTGTCCGTGGTGTGCAGCAGCGCTGCATTGCTGCATGAACTGCAAGTTCCACGACCGCTCGGCGCACAACGAGTGCCTGGAGCACGGCACGGAGCTGGTCCGGTACCGCGACGAGGCGAACTACTGCGGCGCGTTCATGTTCCGCGAGGGTTCGCCCGAGGACCACACGAGCGAAGAGGACGCCGCCAAGAAGAAGCTGGACGACCTCTTCAAGTTCTAGCGAGCGGAGTCGTCGTCGTCGGCTGCCGAGTCGTCGTCGTCGGTCGGAGCGGAGTCGTCGTCGTCGGGCGCTACGTCATCGTCGTCGGGCGCCACGTCATCGTCGTCATCGTCAGCCGATGAGTCGTCGTCGTCACCGGCCGCGTCGCCGGTGTAGGTGTACGTCGCCGTCTGGTCGCTGCCGTGACTGTTGGTCAGCAGCACCGCGGCGTCGCCGGCCGCCGCGGCGGCCGGGGTCAGGAACGAGACCCACTCCTCGCACGCCTCGGGCGCGAAGTGCTCCTCGGTCTCCGGGTCGTCCCAGCTGGTCTGGCCGCGACAGACGCGCTCGCACTCGGCGCACCGGATGGCCTCGAGGATGCAGGCGTCGCAGTTGGCGCAGCCGCTGCCCCGGAACACCCCGGTGACCTCGGCCTCCGCCCCACCGACGTGCACGGTGACGTCGCGGGTGCCCAGCTCGGTGCCGACGAACAGCCCCGACAGCGTGACCTGGGTGCCGCCGTCGGTCGGTCCGGCGGCCGGGTCGAGCCCGTCGACGATCGGGTTGCAGACGTCGAGCACGAGGTCGGCGCTCTCCTCCTCGCAGCCGGTGAGCAGGAGGAGCAGGCCCGGCAGCAGCCAGGCGAGGGTTCGCAGGGACATCATCAGTACTCGCCCGAAAGGAAGCTCGCGGTGTCGACGGCGCCCGCTTCGGGGGCGAAGCCGTCGGGCTCGTTGCCCTTGACGAACGGCACCTTGATCGACGACTGGCCCTCCCGCGCGAGGAGCCCCGTCTCCATGTCGACCTTGCGGAACACGACCCCGGCCGGCTTCTCGTACTCGCTCGGGGGGTATTTCTCGATCGCCGGCTTCATGTAGTCCAGGAAGATCGGCAGCGCGACGTCGCCGCCGTACTGCCCGCGACCGAGCTGCTTGAAGTCGTCCAGACCGACCCACGCCACCGTCAGGAGCTCGGGGGTGTAGCCGATGAACCAGGCGTCCCGGAAGCCGTTGGTGGTGCCGGTCTTGCCGGCCAGCGGCACGCCGAGGACCAGCGCCTTGCGGGCAGTCCCGGCGCGCACGACGTCCTGCATCAGGTTCACCATCAGGAACGCGGTCTCGGGCGACATCACCTCTTCGGTGCGGGCGCCCGCCGTGGTGCTCTCGAGCACGTTGCCGTGCCGGTCCCGGACCTCCGACACGAAGTACAGGTCCTGACGGTCGCCGAGGGTCGCGAACACCGTGTACGCGCGGGCCATCTCGGTCAGCGTCAGGGACGCGGTGCCGAGGCCCATCGACAGGTCCCGGGGCAGCTCGTTGGTGAACCCGAAACGCTGCACGTACTCGTACATGTACTCCACGCCGATGCGCTGGAGGATCTTCAGCGTGACGATGTTGCGGCTCAGGATCAGGCCGCGGCGGAACGTCGTGTCCCCCAGGTACTCGCCGCCGGCGTTGCCCGGGGTCCAGATCTCGCCGTGCTCGCCGCGGGACTCCTCCACGATCGGGGCGTCGACCAGGATCGAGGACGGATGGAAGCCGGCGTCCTCGTTGTCCAGCGCCGCCGCATAGACCAGGGGCTTGAACGTCGAGCCGACCTGGCGACGGGCCTGGGTCGCCCGGTTGAACTCGGAGCTCTCGAAGTCGTAGCCGCCGACCATCGCGAGCACCGCGCCGTCGGTCACCCGGACGCTGAGCATGGCGGCGTTGGGGCCGGGGGGCTGCTCCATCGCGAGGCGGGGGTACTCGGTCGGCCCCTCCCACTTCCGCCCGACGGTGCGCTTCCAGTCCTCGGTCGCTGCGACGACCCGGATCTCCACCTCGTCCCCGACCGCCAGTACGTCGTCGATCGTCTTGCACTTGAAGTAGGTGAAGTTCACCTCGGGGTTGAGGTTGTGGCACCACGCGAACTCGTCGACGGGCAGGAGCCCTCGCCGAGAGCCGACGTCGATGAGCGCCCACTTCTTCTCGACGTGGGCCACGATGCCGCGCGATGTCTCGCCTTCAATCAGCGGGGGGAGGAGGCCGTCGGGGACCGGGCCGTCCGCGAGCTCGAAGGCGGGGTCGTAGGGGCGCAGCTCGACGGCGCGCTTGCGGTCGATCTCGAGTCGGCGATCGGCCCGGGCGTCCTCGGTCTCGTGGCTGACGAGGGCGCCGCGGTAGCCCATCAGCTTGTCGGAGCGGAGCACGCCGGTGCGGACCGCCTCGTTGGCCGTGGCCTGCAGATCGAGGTCGATCGGCAGCGTCACCTGCAGCCCCTGGTTGTAGACGACGTCGTGACCGTAGGTCTCGACCAGGTAGCGGCGCACGTGCTCGACGTAGAAGGGGGCGTGGTCGAGGTTGCGGTCCCGCTTCTTGGAGAAGACCAGGGGCGTCGCGTACGCCGCGTCGGCCTCCTCCTGGGTGATGTACCCCTTGTCCGCCATCTGGTTGAGCACGTAGCGCTGGCGGTCCTTGGCGGCCTGGAAGTTGCGGTTGGGCGAGTAGTTGGAGGGCGCCTGGGGCAGCCCCGCGATGATCGCCGCCTCGGGCAGAGTCAGCTCGCTGACGTCCTTGTCGAAGTAGAGGTTCGCCGCCGCCTGCACGCCGTAGGCGCCGTGACCCAGGAAGATCTGGTTCAGATACAGGTAGAGGATGTGCTCCTTGTCGAAGTTCCGCTCGATCCGGTGGGCGAGGATCGCCTCCTTGATCTTTCGTTCGAGCTTCTTCTCCCGGGTCAGGAGGAAGGAGCGCGCCACCTGCTGGGTGATCGTGGAGGCGCCCTGAGCCATGCGGCGCTGCTTCACGTTGGCGATCATCGCCCGCACGATGCCGATGTAGTCGATGCCGGCGTGCTCCCAGAAGGACGAGTCCTCGGCCGCCACGAAGGCGTCCCGGACGTTGTCGGGGATCTCCTCCATCGGGGTGACGTAGCGCTGCTGCTCCCAGAACTGGCCGACCACCGTGCCGTCGGCGTCCCGCACGATGGTGACCGTGGGCGGCTCGTAGATCGCCAGGCTGTCGACCGACGGCAGGTCCTTGCTGTAGTGCCAGATGACGCCGGCCACGGTCGCCACGCCGCCGATGATCGCCAGCAGCGTCAGGATCATCGTCCACTTGACGAGCCGGAACAGCAGCCCCCGCTTCTTCTTCGGCGGCTTCGGCGGCTTCGCGCCGGCGGCCTTGGCGGCGCCCTTGCGGCCCTTCTTCTTGCGGCGCTTCCGCTTCGCGGGCGGCGGCTCGGAGGGGGCGGGTACGCCCGCGGGGGTCAGATCCCGGGGCGGGGGCGGCTCCGCCCGGGGCGGGGGCGGCTCCGCCGTCGCGGCCGGGGAGATGGCGGGGGGCGGCGGCGCGACCACCGGCGGCGCGGCGGGGGGCGGCGCGACGGGCGTCGGCGAGACGGCCGGCGCGACCGGGGTCGG
>CAYQEG010000173.1:12729-17057 GCA_964416435.1 uncultured Rickettsiales bacterium
GGGGGTTTTTTGGGGGGGGGGGGGGGGGCGCCCGCGGGGGGGGGGGGGGGGGGGGGGGGGTTGGGGGGGGGGGTGTCCGGGGGGGGGGTACGGGGGTCGGCTCGGGCGCGACGCGGGCCGGCGACGTGGTCGGCCGGGCTGCCCGGCTGGCGCCGTTGCCAGGGGCCGGCGGCGGCGGCGTCAGCGGCTCCGCGACGGGCGCGGTGTCGCTCATCGGCACCGGGGGGGGCGGCTGACGCAGGCTGTCCAGCGGCTCCGTCTGGATCGTCGGCGACCTGGACAGGTCGTACTTGGGGATCGGCCGACGCGGCGGCATCGGCGGGATCTCCGGGGCCGACCCGGCGCCCACGGATGCGCCGGAGGCGGGTCGGTGGGCGGGCATCGGCCGGGTCGGCGCCGAGGCGGTCGGCCGGGCCGGCGGGGCGACGGGCCGGGTCGGCTCGTCGCCGAGGGGCGGCCTGGACTCGGCGGGCGGTCGCGCCGGGGCGGGGGGCCGGGCCGGCGGCGGCGCAGGCTTCGGAGGGGGCGCCGGTTTCGGCAGCGGGGCCGCCTGCGGGTCGGTTCGCGTCGAGTCTGCGGGAACATCGTCCGTCTGGACGTGGTCTCCAGTCTTGGGGGGCGGCTCGAACCCGACCCCACGACGCTTCAACTCCGCGATCACGTTGTCCGGGTACGAAATGGTGATGACCGTTCCGCACGTGCACCGATACCGCTTCCCCTTGTGGGGGAGCGGTTCACGCAGTCGGTACGTTGCTCCGCAGCTGGGGCAGCGGGTCCTGAGAACCATCGACGTCGCCTTGGGGGCCGGGGGACGGGGACGAGGCTTTCTACGGTCTGTCTTCGACTGTGTCAACGGATGACCTCGCCGCGCAGCGGTGTCTTTTCGACGCGAAACACCCATGACTTGCGGATGGACCGATGGCCACCCATGATCCACAGACGTGCCCCAGGCACACGACCTTCCGGAATGGCTGAATGCAGACGACCCCACGCACCCTCGCCGCGGAGGCCCCGCATGGCTCCGCCTTGCCCGAAGTCATGAGCCGAAAGCTCGCCGCCGCCATGCTCCTGGCCGCCGCCGCGGTCGGCGCGTGGATCCTGATGAGCCCCGAGGGAGGCAACCCCCTGGCCGCGGCCGGGGCCCGCCTGCAGCTGGCCAGCGCGTTCGGAGACGACGCCGAGTACGACCTGTCCGAGCTCCGCTACTTCTACGCCGCCGCCGCGAAGGTCAACGGCGAGTACGTCGACCCCACGCGCGTGCACCCCGACGAGATGCTCGTCGGCGCGCTCGATCGGGTCGGCCGACGGGTGCCCGAGTTCCTCTACACGCTGGACGAGAGCGCCCGGCTGCTGGAGGTCGTGGTCGACACCGAGAGCACGGAGATCGTCCTCCCGGAGCTGCGGAGCGTGGCGGACCTGACCGGCGTCGTGCGCAAGGTCGCCGTCTTCGCGGACGAGAACCTGGACGAGACCGTCGAGCGCCCCCCGATCGAGTACGCCTTGATGAACGGCATGCTCGAGACGCTCGACCCCCACAGCGTCTTCATCGAGCCTGACTACTACCGGGAGATGCAGATCCAGAACAAGGGCCACTTCGGCGGCCTCGGGATCACCATCGGCATCCGCGACCAGCGGCTGACCATCCTCTACCCGTTGAAGGACACCCCCGCCTGGCGCGCCGGCCTCAAGGCGGGCGACCGCATCGATCGGATCGGCAGCGAGTCGACGGTCAACATGTCGCTCCAGGAGGCGGTCAGCAAGCTGCGCGGCGAGGTCGGCACCGAGGTGACGATCACGGTCAGCGACGGTGAGACCCCGGACCGCGAGGTGACGATCACGCGCGACAAGATCGAGGTCCCGTCGGTCGAGTGGGCCTACGCGGGGGACGGCATCGGCCTCATCGAGGTGTCCCACTTCGCCCAGCAGACCTACGACCGGATCGAGGAGGCGCTCGAGGAGCTGGAGACCGACGCGATCGAGGACAAGCAGGGCAAGCTCAAGGGCATCGTCTTCGACCTGCGCGGCAACCCCGGCGGCTACCTGCAGGAGGCGATCGAGGTCGCCGACAAGTTCCTGGACGGCGGCGTCATCGTCTCCACCGAGGGGCTCGCGGGCCAGGCGCGGGAGGACACCCCCGCCCGCAAGTTCGGCACCGAGGACGAGCTGCCGATCGTCGTGCTGGTGGACGAGGCGTCCGCGTCCGCGTCGGAGATCGTCGCCGGCGCGCTGCAGCTGCACGACCGCGCCCCGGTCCTCGGGGTGCGCACCTTCGGCAAGGGCTCCGTGCAGAACCTGTACGACCGCGACTTCCACGAGGGCGCGCTCAAGCTGACGATCGCCCAGTACAAGACCGGTGGCCGCAACACCATCCAGGGCGTCGGCGTGCTGCCGGACATCGAGCTGCGTCCCGCCCTGGTCCGCGCCAACGAGGACGGCACCCGGCAGGTGCAGCTCTTCTGGCAGGACTTCGAGCTGCGCGAAGAGGACCTCGACAACCCCTTCGAGTGGGGCTCCGGGAGCGGCGACTCCGGCGTGCCCGCGTGGGTCTACTCGTGTGACGAGTGCTTCGACTCGGTCGATCCGGACCGCGAGACGGGACCCGCGGACAACCTGTCCGACCCCGAGGTCCAGGCGGCCAAGGCGCTGCTGCTCGCGGCGCCGACCCCCCGGGCGAGCGAGATGCTCCAGGTGGCCCAGGAGACGTTCGCGTCCCTGCTCGCCCCCCGGGTCGACGAGTTGGAGTCCCAGCTCGGCGAGCAGGGCATCGACTGGTCGTCCGCGCCGGGCGTCCGCAGGCCCCGCAAGGGCGCCCCGCCGACGACGCTGCAGGTGGCGGTCGAGGTCAGCGGGGATGACGGCATGCTGACCCCCGGCCTGGACAGCTCCGTGACCCTGACGGTGACCAACACGTCGGAGAAGCCGCTCCACCGCCTCCGCGCGGTGACGGAGGGCCGCTTCTTCCGCGGGCGCGAGTTCGTCTTCGGCAAGCTCGCCCCGGGCGAGACCCGCAGCTTCGCGGTCAGCGCCAAGCCGGGCCTGTGGCTCAACGCGCGGACCGAAGAGGTCACCTGGCACTTCTTCACCGACGGCGCCCCGGCCCCGGCCCCGTTCGTCAGCCGGCTGCAGATCGAGGAGGTGCCGCGCCCGCGCTTCGCCTTCTCCTGGCAGGTGGTCGACGGCGGCACCGCGACCAGCCGAGGCAACGGTGACGGGCTGCTCCAGCCCGGCGAAGAGGTCGACCTGGTCGTCTCGGTGCAGAACATCGGCACCGGCGCCACGTCCGACCTGTGGCTCGCCAACCAGGACGCGGCCGACGCCCTGGAGCGCCAGTCCGGCTTCATCACCCTGCGCAACCGCAGCGGTGACTCCCTGTTCCTGACCGAGGGCAGCGGGCAGTTCAGCCTGAAGCCCGGC
The DNA here is from genome assembly GCA_964416435.1 of uncultured Rickettsiales bacterium. Classification (GTDB taxonomy): domain Bacteria; phylum Myxococcota_A; class UBA796; order UBA9615; family UBA9615; genus CAYQEG01. Next base: position 16,144 of record CAYQEG010000173.1, read on the forward strand.
GAGACGATCGTGCACACGCTGCACTTCCGCGTGGCCGACGAGGTCAGCGGCCGCGACTCCATCGAGGCCCAGTTGAGCGTCGGGGACGAGAACTTCCTGGAGGTCGTGAGCAGCGACCTCGAGGTGCCGCTGTTCAGCCCCAGCGACCCGATCACGTCGGTCGATCGACGGATGAAGCCCAAGGGCGCCCGCGCCGCGGTGCGCGGCGGAACGTCCGAGCACACCGAGCAGGTGGCGACGCTGGACGGCCCGGTGCAGGTCGACGGTCGCCTCGGTGGCTGGTTCCGCGTCGAGCTGCCGTGGGGCACGCCCGGCTGGGTGAGCGCCTCCGACCTGGTGCCCGCCGCCAAGAACGACGAGCTGGCCCGCCCGCAGCGCTACCTGAGCAACAGCCCCCCGGTGGTGTCGCTCGCCCGGAGCGTCGGCGGCACGGTGGTCTCCACGGACGCACTGACGCTCTCCGGCACTGTCGTCGACAACGACGGGGTGCGGGACATCTTCGTCTTCGTCAACGACAAGAAGGTCAGCTACCACCGCGTCGATGGCGTCACCGACGAGCACGACTTCGAGCTCGAAGTGGCGCTGGAGCCGGGCGAGAACCAGATCGAGATCTACGCTCGCGACGGCGAGGAGCACCTCGGCAACCTGGCCATGGGCGTCTACCGGGAGACGGCGACCGCCGCGGCGCCGGCCGGCGCCGCGGACACCGCGATCCGGTAGCCCGCGCTCCGCGCACTCGCTCCGTCCCCTCCGGTTGCGCACGCGAGAGCGCGGCCGAGACGACTCATCTGGCCGCTGACTGGCGGGCCAGGCCGCCAACGAGGGTGGAGACGGGGCATCTGGCGACTGACTGGCGGGTCAGGCCGCCAACGAGGGTGGAGACGGGGCATCTGGCGACTGACTGGCGGGTCAGG
>CAYQEG010000174.1:0-7295 GCA_964416435.1 uncultured Rickettsiales bacterium
ACGACGACGACGACGACGACGACGACGACGACGACGACGACGACGACGACGACGGCGGCCGGAGCTCGGCCCGCGCCGGCGGCTGCATGCTGGATGTCGCCGACTCGTCGGGGGCCGGTCCGGGGCTCGCGCTGGCGCTGATGCTGGGGCTGTTCGGGATCACGCGACGTCGCGGCTGATAGGATCCGGGCCGCATGGCCTGGGCCCTCGATCTCGGTACCTCCAACACCGGCCTCGCCCGCTGGGATCCGGAGGCGCATCGGCCGCGCCTGATGCTGCTCCCCGACGTCTGCCGCAAGCCCTCCGGTGAGGACCACCTGGAGGCGCCCCGGCTCGTGCCGTCGGCGACGGAGATCGTCTCCGAGGATCACCTCGGCTTCTGGGCCCGGATGGGCCGGCGGCCCTTCTGGCTGCGCCGCAACTTCTGGGGTCAGCACGCGATCATCGGTCGCAGCGCCCTGGAGCGCAGCGAGACCGAGCGCCTGCCCGGCTTCGTGCCGAGCTTCAAGACGGCCCTGCAGCGAGCGCCGCTGCGGACCCTCGCCCAGCGCGACGGCCGGCAGCTGAGCGCTCGGGACGTCGGTCAGCTGTTCCTCCGGGAGCTGATGCGCTCGGTCAAGCTGCACACCGGCGAGCGCATCCGCGAACTCACGATCACCGCCCCGGTCGACAGCTACGAGACCTACCGGGCGGAGCTGTCGGGGATCTGCCGCCGCCTCGGCATCGGCAAGGTCCACTTCCTGGACGAGCCGGTCGCCGCGGCGATGGGCTACGGCGTCAGCCTCAAGGACCGGCGCCGGGTCCTCGTGTGCGACTTCGGCGCGGGCACCCTCGACCTCGCGATCGTCGACCTGAGCCCCCGGGGCATGGAGGAGGGGCGCTGCGAGGTGATCGCCAAGGCGGGTCGCCTCGTCGGCGGCAACCGGGTGGACGAGTGGCTGCTCGACGACTTCTGCGAGGCGCTGGAGTACCGGCTGAACCCGGAGGTCGGGGGCGACCAGGCCTTCTGGCACCGGCTGATGCTCGGGGAGGCGCGTCGGGTCAAGGAGGCGGTCTTCTTCTCGCCGTCGGAGACGTTCGCGGTGACCCCGCCGGAGGAGATCGCGCTCTTCGAGGCCCGGATGCGGGGCAAGGCGGACGCGCTGCGGTTCGATCGCGCCCGCCTGATCCACATCCTCGAGCAGCGCGGTCTGTACCTGTCAGTGGAAGCCTGTCTGGACGAGTGCCTGAAGCAGTCGATGGACGCCGGCGTCGGCGTCGACGACATCGACGAGGTGTTGATGGTCGGCGGCTCGACGCTGCTGCCCGACGTCTACCTCCGCTTCGAGGAGCGGTTCGGGCGGGACCGGGTGCGCGCCTGGCAGCCCTTCGAGGCGGTCGCCTACGGCGCCTGCGCCTACGCCGCCGAGGCGTTCGAGCAGTCCGACTTCATCGTGCACGACTACGCGTTCCTGACGTACGACGCGGAGACCCACGAGCCCGAGTACGAGGTGATCATCCCCAAGGGGACCCGCATCCCGACGAAGCACGACTTCTGGAAGAAGCGGCTGGTGCCGACCTGCTCCCTGGGCGAGCCGGAGCGCGTCTTCAAGCTCGTGGTCAGCGAGATCGGCCGACCCGACGCCGAGGGCGACCGCGCCTTCGCCTGGGACAAGGCGGGCCAGCTCCACAAGGTCGGCGGCTCGGGCGGGACCGAGGTCCTGGTCGTGCACCTCAACGAGTCCGAGCCGACCCTCGGCAGCCTCGACCCGCCTCACTCGCCCCGCGACCGCAAGGCTCGCCTGGAGATCGCGTTCGGGGTCAACTCCGAGCGCTGGCTGACCGCCCACGTCGTCGACCTGAAGACCAACAAGGTCCTCATGCGGGACGAACCGGTGGTTCGCCTGCTGTGAGCACCGTAGGCTTGGACACTCGATGAACCCACGCTGGCTGACGCTGCTGCTCCTGCCGTTGCTGCTCCTCCCGGGGCGGACCGCGGCCGACGAGCCGTCGGACGAAGAGGTCCGGCTGGTGGTGGAGAAGCTCGCGGCGGGCTGGGCATTCCTCGAAGCGGGCGGCCTCGTCAAGGCCGAGGCGATGTTCACCGAGGCCTACGAGACCCGCGCCGGCAAGGACCGGGCGGACGTCTACTACTCCCTCGCGGCGGTCTGGTGGGAGCGCCGCAACGCGATGGCGTCGTACTCGTGGCTCAAGGAGGCCGAGGACGCCCGCAAGGCGAGCTGGTACTGGGACGGCGGCGAGGACGGCGAGTGGGACCGCCGCATCCGCGGTCGCATCCGGTACATCGAGCGCAACTTCACCGTGGTCAAGCTGCGCGTGCCCAACAGCGGCAAGCCGCTGCCTCCCCTGGCCGACCCACCGCCCCGGGACCCGCTGCTGCGCAGCTTCTCCGACGCCCTCGCCCGCCAGGTGGACGTGGCGTCCACCGCCGGCGCGGGCGTCCAGTGGTACTTCCTGCCCAGCGGCGACTACTGGGTCGCGGGTGAGCTGAACACGCTCGACGGCGGCGAGATGGAGCCGACTCGGGCGGCGTCCTGGCAGCTGTCCGCGGACCGCGGCATGGCCCGGCGACGGTACGACGAGGCGGTCGCCGCGATCGCCCAGCGCGAGGCCGACGCGGAGGCCCAGGCGCGGGAGGCGGCGGAGGCCCGGCAGCGTGCCTGGGAGCAGGCCCAGAGCGGTGACGGCACCCCGGTCGCCCAGGCCGACGCGCCCGGCGCCGGAGACGACTCCGCGACGGACGCCGGCGGGGAGTCGATCCGCGCGCTGCCGCTGGAGGCCGACCCCGATCAGCGACCCATCGCCCACCGCCTCGTGACCTGGGACACGACCCGCGACGTGAGCGCCGACGTCACCCGCCGCTGGCGGGCCGGGAGCTTCCACGCGCGGTACGGCGTCACCTGCCCCAACACCGACGCGGAGCATTGGATCGACTTCCCCGACGCCGACTTCTACGTGCGGTTCGACGGCACCGGCGAGCTCAAGGTGCGCGGCGCGGAGCGCCTCACGGAGAAGCTGCGCCGGGACTGGCTGACCGGGGAAGGGGAGCTCAACCTGGTCGAGCTCTGGTACGACGGCCGCAAGCTGCTGGTGGTCGTCAACGGGGTCGAGTTCGGGCCCGTCACGGTGCGCCGCAGCGGCGACCCGTCGGACCTCGTCGGCCGCTGGGCGTTCTCGCTCAGCGACGCCCGGGCGGAGATCCAGCACCTCTGGATCGAGCCCTGGGACGGTTCGCCTCGCTGAGCCTCTGCCTCATCGTCCGGGACGAGCAGGCGATGCTCCCCGGGCTGCTCGACTCCCTGTCCGGACTCGACGCGCAGATCTGCGCGCTCGACACCGGCTCGGTCGACGACACCGTGGCGCTGCTGCAGGCGGCCGGGGCGTCGGTCGGCCACCGCCCCTGGGACGATGACTTCGCGGCCGCCCGCAACGCCTCGCTCGAGCTCGCGGACGGCGACTGGGTGCTCGTGCTCGACGCGGACGAGCGGCTGACCGCGGCGGCGCGCGAGGCCATCGAGCGGGTCCTCGCCGACCCCGACGTCGGCGCCGCCACCCTGGTGGTGCGGAGCGCGTTCGACCACGGACACCACCGCGACAGCCGGCTGCTCCGGCTGTTCCGCCGGGAGCCGGAGGTCCGGTACCTCCACCGGATCCACGAGGACTGCTCCGAGTCGGTCCGAGCGATGCTGCGCCGCACCAGCCGGCGGCTCGTCGCGCTCCCCGACGACGCCGTCGTCGAGCACCTGGGCTACACCCGGGACCGGGCCGCGGAGCGAGACAAGAAGGAGCGCGACGCCCGGCTCCTGCGGGCGAGCCTGGAGGCCGACCCGGGCGACCGGTACGCCCGCTTCAAGCTGCTGGAGCTGGCGCGGTACTGGGACGACGCGTCGCTCGCAGCGGGGGTGGCGGCGCAGACGGCGGAGCTGCTCGATCGCGGCGCGCTGTCGCTGAGCGGCTGGCCCCACGGCGGGGAGCTGCTGGTGCTCGTCGCGCGGGCCCTGCACGACCGTCCGGCCGACGTCCTGGCCTGGCTGGAGCGATGGGAGCCGGCCGCCGAGCCGGCCGCGGCGCTGTTCCTCGCGGTGGGCGAGCTGCGGGAGGGCGTCGGCGAACACGCGGAGGCTGCAGCCGCCTACCAGCGCTGCCTGACCCTGAAGGACGGCACGCTCCAGCTCACCACCGTCCGGCCGCTGATGGGGTTGGCGCGCATCGATCTGCTCCACGGGGACGTCGCGGCCGCGGCGGGGCGGGTGTCCGAGGCGCTGGGGTTCGCCCCGGAGGACCCCGAGGCGCGGCTCGGCCGGGAGGCGGTGGCCCAGGCCGCGGCCGCGTACGCCGAGGTCTACCTGGGAGGCGGCGGGGTCGCCGCAGCGCGGGCGATGCTCGGGCTCGCGCTGGAGTTCTCGCCCGACCTCGGCATCGGGATGCTGGTGTGCGACCTGCTGCTGGGGCAGGACACCGACCTGGAGCTCGACCTGACCCAGGAGCAGGCCGACCTGGCGCTGCGTCACTGGGTGGAGGTGCTGCGGCCGACGCCGCTGTTCGACCTGTTCGTCGCCCTCGCCCCGGCCATCGAGCCGATGTTCCCCTGGCTGGGGGAGGCGATCTAAACGGCCCCTCATGATCATGAGGCCCCGGGGAGCGGGGAGGATGGAGGGCCGAGGTCAAGGACCGAAGAGGGAGCGGGCCTTGCGCCCGTGACCGACGAGGGACGCAGGAATCGGGTCTCCAGACCCGCGCGGAGGGCCTCAGTATTGTGCGGGGCCGTTTAGGGCTCGGTCAGCTCGCCGGCGCCGCCTCGCCCGATCTTGTCGAGGAGCGCGGCGGCCGGGGGGGCGTCGGGGTGGCCGTCGACGGCCGCCGCCTCGATGAGCAGCGGCCGGGCCTCGTCCACTCGCCCGGTGATGCGGAGCAGCACGGCGAGGCTGTACTTCGCGGCGGGGTTGGACGGCTTCATGCGCAGCGCCTCGCGGTAGGCGGCCTCCGCCTCCTCGAGGTCGCCGTCCATGAAGTGCTGGCGCCCGGTCGCGACCCGCTCGTCGGACTCGTTGACCAGCTCGACCCGGATCAGCGAGCCGATCCCCAGGTTCACCAGGATCAGCCGGAGCGGCCCGGTCAGCCACAGCGACGCGGCCTCCCCGGCGACGAACGCGGCGAGGGGGATGTCCGGGAGGATCGGCTTGCCTTTGCGGCTCAGCCGGACCTTGCTGAACCGGTGGTCCTCGACCAGCCGCTTGAGCTTGTCGCCGAGCTGGGCGATGGACTCTTCGATCCGCTCGGGATCCAGCTGGAAGTCGAACTCGTTGCCACCGTCGCTCATGTCGTCACCTCGAGGAGACTACGGCGGGTCGACCGCCCTATTGCCCGCTACAGCTCGCGCGGGCGGATCAGCCGGTCCAGCCGCCAGCCGTTGCTCATCGCTTCGGCCCACGTGGCGCCTTCGCCGACGAGCAGCGCCGCGTTTCCCGTGGTCATCGTGACCGGGATGCCGGTCAGGTTGGAGACCGTGGACTCCCACCCGGGGTTGTGTCCGAGGACCAGCACGGTCTCCGCCCCGGAGGGCCAGTCGGTGGCGGCGGTCTGAAGCGCGCCCAGGCCGGCGTGGTACAGCTCGCGGGTGAACACGGGGTCGCACTCGGCCCCGAGCTCCTCCTCCATCCGCTCCCAGGTCTCTCGGGTGCGCTCGGAGTCGCTGCTCCAGACGGTGTCCGGCACCCACGCCAGGCTGGCGAGGGTGCGCCCCATCTTCGGGGCGTCCCGGCGCCCGCGCCCGTTCAGGGGCCGGGCGTGGTCGGAGGGGGCGTCGGTGTCCCAGGCGCTCTTGGCGTGGCGCATCACGATCAGGCGTCGCCGCATGCCGGGAGGGTACCCAAGCCGCTGCTAACCTGCGACCGATGGTCCCCTCCTGCATTTCGATCTCCGGGTGGCGGCTGGTCCCCACCGCCGCGCTGCTCCTGCTGATGCCGGCCTGCGGCCCCGGCGACGACGACGACAGCGCCGCTCCGGTCGACGACGACGACGGGGCCGACGACGACGACGCGACCTGCGGCGACGCCAGCGGCGGGGCCGGCGGCGCGGTGGGGGGCAGCTGGGTGGAGTTCGCCGACTTCGGCACCCCCGGCGACGACGTGCCCGACCACGAGATGCTGGTCTATGTCCCGGCCACCCTCGACCCCGCCGAGGCCGCCCCGGTGCTGGTGGTGGTCGCCCGTCGCATGCCGTTGACCCGGGCCGAGAACGAGTTCGCGCTGATCGAGCCCGGCGGCCTGGAGGTCGCCGCGTTCGCCGACGAGATGGGTTGGATCGCCGCCCTGCCGCTGCCCCGACCGGCGGGGGACGGCCGGCTCAGCTGGACCGACGAGGAGGTCGACCAGGACTTCTTCGACGCGTCGCTGGACGCCCTGGAGACCGACTGGAACATCGACCGGGATCGGATCTGGCTGTTCGGGAGCTCCGCCGGGGGGGCGGCCGCGATCTACCTCGGCTGGCGCCACGCCGGTCGTGTCGCCGCGATCATGAACCACGCCGGCAGCAACCCGTTCTCGGCCTGGCCGTCGACCCCGTGGGACGACGACTGCGCCGCGCTGTTCGTCCACGACGAGGCGGACACCGTGGTGCCGCGCGCCGCGGTGGAGGACGGGGCGCTGATGTTCGAGGACGCGGGCCAGCAGGTCGAGCGGGAGTACGACTACGCCTTCGGCCACGGCTGGGACATCCCGACCATGAACGGCCTGATGGCCGACTGGTTCCCCCGCACCTGTAACTCTCCCCCGTCAGGGGGCTGATCGGTCCCCGCGCGTCCTGACCGACGAGGGCTGCACTGTCCGTCGGTCGCGGGGGGGGATCCCTGGTCCCGAGGGTCCTCGTTATGCGCGCCCGGACGAGGGTAGGTCCGACGCTGAGCCCGAGGGTCGCCGTTATGCGCGCCGGGACGAGCGTATCCCCGCCCCTGAGTCCGAGCGTCCCCGTTATGCGCGCCCGGACGAGCGTAAGTCCGACGCTGAGCCCGAGCGTCCCCGTTGTGCGCGCCCTGGCGAGCGTAACTCCGACCCTGGGGCCTGGGGATCTACTGCCTGTGCACTTCACTCCGCTCACCGCCGGGCGAAGCGCTCTTCGGCCTGCGTTGAGCCGTTCCCGGCCGCGGCCTTCTTGTTCTCGCGCCAAGCAGACAAGCCGCAAAGAAGCTCTCGTCAGACGGGCATCTTGTGGGCGAGGCGGGGGCCAGATGGGTTGTCTCGGCGGTATTTGGCGGCTGGTGGCGCCAACTGGGGGCCAGATGGGTTGTCTCGGCGGTA
>CAYQEG010000174.1:7395-17040 GCA_964416435.1 uncultured Rickettsiales bacterium
GGTATTTGGCGGCTGGTGGCGCCAACTGGGGGCCAGATGGGTTGTCTCGGCGGTACTTGGCGGCTGGTGGCGCCAACTGGGGGCCAGATGGGTTGTCTCGGCGTTGTCTGGCGTCCCCGGGGCGGCACAGTCAGCTGACGCCAGATGTGCCCGAAGTGGTCTCTCACGCGGATCCGGCGGAGCAAGCGGATGTGGGGACCCCGCCCTGCCTCCGCGTGATCCGCACCTTCCGCGCGATCCGCGTTTCATGACCTGGGATGGGCCGCCCCGGGTGTCTCGGAAGCCGCGGCCGAGTCAAGTGCCCAGGCAGCAGCCGCCTACTGGGGCGCCGTGTACCTCGGCACCCAGACCGGCGTGTGGTTCCCGGTCGTCGTGTCCTGGCCGGGGAGCCAGACCGGCGGGGAGCTCGGGTCGGCGCCGGTGCCGGCGACGTCGAGGTCCACCGCGGCCATCCAGACCTGGGCGATGCCGGTGGTGTAGGCGCCGTAGTGCCGGCGGGAGCCGAACGCGAGCCAGGCGGTCCGGCCGTCGGTCGGGCCCCAGCGCGGCCACGAGTTGGTGCGGCCCGGCCCGGTGTTCGCGGCGCTGAGCAGGATCGGATACCGGTCGTCCAGGGACAGCACCAGGATCTCGGCCATGCGGTTGTCGTCGCTGTCGTGCGCTCCGCCCGGCATGTCCGGCGCCCGGTTGAACGCCAGCCAGCCGCTGTCCGGCGAGAAGGACGGGTAGTAGTAGCTGTGGTCGTCCAGCGGCACGACGACCTCCGACGGCCCGAACTGGTCATCGTCGAGCACCTCGATGATCGCGATGGAGCAGCCGTGGGCGCGCCAGTCCTCGGCGTCGTCGGCGTACTCGCAGGACGAGTAGACGATCTGCTCACCGTCCGGCGACCAGTCGGGGTGGGTCGCGTGACCGACCGTCGGCAGCGCGCCCAGCTCCTCGCCGGTCTCCACGTCGTGCAGGTAGAGCACCCCCTCGAGGCTTCGCACCAGCCGCTCCCCCGAGGGGTCCAGCGTCAGGAAGTTCCCGCGCACGAGCTCGGGATCGAGGATGGGCTGCTGCGGCTCTTCGATGTCCGCCACCACGGCCCAGGCCTCGCCGAGGCCGTAGTTCATCGCCAGCCGCTCGGGCGAGCCCAGGTTGACCGCGTGGCAGCCGACGCAGTAGCCCGTCTCCTCCTGGCTGAGCCACGGCTCGGCCTCGGTCGCGCCCACCTCCAGCCGCCACAGTCCCATCGTCGACGGGCTCCAGTAGTAGACCGTGCCCTGCAACCCCAGCTCGCCGAGGGTGATCGCCGGCTCGTCCGGCGAGGTGCAGAGGCCGTCGGCGAGCCCGTCGCCGCTCCACTCTCCCCCCGCCACGGTCAGCGACAGCTCGACGTCCAGGTCGGGCTGGGTCAGCGCGAACCAGGCGCCCGGCTCGGGGGTCCACTCCAGCGATGTCGTCACCACCGTCGCCGTCGCGAAGGGGGCGGCGGCCGAGACGACGAACACGTCCTGCCCCTCGATCGCCGACCACTGGACGGTCGGCGGCGCGAGGTTGCGGGGCATCTTGGCGCCGTCCAGCGGGTAGCTGAGCTCGGGGGCGCAGTCGGGGTCGACCTCCGGGTCGGCCAGGGCGTCGGTGGACGCCTCGACGACGGCGCCCGAGGCGGTCAGGTCGATGAGGAGCTCCAGGTGGACCTCGATCTCGCAGATCGCGCTGTCCGGGCCGACCTGCGCCTCGATCCGGGCTACCCCGCCGTGGTTCCACGGCGTCGTGTAGACCCCGTGGCTCGTCACGCTCCCCCCGAAGTCGTCCAGCACGGTCCAGGAGACCGACCCGTCCACCGGGCTCAGGGAGCCGTCGGGCCCCTGGATCCGTGCCTCGAGCTGAATGATCTCGGGCTCGGGCCAGTGCGCTGTGACATGGTCGTCCAACGCGGTGCAGATCAGCGTCGACAACGCCCCGGAGGAGTCGTCGGACCCCCTCCTGATCGGCGTACAGGCGCTGACGAACGCGGTCCCCACCGCGACGATCACCCAAAAGCAACCCCTCATGGTGGCACATTCACACGGGACCGCCACCCCTCCAAGGGGATCCGTACGGACAGAACGGTCCGCTGAGTCCAACCTCCCGTCGACAGTCAGGCCTGATGGTCACCGCTATGACCATGTGTCAAGAAGCCGTTAATCCCATCTGGCCTCAACATGAGCTCAATAAGTCGGTGCTCCATTGAGCTCGCACCGGTCGGGAGCCCGGGGCATGTACGGCACGGAGAGGGCAGGTCGACGGTCGCTCAGGCGGCGGTCGGGAGTGCCCGGCGATGTTCAAGACGCGGTCCCTTGCGCTCGCAGTCGCCCTGGTCCTGGTCCCCGTGGCGGGATCCGCGACCAGTGCCCTCTACTTCACCGACGCCGAGCAGGCTCGGCTGAGCACCGCCGTCGTGGTCGCGACGGTCGGCGCGGCGCGCCAGAGCCTCCACCCCCAGTGGCAGCGGCCGCTCACCCACACGACCCTGCACGTCGAAGAGGTGCTGTACGGCGCGGCCCCCGACAAGGTCGAGATCGAACAGATCGGCGGCGTCGTGGACGGCATCACGACCCGCATCCCCGGCGACGCGACGTTCCGGGACGGCGAGCGCTGCGTCCTGTTCCTGCGCCAGGTCGACGGCGGCTGGTACCTGACGTCCCTCGGACAGAGCAAGTACAGCCTCGTGGCGTCCCCCGACGGCCTCGTCCTCGACCGTGAGCTGCGCATGGCCATGTACACCCGCGACGAAGCGACGGGCCGGCTGCACCGCTACGACCCGCCGGCGAGCAAGCCACGCACCCTCGACATCCTCCGCGGCGAGATGGTCGCGCTGGGGAGCGGCCGATGAGGCCCACGCTCCTCCTGCTCACGGTGCTCGTCGGGGTCGTCGCCCTGCCCGCGACCGCGGGCGCCTGGGACCCCCTGCAGAGCTGCGGCGGCGGCACGTACACCCACTGGCCGGCCAACCACGCGGAGTGGCGCTACGCTACGAACTTCCCGTCGGGGGACTTCTCGGAGGCCGAGGCCCTCCAGATCATCACCGACTCGATGGAGGAGTGGGGTGAGCCGGGCTGCTCGGACTTCACCGTCACCCGGGCGTCGAACACCACCGGCGACCCGATGTGGGGCAACAGCAACGAGGCGGTCGGCTTCTACCAGTGGGGCTGGCCGGCGAGCCTGGGCTCCGGCGTGCTCGCGGTGACGTTCCCTTCCTGGAACTACAACTGCGAGCTGACGTCGGCGACCATCGCGATGAACGAGCAGGACCACAACTGGGTCGCGGGCGACTGGGGCAACGACGCGCAGTCGGTCATGACCCACGAGGTGGGCCACTACGTCGGGCTCGACCACAGCAGCTACTGGGACTCCACGATGACGTCGTCCTACAACGGCGGCACCGGCGACCGGACGCTGTCCTGTGACGACACCGAGGCGGCCTGCGCGCTGTACCCGTCGGGGGGGACCGCCTGCGGCGCGCCCGCGGGCAGCGACTACTGTCCCTGCGGCCAGACCTGCCAGGGCGGCTGGTGCAACGGCGTCGAGTCCGGCGACCCCTGGGGCGGCGGCGACGACGACGACTCCTGGTCCGGGGACGACGACGACGCCTGGCCTGACGACGACGACGACGACGGTCCCTACGGCGACTGCGACGCGCCGCCGGAGACGGCCAGCGAGTCCGAGCCCAACGACTGGGACGGTGAGAACGACTACGACGCCATCGACAGCGCCGGCGGCGACCTGACCGTCACCGCGAGCCTCGCCTGCGGCAACAACGGCAACACCTGGACGAGCGACGTCGACTGGTTCGTCGTCGACTTCCCGTGCGCCGACAGCGCGACGTTCACGATGGACTGGAGCGGCGGCACGTCCGACCTGGACTTCTGGGTCTACGACGAGAACACCGACCTGCTCACCAACAACATGGACGAGGACTACCAGGGGCCGGTGAGCGAGACGGGCTACGCCAACGGGCGGGTCTACATCGCCGTCGCCTGCTGGTCCGGTCCCACCGTGTCGTACACCTTCGAGGTGGACTTCGCGCCCTCCGGCTGGACCCCGCCGGCGGGGGACGATGACGACGACGCGGCCGATGACGACGACGCCGGGCCTTCGGACGACGACGACTCCCAGCCCGACTCGGGCGATGACGACGACGACGGACCGGGCCCGTCCGACGACGACGACGGGTCCCAGGACAACGCCCAGGACGACGGCGAGCTCGACGCCTACCCCCAGGGCGACATCCGCAGCGTCGGCTGCGGCTGCGCGAGCGGCGGCTCGACGCCGGTCGGCGTCGGGGCGTGGCTGGTGGGGTTGCTGTTCCTGGGGGGCCGCGGCCGGCGACGCCTCTAGTGGTCCAGCACAGGGACTCTGGTGAGTCCTCGTGCGCCCTGCCCGCCGCTGCCTGCGTTGGTCGTCGGTCGCGGGGGAAACACCCCGCTCCGCTCCTCCCGCCTTGTCATCAACGCGCAGGCCATCACGATCAACTCACCGAATTCCCTGTGCAGAACCACTAGGAGCCTGGAGCGCATAGCCGCCTGTCGCCCCGAGGACCGGATGCGCCCGATCCCGGCGTTGCTCCTCGTCGCGCATTCCCGATGCATCTCCTCGTCGCGCCTTGGCCTCGGACGCCCCGGTCTCACGGGGCTCGGGCTCCAATGCGCTCCAGGCTCCTAGCAGGCCCGGGCGAGCCAGCGGTCCAGGGCGTTGGCGAACCGCTGCTTCTGTTTCGGTCCGAACGGCGGCGGCCCGCCGGTCATCTCGTTGGCCTCCCGCAGCGACTCCTTGAGGTCGCGGACGGCGAGGGCGGCCTGCACCGACTCTTCGTCGAGCTCCCGTCCGCTGGTCTGCAGCACGTGCACGCCCCGCGGCACCACCCGCGCGGCCAGCGGGATGTCCTGGCTGACCACCAGGTCCCCCGCGCGGGCCCGGTCGGCGATGTAGTCGTCGGCGACGTCGGGCCCCTGCTCGACCACGATGGACCGCACCAGCGGGCTCGTCGGCAGGCTCAGCCGGATGTTCGCGACGAAGAGGACCTGCATCCCCTCCCGGTCACACGCGCGGATGAGCACCTCCCGCAGGGGCCGGGGCATGGCGTCGGCGTCGACCCAGATGACGGGCCTGTTCGGCAGGTCCGGCTCCTGGGCCGCGCCCGGGGCGGCGTCCCCGCGGAGGAGGTCGTCGAGCCAGACGTCGCCCATCACGCCGCCTCTTCCCTGCGCGCGCGGTGGCCGAGCCGCAGGCCGAGCCCGACGAGCCCGACCGACAGCACCAGCCAGAGGCCGGCCCAGAACCAGGACGGCAGGAACAGGGCGTCGGCGACCGAGTGGGCGTCGCTGTGGCTGACCGCCTCGCCGGCGACCCGCAGCGTCGCCCCCTTGAACAGCACCTGGATCGAGGTGAAGGCGTTGAGGCAGCAGGCAGCGGCGAGGAAGGCGTACAGCAGGGCGGAGTTCTCGCGGTTCAGCTTGATGCCGGCGAACAGGAGCAGCCCGCCCATCGCCGCGACCGCCGCGATGCCGAAGGGGTTGCGCACCCACAGCAGCACCGACAGGAGCATCAGCGCGCCGAGCGCCCCCACCCCGGCCCGGCCGACCCGTTCGACCCGCCGCAGCGCGAGCAGCCCGGCGCCCACCACCGCGGTGCCGACGTAGCCGGCGCTCGCCACGTAGGCGTTGGCGAGCCGGTTGGCCGGCCGCCCGGTGAGGGCCAGGCCGGAGGTGTCGGGGAAGACCTTCAGCCACTCGATGTGGCCGCCGAGGCTGAGGGCGGCGACGCCGTGACACATCTCGTGCACCCAGGTGCTGAACAGCGACAGCGGGTAGAGCGCGTAGTGGCCGTACGGGATGTTGCTCAGCACGACGATCACCAGCAGCGCGATCAACAGCCGTCGCTCGTGCTTCACGAAGTCCTTCATCGGCACACACTACCCCCCAGGGGCAGGGAACATTGCAGAGCGGGCCGGTCCGTGGCAGCCTCCGGCGCCGTGCTTCGCTTCGTCATCATCTCGTCCGTCGCCGTCGCTCTCCTGGTCCTCGTGGTGGGCTTCGTGCTCCCGACGTCCTGGGAGGCGAGCCGCACCGCCACCTTCGAAGACGCCTCACCGCGCCAGGTCGCCGACGCTGTCGGGGACCTGTCGACGTGGCCGGAGTGGTCGGTCTGGAGCGCAGAGGCGGACGAGACGATCGAGGTCGACGTGACCGGCGCCGGGTTCGCCTGGAAGAGCGAGCCGATGGGCGACGGCGTGCTCACGGTCACCGCCGCCGGCGCCGACAGCGTCGCCTACGGCCTCACCTCGGGCGACCTGCAGTCCTCCGGCGAGCTCGCCTGGCGCGCGGCCGACGAGGACGGCGGCACCGTCGTGACCTGGAAGGAGTGGGGCGAGGTCGACGGCGGCCCCCTCATCCGCTGGTACGCGTTCCTGTCCGCCGACGCCATCGTGGGCGGCCGGTTCGAAGGTGCCCTGGAGCGACTCGAAGAGCGCCTGTAGAGTCCGCGGCATGCGCCGCCTGTTGCTGTTGATCGTCCCCCTGTTCGTTCTTTCCGGTTGCCCTCCCGTGGACGAGCCGGCGCCGGAGCCCGGCCCGTTCCTGGCGGGCTCGGCGGAGGTCCGCATGCCCGTGCCGATCGGCATCGGCACCGTCGGCAACAACGGCATCTTCGGCGCGCCGAGCAACCCCGGCCCCTACGCCGACCGCTACCCCGCCACCGAGCGGCTGCACGGTCACCCCGACTTCACCGCTGTCGCGCTCAGCCGGGGCGAGGGGTTCGAGGTCATCATCGTGCGCAGCGACACGATCGCGATGCTTCAGCAGATCCGCGACGCCGTCGTGGTCGAGCTGGAGCAGCGCATCGGCCGCAACCTGGACCACGCGCTGGTCATCGGCGCGACGCACACCCACAGCGGCCCGGGTCGCTTCGTGCAGGGCGGGATGTACGACCTGATCGCCGACTACTTCGTCCCCTCCTTCTACGAGGGCGTGGTCGACGCGATGGCGGACGCGGTGGAGTTGGCGTTGGACGACCTGGGCCCGGCGGAGCTCGCGGTCGGCATCGCCCAGGCGCCGGACTGCCACGAGGACCGGCGGTGCGAGGACCTCGAGGAGTACACGAACGACCAGATGGGGCTCATCTCGGTCCGCAAGGACGGAGAGATCACGGCGCTGCTCCTGAACTACGCCATCCACGGGACGATCATCGGGATCGACGACTTCACGATGAGCAAGGACGTCAGCGGCGGCATCGAAGAGCGCGTCGAGGCGCTGTTCGACCACCCCGTGCACGTCGCGATGATCAACGCGTGGGCGGCCGATGTCGCGCCGACGAGCCCCGGCCTGCCGCCGGTCGACGACGGAAGCGCGGTGCCCGGCGGCTATGACCGGATGGACGAGATCGGCCTGTATGTCGCCGACGTCGTCGAGGTGGCGCTTCCGGACCTGGACTACACGAGCGAGCCGGATCTGCGCGCTCGGACCTACCGGTTCCCGATGAACCGGCAGGCGATCGGCTACGACTTCAGCGAGTTCGAGTACGACTACGGGGCGGTCTACTGCGAGACCACCAACGAGACGTGCGACGAGCTCCTCAGCCATCCGGACCTGACGGACGGCTGCATCCCGTTCAACGAGAACTCGCCGGCGCCCGACCAGACGGTCGTGACGGTCGGCAGCGTCGGGGGCACCCACTTCACGACCTGGGCGGGTGAGCCGGGCACGCGGCTGGCGGAAGAGCTGATGGACCTGATGCGGGACGCCGGCGGCTCGTCGAACGTCCTGTTCTTCGGCTACGCCCAGGACTACCTCGGCTACGCGCTGCAGGAGGACGACTGGTGGCACGGCGGCTACGAGGCGTCGGGCGCGATGTGGGGGCCGCGGCAGGGGGACTACATGATCTCGGTGTCGGCGGAGGCGTTCGAGCACTGGCTCACGGGCAGCGAAGAGCCGACGTCGTTCGAGGACCTGGGCAAGCCGCCGGCGTTCGACCTGAGCGGCGGCGTGGTCTGGGCGGCGGAGGACGCCGTCGAGGCGGGCGCGATCGAGGTGCAGCCGGAGCCGGCCTACACGGGTGGCGAGGTGGTGTCGTTCGTGCTGCTCGGCGACGACCCGCTCTTCGGCGCGCCGATGGCCACGCTGCAGCGGCTCGACGGCGCGGACTACACGGACGAGCTGTCGGGGGGCAGCCCGGTGACGTCGGACGGGTACGGCTACTGGGTGGACCTGGTGCCCGAGCCGTCCTACGAAGACACGATGGACCCGACCCCCCGTCGGTTCCGGTGGGTCTTCAACTTCCCGAGCCGCACGCGCGTGCGGGACCTCGCCGGCGCGGGCGTCGGGTCCTACCGGTTCGTGGTGCAGGTGCCCCGGGCGGACGGCTCGGTGGACGTCCAGGCCCCCGAGCCCTTCTACGTCGAGTATCTGTAGGTGCGTTACCTCCAGTTCGGTGTCGCGGTCTGTTGCCTGGCCGGCGTGGCGTTGGCCCACGAGCCGGGCGACGAGACGGAAGAGGCGCCCGAGGCGATCGATCCCGAGCACGCCCACGTCCGGGTCGAGGTGCCCGGCGCGGCCGGCCCGGTGACGCTGCTGGTCGACGGGGAGCCGATGGGGCAGGCGCCGGTCCAGGACCTGGTGTTGTCCGCGTCGGTGCACGACCTGGAGATCCAGGACGACTGCTGGAAGGGCAAGCCGGTGCGGGTGGCGCTGCTCGCGGGCCGCCCGGAGATCGTGGAGATCGCGGTGGAGCCCTGGCAGCGCCGGCTCGAGGTGGTGGCGAGCGGCCCCCGGGGCGAGCTCGCGGGGGCGACGGTGCGGGTCGACGGGGTCGAGGTCGGGGTGACGCCGGGCACGTTCGACGTGTCGGTGTGCGCGACGACGGTGGCGGTGTCGGCCAACTCGATGGCGCCCTGGAAGACCGAGATCGGGCGGAACACGGACCGGGTGGTCGCGGACCTGCGCTCGGAGCGTCGGGACCGGGCGGGCATCCCCATCGTCGGCACCGGCGGGGGGGCGCTGCTGCGCAAGCCGGTCAAGGTGATCTACCCGCAGGCCGCCAAGGACCGAGGGGTCGGCGGCGTGGTCAGCGTGCGCATCCTCATCGACGAGCGCGGCAAGGTGGTCAAGCGCAGCGACGAGCGGTGCCGTACCTGGGACGACGGCAGCGACGGGCACCGTTCCTGGCACCGCAAGCTGTGCGCCTGGGGGACGGGACCGACCGAGCTGTTCGACGTGGTCGTGGCGGCCTACCTGAAGGCGGGGTTCCGGCCGTATGTCGACCCGGAGGACGGGGCGAGCGCGGCGTGGATTACGGCGAGGACGAGATTCTGAGCCTTGGGGACCGGACCGATTGGGAGTGGCCAGCGGTGAGGTTGCCGACGGCTAAACGGCCCCTCACGATACTGATTGCCGCGACCAGGCTTCTTGCCCGCGCCTCCTCGGCCCAGCGTCCCGATCCCGGCGTCACTCCTCGGTCGAAGGGGAGCGACCCTACTCTCTCGTCGTTCCTGGGCCTCGGGCCGCTGGACCGTCGGAATCTGCGGGCAACCAACCTGATCGCGGCAATGAGGCCCTCCGCGCGGGTCTGGGGACCCGATTCCTGCGTCCCTCATCGGTCACGGGGGGCAAGCCCCGCTCCCTCTTC
>CAYQEG010000175.1:0-16758 GCA_964416435.1 uncultured Rickettsiales bacterium
TCCGTCGCGTCGTCGTCGTCCGTCCCGTCGTCGTCATCCGTGCCGTCGTCGTCGTCCGAGGTCGGGCAGCCGACCGCCAGGAGTGACAGGCCGACCAGGAGGAGCAGGAGGAGGAGGGGTCGGTTGGTCATGGCTCGTCGACGCTACCACCCGCTGCGGCAGCGGCGGCGTGCATTGACGAGTCGACCGACGCGCCGACACTTGAGCCACCACTTCGTCGACCCCCGCCGAGGGATGGGCATCGGGACCGGGCTGTGGGACCGGCTCTTCGGCACCGTGGCCGCGCCGATCCCCGACGGCCTGTCGATCGAGGAGCTCGCGGCGCGACCATCGGGCCCCTGCGACACGTCGGGCGGCCCGAGCTCTCCGGCTACACGTCGCAGGGCCGCCCGGGAAGCGCTGTCTGGGGCCGCGAGACGGGCGGGCAGACGCTGCAGCGCGAGGGGGCTGCCGGTCGCATCGGGCATGAGCCGGTTCGTCGGGGCGCGGTGACGCTAGGATTCGCGCTGTGCAGCCCATCCCCCTGGGAGCGTTCCAGCTCCACGAGCTCATCGGCGAAGGCGGCATGGGCCAGGTGTACCGCGCCGTCCACGCGCCCACGGGCGCCCAGGTGGCGGTCAAGCTCATCACCCCCGACCGCTTCCGCGACTCGGCCAGCCTGGAGCACTTTGAGGGAGAGGTCCGGGCGTTCGCGCGGCTGAACCACCCGGCGATCGTGCTCGTCTACGACCACGGCCTGGTCGACGCGACGGCGGCGGAGGCGTCCTTCGGTCAGCTGGTCGAGGGCAGCCCCTACCTCGTCATGGAGCTGTCGACCGGAGGAACGCTGAACGAGCGCCTCCCTCGCAGCTGGGCGGAGACGTCCGCCGTGGTGCGACGGCTGCTCGACGCCCTCGCCCACGCCCACGCGCGGGGGGTGGTGCACCGGGACCTGAAGCTGTCCAACGTGCTGGTGGCCGGGCCCGGCGACGTGCGATCGGGCCTCAAGCTCAGCGACTTCGGCGCTGCCCACGACCTGGACGTCGACGAGAGCCTGCCCGACGAGCTGATCATGGTCGGCACGCCGGCCTACATCCCGCCCGAGCAGATCCTCGGCCGCTGGCGCGACTTCGGCCCCTGGACCGACCTGTACGCCCTCGGCATCGCCACGTGGGTGATGGTGACGGGCGAGTTCCCCTTCGTGCACGAGAACCTGCACGGGCTGCTGGGCATGCACGTCCGCGTGCCCCCGCCGCCGCTCACGCCCACGTTCGAGGTGCCCGACGAGCTGGAGGGGTGGCTTCGGCGTCTGCTCGAGAAGGACCCCACCGACCGGTTCCGGCGCGCCGCCGACGCCGCCTGGGCGCTCGAGCAGTTCAGCTCGTCCGCCGACACCACCCAGGAGCTGGGCCCGGTGGCGGTCGCCGAGCTCATCGGCGAAGGCACCCAGGCCCTGGAGCAGCTGACCGGCATGCTGGCCGACGAGGCGACCCGGCCCGTGCCCCCCAGCCTGGTCGCGGTGCGCATCGCCCAGGGTCACGACGTCAGCCCCGCGCCGGTGGTGCCGCCGCTGCCGGACACCTGGCGACGGCGGGACAGCGAGCCGGCGGCGCTGCAGCTCGGAGGCGCCGGGCTGGGGCTGTACGGCCTGCGGACCCACCCCTTGATCGGCCGGGAGGAGGAGCGGGACGAGATCTGGTCGGCCCTCGGCGAGGTGGTGGCCGGCGGGGGGCCGCGCCTGGTCGCCCTGGAGGGCTACTCGGGGCTCGGCAAGAGCCACCTCGCCCATTGGATCGCCGAGCGCGCCCACGAACTGGGCAACGCGACGGTCCTGCCCGTCTATCACGGCCCGATCCCCGGCAAGCTGCCCCCCCTGCTGCGCATGGTGGAGGGCTACTTCGGCGTCAACCGGATGGACGCGCCGGCCGCCCGGGAGCGGATCGCGTGGGCCCTCGCGCGCCACGGCGTGCGGGACGACTACGAGGCGGACGCGCTGACCGAGCTGCTCCGCCCCGGCGCCCGCCACGGCGGCTCCGCGGTGCACTTCTCCAGCCCCGCCGAGCGATACGACCTCATCGACCGGGTCATCTCCCGGCAAAGCAGGCGGCGCCCCGTCCTCCTGCTGATCGAGGACGTCCAGTGGGGCCTGGACGCGCTGTCGTTCGTCGCGCACCTGATGAGCCGACGACGGGCGGAGCCGCTGCGCGTGCTGGTGCTGGCCACCATGCGGCAGCGGATCGGGCAGGCCCGAACGCCGGAGGCGCAGCAGCTCGAGCAGCTCCTGGATCGACCCGACGCCCGCCTGATGGACATCGGGCTGCTCCCCGACGCCGACGTGCTCGCCCTCGTCCAGGACCTGCTCGGACTGTCCGGGGAGCTGGCCCACGAGCTGGCGGCCCGGGCCGACGGCGGCCCGCTGTTCGCCGTCCAGCTGGTGACCGACTGGATCCAGCGCGGGCTGCTCGTCCCCGACGTACGCGGCTTTCGGCTCAAGGCGGGCGCCCGCACGGACCTGCCCGACGACATCCACCAGCTATGGGCGGACCTGCTCGACCGCATCCTGTCGGGCTACCCCAGGCGCGCGCGGGTCGGCCTGGAGCTGGCCGCCGCCCTCGGACGACAGGTCGACGACCGCGAGTGGGCTGCGCTGTGCGCCCGCCAGGGGATCCGGGTCCCGACCCGCATGCGGGACGCGCTGATCGCCCGGAACCTGGCCGTGCGCTTCGAGGGCGGCTGGGCGTTCGTGCACGGGCTGCTCCAGGAGAGCGTGGAGCGAAGCGCCCGGGAGGCCGGCCGCCTGCAGGACCACCACCGGCTCTGCGTCGGGCTGCTGCGCGACGCGGGCGCTCCCCCCGGGCGGCTGGGGCGCCACCTGCTCGCCGCCGGGGAGCTGCGGGACGCCATCGACTCGCTGCTCGCGGCGGCGACCCGGGCGTGGGCGCTGGATGACTACCGAGCGGCCGCGGACCTGCTGACCCGGCGGGAGCGGGCGATGGAGCGCATCGCCTTCGTGGTCGACGACCCCCGCTGGGGGCACGGCTGGGTGCTTCGCGGCCTGGTGCTCTGGCGCATGGGTGACCTGCCGGACGCGGAGGCGATCCTGTGGCGGGCCGAGCAGGCCGCCGAGCGGCATGGCTGGGCCGACGTGCAGGCCCGCGCGCTGGACGTGAAGGCCCGGATCGCCCGCTACCGGGGCAACACCGAGGAGGGGCTCGCGCTGGCGACGCGGGCCCTGGAGATCGCCGCGCCGGTGGGGCACCCGCGCCTGGTCGCGGGGGCGCAGCGGGTGCTCGGACGCATGCTCGTCGACCGGGTCCGGTTCGACGAAGCGCGGGAGCTGCTCGCGGAGGCCCGGACGACCTTCGAGGGGCTGCACGACCTGCCCGGCGTCATCGACTGCGAGCGCACGCTGTACAGCATCGCCCGCCAGCAGGGCGACCTCGTGGAGGCCCGCCGGATCGCAGAGACGCTGCGCGGGATCCAGGAGCTGCGGGGCCACCGCTGGGGCCTCGGGCTGGCCCTGGAGTCGCTGGGCGAGGTCGCCCGTCACTCCGGCGAGTTGGCCGAGGCGGAGGACTTCTACCGGCAGGCCCAGGCGATGTTCCTGGCGGTCAGCCAGACCGACCCGCGAGCCCACGCGAGCACCATCAACCTCGCCCTGACCCTCATGGCCCAGCGGCGCTTCGAAGAGGCGGACGATCTGCTCAGCGAGGCCGCCCAGGCGCTCAAGCGGCACGACAGCCGGGCGCTGTACGGCGTCGCGTTGTGCATGCTCGCGGCGTGCGCGGCGGGGCGGGGCCGCTGGTCCTCGTTCGACTCCTACCTGGAGCGCGGCGCGGCGATCCTGCGCCCCATCGGCCTGGCCGACATCGACCTCGCCATCGCGGCGATGCAGACCGCCGAGCGGGCCGAGGAGGCCGGCGAGCACGAGCGGGCTCGCATGGTGCTCGGGCTGGCCCTGGAGCAGTACGAACTGCTCGGCCGGGAGGCCGACGCGGCGGCGGTGCGGGCGCGGCTGGAGAGCTGATCAGCGGGGGGCGTCGTCCGGGGGCACGCCGTGCTCTCCGGTCAGAGGCACGAACCGGACGGGCATCACCGCCGTCCGCTCCACGCTGCCGTCTTCCTGCTTCGTGAGCACCACCAGCTCCTGCGTCCACGACGTCGGGCCGACCGGGAGCACCAGTCGGCCCCCCACCTTCAGCTGCTTCGTCAGGGGCTGCGGTACGTGGTCGGGCGCCGCCGTCACGAGGATGGAGTCGAACGGCGCGTGCTCGGGCCAGCCGACGTAGCCGTCGCCGTGCTTGACGGTGATGTTGGTGTAGCCGGCGGCCTTCAGGTCGGCGTCGGCGCGGGTGGCGAGCGGCTCGACGATCTCGATGCTCCAGACGTGGTCCACGATCTCGGCCAGGACGGCCGCCTGGTAGCCCGAGCCGGTGCCCACCTCGAGCACCTTGTGGCCGGGCTTCGGCTCCGCCAGCGCGGTCATCAGCGCGACGATGTAGGGCTGGCTGATCGTCTGGTCGTGGCCGATCGGCAAGGGCGCGTCGGCGTAGGACTGGCCGCGCCACTCGACGGGCACGAAGCGATGCCGCTCGACCGTGCGCATCGCCGTCAGGACCAGGGGATCGGTGATCGGCGGCCGCCCGTCCAGGGGCTCGGCGATGGTCTCGCGGACCATCCGCTCCCGCTGCTTCGCCCACCGGTCGGAGTCCGGCGAGTCCGCGGCGAGGAGGAGCACCGCCAGCAGCGGGAGCGCGAACCTCACGGGCCGAGCCTACCGCTGATCCTCCCGTCGGTCAGCGCCCGCTACTCCGGGTCGACGGGCAGCTTCATCCGTCGAACGTCGAAGCTGAGGTCGGTGACCTCGCCGCCAACGATCGCGACGGGCATCGACGCCCGCCCGAGGTCGGGGTGGCGGACCATCAGCGCGCCCGATCCGGCCGCGATCGGCGCGAACCGCCGGAGCGGCAGGACGTCGGTGTCCCCCGCGTCCTCGTCCACCCGCCAGGTCCGGACCACGTCCTCGCCGACGTCCGCCCGCAGGTACAGCGACGCCGTCGAGCCAGCCGGGAGGCCCCGGACGGTCAGCTCCCCCCACTCCGGGTCGGCGGTGAACCCGACCGAGGCGATCAACAGGCAGGCGGCTCCCAGCAGCGGCTTCCAGGGGGACATGCGACCTCCACGTCTTCTATCGACGGGGGCCGCGCCGGCTTGAGCCGCTCGCGCCTCCGAGGGATCGACCGGCGGAAGGCGGGCCACCCCCCTCCGTGCTAAATCCGACTGGTGGAGCGCAAGGGTGCACGTCGGGATCTGGTGCTCGACCTCCTCCAGGAGGAGGGCGGAGCTGCCCCCGGCAACGCGTCCCGCGTCAGCGCCGAGACGGGCGTGCCCGACGCTGACGTCTACGGCGTGGCCACCTTCTACAGCCTGCTGCGCACCCCCGGCCGGCGGACCCGCGTCTGCCAGGGTCTGACCTGCAAGCTCGCCGGCGCGGACAACGTCGTGCAGGACCTGCAGGCCCGGGGCGAGGCCGTCGAACAGGTCAGCTGCCTCGGCCAATGCGACCGTGCGCCGGTCGGGCTGGACGCCGACCTGGAGCACGTCGGCTGGGGTCGGCCCGGCAACGTCACCCCCGCCGACGACGCCCTGCCGATGAACCTCGCCGGCGCCGACGACCCCGCCTACCCCGCGCTCTCCGCCGCCCGCCGGATGGGCGCCCCCGCGGTGATCGAAGCGCTGAAGGAGGCCGGCCTGCAGGGACGCGGCGGGGCCGGCTTCCCGGCTCACTTCAAGTGGAACGCGGTCCGCACCCAGCCGCCGGGCGAGCGCTACGTCGTGGTCAACGCCGACGAGGGCGAGCCGGGCACCTTCAAGGACCGCGAGGTGATGCTCCGGCGCCCCGGCTTGATGCTCGAGGGCACGGCCATCGCGGCGCTCGTCGCCGGCGCGGAGACCGCGTTCATCTACGTGCGCGGGGAGTTCAAGGACTGCATCCGCTCGCTGCAGCGCGCGATCCATCGGGCCGGCGACCGACTGAGCTGGTTGGACATCCGCATCGTCGAGGGCCACGGCGCCTACATCTGCGGCGAAGAGACCGCGCTGCTGGAGGCGATCGAGGGTCGCCGCGGCATGCCCCGGCTCAAGCCGCCGTACCCCACCGAGGCGGGCCTGTGGGGCAAGCCGACGCTGATGAACAACGTCGAGACGCTGGCCTGTGTGCCGTCGATCGTGCTGAACGGCGGCGCCTGGTTCGCGGCCCAGGGCAAGACCGAGCCGGGCAGCAAGCTGTACTGCGTCAGCGGCCACGTCGTGCACCCCGGCGTCTACGAGCTGCCCCTCGGGGTGACCCTGGACGAGCTCGCGGCGGCGGCCGGCGGCTACGTCGGCGCGCCGCAGGCGTTCAGCCCCGGCGGCGCCTCCAGCGGCTTCCTGCCGATGAGCTTCCGAGATACGCCCCTGGACTTCGGCGGGCTGGCGAAGGTCGGCTCGATGCTCGGCAGCGCCGGCGTCGTCGTGCTGAACGAGAGCGCCGACATGGCGCAGGCGGCGCTCGACGGGCTGGTCTTCTTCGAGGACGAGTCCTGCGGCCAATGCACCCCCTGTCGGGTCGGGTGCGCCGTGCAGCGACAGTCGCTGGACCGCTACCTGGCGTCCGGGGACAGCGCCCACCTCGAGCACGTCGAAGACGTCGCCTGGGAGATGGACGAGGGCTCGATCTGCGGACTCGGCATGGTCGCCTCGTGGCCCCTGACGACGGCGATGAAGCACTTCCCCGAGGCCTTCTCGGACCGGAAGACCAACGGATGAGCGACACGCTCTCCCACGTCCCGGCGGGGCATGCTGCCGCGGGTCGCCCCTCCGGGGCTCCCGATCCGATCCGACTGGTGGTCGACGGGCAGGAGGTGGAGGTCTCCTCCGGCTCGACGCTGCTCGCGGCGACGGCGCGCGCCGGCGCCGACGTGCCGACGCTCTGCCACGACCCGCGCCTGGACCCCATGGGGAGCTGCCGCATGTGCCTGGTCGAGGTCGAGGGCCAGCGTCGCCTGCAGCCCGCGTGCGCCTGGCCCGCCGCCGAAGGCCAGGTCGTGCACACCGCCAACGACCGGGTGAAGCGCCACCGCCGGGTGCTGCTGTCGATGTACCTCGCCGACCACCCGACGGACGACGCCGGGCTGCCCGCCGAGCGCGCCACCGGCAACGAGCTCCGCAGCCACGTCCAGGCCTACGGGGCCGGCCCGTCGCTCCCGTCGATCGGCCCCCGGCGCGCCGGCCGGGACGACCCCAACCCCTACATCCACTTCGACCCCGACTCCTGCATCGCGTGCGCCCGCTGCGTGCGCTACTGCGACGAGGTCGAAGCCGTGTCCGCCATCACCCTGGCGGACCGCGGCGCCGCCACGACCATCGCCACGGCCGACCAGGTCGGCCTGCTCGACTCGTCCTGCGAGCTGTGCGGCGGCTGCATCGACGTCTGCCCGACGGGCGCGATGTCGGAGAAGCGCAGCCTCGATCTGCTCGGGTCGGACGAGGAGCAGGTCCGCACCACCTGCAACTTCTGCGGAGTCGGCTGCCAGCTCGACCTGCACGTGCGGGACGGCGAGGTGGTGCGGGTCAGCAGCCCGCCGCCGGGCACGACGGTCAACGACGGCAACCTGTGCGTGAAGGGCCGGTTCGCGACCGAGTTCATCCACCACGAGGATCGCCTGACGGTGCCGCTGATCCGGGGCGACGACGGCGAGCTCCACGAAGCCTCGTGGGACGAGGCGATCCGGGCGGCCGCGCAGGGCCTGATGGGGGTCCGCGACCGCCACGGCGCCGACGCCCTGGGCTTCATCAGCTCCAGCCGGTGCACGGGCGAGGAGAACTACCTGGTGCAGAAGTTGAGTCGCGCCGCGTTCGGCACGAACAACTGCCACCAGTGTGCGGCGACCTGACACGCTCCCACGGTCGCCGGTCTGGTGACCATGTTCGGCGCGGGCGCGATGACGAACTCCATCCCGGAGATCCGGGACACGGAGCTGATGTTCGTGATCGGCAGCAACACGACGGAGGCGCACCCGATCATCGCGATGGAGATGAAGCGGGCCGCCCGCAGCGGCAGCAAGCTGATCGTCGCCGACCCCCGCAGGATCTGGCTGAGCGAGATCGCCGACCTGCACCTGCAGCTCCGGCCCGGCACCGACGTCGCGCTGCTCACTGCGATGGCCCACACGATCATCGCCGAAGGGCTGGTCGACCAGGCCTTCGTCGACGCCCACACCGTCGGCTTCGACGACGTGAGGGCCGCGGTGGCCGACTGCACGCCGGAGTGGGCGGAGACGATCACCGGCTGCCCGGCCGAGGACATCCGCACCGCCGCCCGCTGGTACGCGACGACCGACAAGGCCGGCGTCTACTACACCCTCGGCATCACGGAGCACTCCCACGGCACCGACAACGTCTACTGCCTGGCCAACCTGGTCGCCATGACCGGCCACCTGGGCAAGCGCTCGGCCGGCATGAACCCGCTGCGCGGCCAGAACAACGTGCAGGGGGCGAACGACGCGGGCGCCTCGCCGGTCTTCTACCCGGGCTACCAGCGGGTCAGCGACCCGGCCGCCCGGGCGAGGTTCGAGGCGGCCTGGGGCGTGCCGCTGTCGCCGGACGACGGCATGAACCTCAACGTCATGATGAAGGCGCTCAACCGCGGCGAGGTGAAGGGCCTGTTCGTGATGGGCGAGGACATCGTCATCAGCGAGCCCAACTGCAGCGCCCTGGAGGTCGGCCTCAACGACGCCGAGTTCCTGGTCGTGCAGGACATCTTCATGAACGAGACCTGCCGGTTCGCGGACGTGATCCTGCCGGCGACCTGCTTCGCGGAGAAGGACGGGGTCTTCACCAACAGCGACCGCCGCGTGCAGCGGGTCCGCAAGGCGGTCGAGCCGCCGGGCGAGGCGCGGACCGACTGGGAGATCCTCTGCGACCTCGCCCGCGCCTGCGGCTATCCGATGCCGCACTACGCGAACCCCGGCGAGATCTACGCCGAGATGGCGGCCCTCTGCGACAAGTTCGCGGGCATCAGCCACGAGCGCATCGAGGCCGAGGGCGGGCTGCAGTGGCCCTGCCCGACGCCGGACCACCCGGGCACGCCGACGCTGCACCAGGACGGCCCGCTCAAGGGCAAGGTGGAGTTCCAGGGGGTCGCGTATCGACCGTCCGAAGAGCTCCCCGACGAGGAGTACCCGCTCGTCCTGTCCACCGGCCGCACGCTGTACCACTACAACGCCGCCACCCAGACGCGCCGCGCGTCGGGCCCGATGGCCAAGCAGCCGGTGAACTTCGTGGAGATGCACCGCGCGGACGCCCGCCGGCGGGGCGTGTCCGACGGCGAGTTGGTGACGGTCCGGAGCCGCCGCGGCGCGATCGAGGCGACGGTCGCGGTCAGCCCACGCATGCGACGCGGCTGCGTCTGGATGCCCCTGCACTTCCCCGAGTCGAACACCAACCGGCTCACCAACGACGCCGGCGACCCGGTGACCTCGACCGCCGAGTACAAGGTATGTGCAGTGCAGGTCGAGCCGATCTGAGCCAGGATCCAAACCCGTGGCGCTGACCCTCGTCCAGCTGACGGATCTGCACCTGCTGTCCGATCGGGACGCGCGGATGCTCGGCGTGCCGACCTGGCAGACGTTCGCCGAGCTGCTGGCGATGGCGGACGAGGTGACGCCGGAGCCCGATCGCCTGCTCCTCACCGGCGACCTGGCCCAGGACGAGCTGCCCTCGACCTACGCGCAGCTGCGCGAGGTGCTCGCCGAGCGGTGCTCCACCGTGCGCGCGCTGCCCGGGAACCACGACAGCCCGGCCGCGATCCGGTTGACGTTCCCCGAAGGCTTCTCCGATGACCTGCCCGGCGCGATGTTCGCCGAGGAGGCCGCGGGCTGGCTGATCGTCGGGCTCGACTCCCACGTCGACGGCGAGGTCGGCGGCACGCTGGGCGGAGCCCAGGTCGATCGACTGGACGGCGTGCTGCGGGCCCATCCGGATCGGCCGACGGTGCTGTTCCTGCACCACCCCCCGGCCCCGGTCGGCGCGGCGTGGCTGGACCAGATGGGGCTGAGCGACGCCGACGCGCTGGGCGACGCGCTCGCCCCCCACGCCGACCGCATCGCCGGCATCTTCTGCGGCCACGTGCACCAGGACGTGCGCAGCGAGCTGGCGGGCATCCCGGTCTGGACGACGCCCTCGACCGCGTTCCAGTTCGCGGTCGACACGACGGACCCGGACTTCGACGAGGTGCCCCCGGGCTTCCGGGTCATCGACCTGCACGACGACGGCACGCTGAGCACCCGCGTCGTGCGGGCGCCGGAGCTTCGGTTCTCCCCCGTGCACCCCGGCCCGGGCGGGTACTAGGAGCGTGGAGCTCCCGGTCAGCGCTTCTTGCGCTCGATCTGCAGGCCGACCGACCCGACCAGGCTGACGTCCGCGGTGGGGTCGCCGTTGAGGATGTCCTGCTCCATCGCGAAGCTCAGGTCGACCGGCCCGAGCTGGAGCCGGCTGCCGATCATCAGGCCCATCGGAGAGCGCGACAGGTAGGGGTGGGCGACCTTCTTGAGGAAGGCGGTGTGCCCCTGGAGCTGGGCGACGAACGACCAGATGGGGGTGATCATCAGCTCGGTCGCGAAGGACCACGTGAACGAGGACGTCCGCCACAGCGGCGCCAGCTCGGGCACCCGACCCAGCCCCAGCACGCCCACCTGGGCGTACAGGTTGAGCGGCCCCCAGCCGTGCTCCGCCATCATCACCACGCCGATGTCGGGCACCCCGCTGCCGGTGCCGCGCTTCAGGGAGCCGGTCGGCAGCTTGAGGAGAAGCCGGGCCGCGAGCCCGGGCCGCTGACGGGTCGGCGCCAACACCCGCCCCTTGAGGTCCACCGTGATGTCGCCCAGGGCCATCGTCGGCGCCTTCTCCACGCCCCACTCGAGCGTCTCGGGGAGCGAGATCCGGTAGCCGAAGCGGAAGTCGTCGACCCGGTTGCGGCCACCGTTGTCGACGCTCAGGGCGTCGTGCCAGGACTGGATGCTGGCGTCCGCCACGCCGCCCCCCATCGTCAGGAGCGGCACCTCGAGGCCGACCTCCAAACCCAGGGGCAGGCCCACCCGCGCGCTGGCTCCCAGGCGCAGGACCTCCATGTCGAAGTCGATCCGCTCCATGCCGAAGGAGCGGGTGAGCGTCCAGTGCTCCCAGACGTTGGACCAGTCGCCCTGCAGCTCGATGTGCACCACGCCGGGCTCGCGGACCGTCGCCCGGCCGGGCGAGGGCTGGAGGTGCAGCAGGTAGACGGGGTGGCGCACCCGCTGGGTGAGCGGCCCGAGGCGATCGGTCGGGTCCTCGGCGAGCGCGGCCGGGGCCCCCACGGCGAGCAGGAGCGCAGCCGCCAGCGCTGTGAGGACGATCCGCACGTGCTGTCGATACCACTCCCGCCGCCAACCCGTCGAGGATCTCGATCGTTGCGCGGATGTCGAGCGGCGGCGAAATCTACAGGTCTCGATGGAGCACTTGTTGAGGATCGGTGATGACAGCTGACTGGACGCTAGGGTGACCATGGGCACGGCGAGTTGGAGGCGACGATGTCGTTCCGGACCCGCCACATCAGTATCTTCGGGGGCATCGCGCTCCTGCTCTCTTCCTGCACTCCCCAGGGGGCGATCGGTCCAGATGGACAGCTCGTCGGCGTCGACGAAGACGGCAACCCGATCGATCCCGAGGCGGATCACCCCGAGGGGCCGCTGCACCCCGACACCCTGGTGATCGAAGACAACCCCTGCTTCGACTACGCCGAGGTCCTCACCGACGACCGCGAAGAGCTGGCGCTGCACTACACCTGCGAGGCCGGACCGGACGAGCTGGAGGCCGGCAAGATCGTCTGGGGCGTCGATGACGGCGGCTACCTGCGCCGCATCCAGACGGTCGAGGTCGAAGGCACGACGGCGTGGCTGACCACGGAGTTCGCGTCCCTCGCCGAGGCGGTCACCGACGTCGAGTTCGACGAAGAGATCGATCTGTCGGGCGCGCGTGAGGTCGTCGACTTCTCCGGCCGCGTGCTGGACGACGTCGAGGTCGAAGGCGGCCGCTCCACCGTCACGGTCAACACCGGCACCCTCGACATGCAGCCGACCATCCGCGCCAGCGGCAGCTTCGGCTTCCTGCGCCTCAAGTCGGTCACCTCGCGCAACCGCGTCACCATCAACGTCGACATGGAGACCGCGTTCCACAGCGACGGCCCGACGGACCGCGCCCAGGTGGTCGAGCTGACCACCCTGAGCAAGCCGTTCACCCTGAAGGTCGGCCCCGTCCGCGTGCGCGGACGCCTCGACTCGGTCATCAAGCTCGGCTTCGTGCACAACAGCGACGGCCCCATCGACGCGACCACCCGCTTCTCCGGCAACGGCGTCATCGACATGGGCGGCACCTACTACATGCCCAGCAACTGGCAGCCCTACTGGAACCCGAGCTTCGACGGCCAGGTCACCGAGCTGCAGCCGACCGGCGACAGCGACTGGAACGGCAAGGTCTATCTCATCGTCGAGGGCCGGGTGACGGTCGACGGCAACCCCGGCGGCACCTCCACCTACGAGATCACGAGCGAAGGCAGCACCACGTCGGACTGCGACGGCGTCGCGTGGGACAGCGCCGGCTCCCTGACGGGCCAGACCACGATGCGCCTGCGCTTCATGGGTCGGTCGGTGAACCACGACTTCCCGCCCCTGTCCTTCGAGGCGGACAGCAAGAGCGGCGTCATCGAGCACGAGACCCCGCCGCCGGGATGCCAGGGTGACGACGAGTTCGGCGTCTGCGAGCCGGTGGCCACGCTGACGTGCGGACAGTCGATCGGCGGCGACACCAGCAGCGACGCCCAGGCGGTCGCCGGCATGGACGCCTACCCGTGCAACGTCGGCAACTACGACAGCCCCGAGATCGTCTACGAGTGGACGGCGACGACGAGCACCGCCGAGTTCGCGCTCATCGGCGCCGAGCCGACCGAGATCAACCACGACCTGTTCGTGCTCGACGGCGCCGGCGGCCTCTGCACCGCCGCCCAGTGCGTGGCCCACGGGTTCAACAGCGTCGAGTTCGACGCCGTCCCGGGCCGCACCTACTACCTGGTGGTCGACGGCTTCTGGGAGGAGACCGGCCCCTTCCAGGCCGAGCTGAACTGCGACTGACGTGAGCGCCCCCCGGACCGGGGTCGTCTCCGCCGAGCATCCCTGCTAGTCGGGGGACATGGAGGAGACGACCCCGCGCGGCCCCGACCGGGTCCTGCTCGAGATCATCGCCCTGCTCGCGGTGCTCATCGCGGGCGCCGTGCTGCGCTACTGGCTGTCGACGGTGCTCCCGTTCGACGCCGGCGAGCTCGCGGTGCTGCTCGACGGCCACATGCCGGGCCGGCACCTGCGCGTCCCGTTCATCATGTTCAACGGGGTCGGGCTGTTCGCCGGGTACCTGTTCGTGCGCCGCTCCACCGGCCCCGAAGGGGCGATGGCGACGCTGCTCCTGCTCCAGGCGAGCCTGACCTTCCAGGAGCAGGCGCTGCGCATCCGGCCGGTCGTCTTCGTCCTGCTGCCGGCGGTCGTCGCCCTGACGGTCTGGCGGCTGTATCGCCCGGCGACCCGCCTGCCGCCGGTGGGCGCCCGGATCTGCCTCGTGGTGGCCGGTGTGTTCGCGGTCCGGCTGCTGTTCCTCGGCGTCACGCTCCCGGCGCGCATGGCCGACGTACGCGCCGAGACCACCGCCGACCCGGCCGACCTCCTCGCCAGCCTCGAGCGCTGCGGAGGGGACGGGATCGTCGCCTCCGCGGTCGACGCGTGCGACATCGCCTGGCCCGAGCAGATCGGGGTCGCCCAGCAGGAGGCGTGGCTGAACCACCGGTCGTTCCTCGGCCCTCGGTCCGTGACTCTGCCGGGCGCCGCGCCGCCGGACCACGTGGTGCTGTTCGACGCCGCCGCCGCGTCCCTCTTCGCGGTGCCCCCCGACGACGTCGACCGCGCCCGCCGACGCCTCGCCGCCGACGCCCTCTGAGCGGGCGAGCGGGCCCGGTATGGTGGGTTTCGGAGGGTCCATGTCCGCTCGCCTCGCCTCTGCCGCAGCCCTGCTGCTCTCGCTGGCTCCCGCGAGCGCGGCCGCCGACTCGCTGACCTTCACCCCCGGCGACGGCGGCGCGTTCTCGGCCTGCGACGACTCCACGCTGCGCGGCTCCCCCCTCGCGGGCGGCAACTACAGCGGCCAGCCGTACGTCACGGTGGACGCGGTCGACGGCTCCAGCTCCAGCGAGACCGCCTATGGGCTGTGGCGCTTCCCGGACGCGTTCGGCCCCGCCGTGGGGCAGGTGCCGGGCGACGCCGTCGTCAGCTCCGCGACCTTCACCATCTACGCCCAGGACGGCGGCGGGACGATGACCCTGCACCGGGTGCTCGAGGGCTGGGTGGTCGACGAGGTGTCGTGGAGCGATCGCTCGACGGGTCTGCCGTGGTCGGCCGGCGGAGCGCTCCCGCCGAGCAGCGACGCCGCGAGCCTCTACAGCTTCAGCCCGTCCGGCGGTACGTCCTACCCGATCGACATCACCGCCCTGGCCCAGGACTGGGCGGACGACCCGCAGGGCAACTTCGGGGTGCTGCTGCGCACGAACGCGGGCAACGGCACCGACTTCACGTCGGCCGAGGGCTCGGCGGCGAACCGCCCGTCGCTGACCGTGGAGTTCGAGCGGATCGACGGCGACGGCGACGGCTCGGCCCTCGACGACGACTGCGACGACGACGATCCGCTGAGCTTCCCCGGCGCCCCCGAGCAGTGCGACGGGATCGACAACGACTGCGATGGGCTCATCCCCGACACCGAGACCGACGACGACGGCGACGGACAGGCCGAGTGCGAGGGCGACTGCGACGACGACGAGCCCGCCGCGTACGACGGCGCCACCGAGGTGTGCGACGGGATCGACAACGACTGCGACGGCCTGGACGACGCCGCCGAAGGCTTCGTCGACACCGACGGCGACGGGCAGGCCGACTGTGTCGATGTCGACGACGACGACGACGGCCTGAGCGACGACGACGAAGCGACCGCCGGCAGCGATCCTCTCGACCCCGACAGCGACGGCGACGGGGTCGGCGACGCGGCGGAGGTCGGCGATCCCTCCGCCCCGCCGGACACCGACGGAGACGGCGCCCCCGACTTCGACGACGACGACGACGACGGAGACGGCATCCCGACCGCCGACGAAGGCCTGTTCGACCCGGACGGCGACGGCGTGCCCAACTACCTGGACGAAGACGCCGACGGCGACGGCTTCGACGACGCGTACGAAGGCGACGGAGACCCGGACGGCGACGGCGTGCCCAACTACCTCGACCTGGACAGCGACGGCGAGGACGGCACCGACGACGTCGACGGGGACGGAGACGCCGACGGGGACGGCGTCCCCGACTTCCTGGACCTCGACGACGGCGACGGCCCCGACGGCGACCCCGACGGCGACGGCCTCTCCAACGCCGACGAGGCGACCGCCGGCACCGACCCCAACGACCCCGACAGCGACGACGACGGCCTGGGCGACGCGGCCGAGGTGGGGGACGTGCTCGCGCCGACGGACAGCGACGGCGACCTCGTCATCGACGCGCTCGACGGCGACGACGACGGAGACGGCATCGCCACGGCCGACGAGCTGGCGGTCGACGCGGACGGCGACGGCGAAGCCGATCCGGACGCGGACGACGACGGCGTGCCCAACTACCTCGACGACGACAGCGACGACGACGGCCTGAGCGACGCCTTCGAGGGGGACGGAGACTTCGACGGCGACGGCGCCCCCGACTACGTCGACCCGGACGCCGACGGAGACGGCATCGACGACGCCACCGAGGGGGACGTGGACACCGACGGAGACGGCGCCCCCGACGCCTACGACCTCGACAGCGACGGAGACGGCTTCGAGGACGCGCTGGAGGGCGACGGCGACCTGGACGGCGACGGCACCCCCAACTACCTCGACCTCGACGTGGACGGCGACGGCGCCTCGGACGCGGACGACGCGGACGGCGACATCGACGGCGACGGCATCCCCAACTGGCTCGACCCCGACGACTCGGACGGCCCCACCGCCGACCCGGACGGCGACGGCCTGAGCAACCTGGAGGAGGCCGACCTCGGCACGGACGCCTACGACGCGGACTCCGACGACGACGGCCTCGACGACGGGACCGAGGTCGACGAGACCGGCACCGATCCCACCGACGCAGACACCGACGACGACGGCCTCGACGACGGGACCGAGGTCGACGAGACCGGCACCGATCCCACCGACCCGGACACCGACGACGACGGCCTCGACGACGGCACCGAAGTCGACGAGACCGGCACCGACCCGCTGTCGCCGGACAGCGACGAGGACGGCTTGGACGATGGCACCGAGGTCGACGTGGGCGCCGACCCCCACGACCCGGACACCGACGGAGACGGCGTGCTCGATGGCCCCGACGGCCTCGGGGACGAGGACGACGACGGCCTCATCGACGTGCTGGACGCGGTGGACGATCGCGAGGTCCTCGGCGACGACGACGATGACGACGACTCCGCCGACCCCGTGCTCCCCGACTGCGGCTGCGAAGCAGGCGCGGTGAGCTCGGGCCCGGCGCCCAGGCTCGCCCTCCTGGCGTTGGCCACCGTCCTCGTCCTCCGTCGGCGGCGCCGCGACTGATTGCCGCGACCAGGCTTCTTGCCCGCGCCTCCTCGGCCCAGCGTCCCGAT
>CAYQEG010000176.1:0-3503 GCA_964416435.1 uncultured Rickettsiales bacterium
GCGGGGCTTGCCCCCCGTGACCGATGAGGGACGCAGGAATCGGGTCTCCAGACCCTCGCGGGAGGGCCTCAGTATTGTGAGGGGCCGCTTGGGAGCGTGTACAGGCTCTAGAGCAGCCCCTCGGACTCGTCTGCGCCGCCGCGCTTGAGCTTGTCGCGCACGAGCTGCTGCTTCCAGCCCGCGACCCGGGCCTTGCCGCCCCAGTGCTCCGCGGTCTCCTTGTCCCCCTTCCAGACGTAGATCTGGGACAGGGTCGAGTAGGCGGTCACGTCGTCGGGGTCCAGCTCGACGATCTTGAGCGCAGCTTCGATGGCGGCGTCGAGCAGCGACGGGTCCTCCTCACGCCCTTCGAAGCAGGCGCGGGCGATGCCGTGATAGGCGTCGAGGTAGGACGGATCCGCGTCCGCTGCCTTGCGGAACCACTCGATGGCGGCGGCGTACTCACCGTCCGCGAAGCGGTCCAGGCCCTCCATGTACAACTCGTCGACGTCCGGCATGAATCCTCGCTGGGTGATCGCGGAACGGGGCGCGAGATGCTACCAAGCCCCGCA
This sequence comes from uncultured Rickettsiales bacterium, assembly GCA_964416435.1. Classification (GTDB taxonomy): domain Bacteria; phylum Myxococcota_A; class UBA796; order UBA9615; family UBA9615; genus CAYQEG01. The sequence continues at coordinate 552 of CAYQEG010000176.1, forward strand.
TGAGCCTCGAGCAGCAGATCGTCGAGAAGATCCGGACCTGCTACGACCCGGAGATCCCCGTCAACGTGTACGACCTGGGACTGATCTACTCGATCAAGCCCGAGACGCCCACCGTCACGGTGCGCATGACGTTCACTTCGGAGTCGTGCCCCTCGGCTCGCGAGATCCCCCTCGACATCCGCCGCAAGGTGCTTCAGATCGACGGCATCGAGGCCGTCGACTTCCAGATCGTGTGGGAGCCCCAGTGGCACCCACGCATGATCTCGGCCGAGGCCCGGGCCGAGCTCGGCATCGACGACGAAGCCCTGGAGGGCTGATCGCGCGACCCCCAAGGGCGAAGGCCCCGCCGGCGTCACCGACAGGGCCTTCATGGTGGGCGATACTGGGTTTGAACCAGTGACTTCTACCGTGTGAAGGTAGCACTCTACCGCTGAGTTAATCGCCCGCGGGGCAGGGTGATAGACCCTGGCGCGGCGAAGGTCAAGACCCCTGGGGGGAGGAAAGTCATGAACTACACCGATGTCACCGTCGCCTACGGGCGCAAGAAGTGGGTCACCGGCGGCAAGGCCGCGGTCAAGGACAAGCTGTGCACCGTGACGGGCGACGCCGGGAGCCAGTTCGAGGCGGACGTCGGCTACTCGATCACCGGCAAGCCGAACCTGGCGATCCGGGCCTGGTGGGTCGACTCGCGGGGCGACACCCACCAATTCAAGGTCGAGTAGCCGCTCGCCTACTTCGTGATCTCGAACTCGTCGAGCACCTCACCGTCGTCCGCGATGGCGCGCACCCGGATCCGGGTGCGATCCGCCTCCACGAAAAGGAAGTGGTGCCGCTCGAACCGAGCGACGTCGAGCTCGTGGGGCTCCACGTCGTACAGCCCCCGGCCGCCGCCCCCGCTGATCACGTAGCCGAAACCGGCCGGGTCGGCGACCGCCACACCTTCCTCGAAGCGCAGCCGCTGGAAGCGCTGATAGAAGTGGTCGTGCCCGACCAGCACCAGGTCCACCCCGTGCTCCTGGAGCACCGGGATGGCCCGCAGGATCATCAGGAGGTGGCCGACGCGGTCGTCGTGGCCGGTCAGCACCGGGTGGTGCCAGATCGCGATGGTCCAGGGCTTGTCCGCCGCGGCCAGGTCCGCCTCCAGCCACTCCACCATGCTGCCGGGCCCCGTCTCGAGGATGCCCATCTCGCTGTCGAGCCCGACGAAGTGCACGGGGCCATAGTCGAATGACCAGTAGTTCTCCGCGCCGGGGAGGAACCAGTTGCCGAAGTAGGGCTCCAGACCGAGGTCGTCGTTCCAGTCGTGGTTGCCCGGCACGAGGTACGCCGGAACCCGGTGCAGCTGCTCGCGGTGGGGCTCGAAGACGTTGTCCTGCCACTCGTGCCACAGCCCGGAGCTGTAGGCGTTGTCGCCGAGGGTCATCCAGAGGTCGGCGTCGTCCAGCCAGCCCGTCATCTCCGTCGCGACCCGGACCTGGTCCTCGGTGCCGGCGCCGAAGTCGCCCAGGGCGGTGAACCGAACCGGCGCGTCGGGGTGAACGGGCCTGGTGTGGAAGCGCAGTCCGCTCGCGACGAGCACGCCGCCGACCTCGACGCCGTAGCAGTACTCGGTGTTCGGCTGCAGGCCGGTCGCCCGGGCGCTGAACAGGGCGATCTGCTCACCGACGCTGCCGGGCACGTTCGAGACTTCAGCCACCGCGGACGAGCCGTACGTCCCGTCGGGACCCCACACCAGGCGACCCTCCGTCGCGTCGAACGGACCTCCCCAGGCCACGGTCATGCCGTCGGTCGCGGTCAGCCCGAGGTAGGGCCAGCGCTCCAACCCCGGCACGGAGCCGGGGGCGACACCGGCGCCGCAGTCAGCCGCGACGGGCGGCGCGTAGGGGTCCGGCGCCGGGGTCGGCCAGTCTCCGTCGGCCGGGCAGCCGGACAGGACGGTCAGGAAGGTCAGGAGGGTCGGTATCGCCTTGGCTCGCATCGCCGCGCGAGCCTAGCAGCCGCCCGCGTTGACACGGCGACGACGGCGGGCCAACCTCGTCGCCCCGCCCAGGGGGAGGCCCATGACCAAGTCCGACCTGATCCACGAGATCTCCGAGCGCGCGCACCTGAGTCGCGCCGACTCCCAGCGCGCGCTCGAGGCGATGCTCGAGACGATCTCCGACGCCCTGTGTGACGGGGACAAGGTGACGCTGCCGGGCTTCGGCAGCATCGCTCCCGTGCAGGCCGCGGCTCGCAAGGGCACCAACCCCCGCACCGGCGAGGCCTGGGCCAAGCCGGCGAGCACGACGGTTCGGTTCCGCGTCAGCAGCAAGCTGGTGACGCGCCTCAACGACTAGAGCAGGCTGCTTCCCGCGAAGAAGAACGCGATCTCGATCGCCGCGTTGTCGGGGCTGTCGCTGCCGTGGCAGGCGTTCCGCTCGATGTTGGTGGCGTAGAGCGCGCGGACCGTACCGGCCTTCGCCTCCTTGGGGTTCGTAGCCCCCATCACCTCACGATGGTGCGCGACGGCGTTCTCGCCCTCGAGGATCTGAGCGTAGATCGGACCCTCGGTCATGAACGCGACCAGGTCGTTGTAGAAGGAGCGCTCCTTGTGGACCGCGTAGAAGGACTGGGCCTGGGGCACGGTCAGGTGGATCCGGCGGATCGCCACCACGTTCAGGCCGTTCTCCCGGAAGTGCTCCAGGATCCGCCACTGGTTCCCGGCCGCCACCGCGTCCGGCTTGACCATCGAAAGGGTGCGCTCAATCGCCATCGTGCAAGTCTCCATGGGCCCGCCGAGCCGGCGGGCGGTTCGTGTTTGTCGTTCTGGTTGTTCGCTCTCGCACGTCCCTTTCGGAACGTGCTGACGCGGGTCGCCCCTCTAGGGCTCCCGATTCGGAAGCTAGGCGAGCCCCCCGCGCCGAGCCCCCCCCCCCCAAACCCCACCCCCCGCCACCACACCACCCCAAAAGG
>CAYQEG010000176.1:3513-16685 GCA_964416435.1 uncultured Rickettsiales bacterium
GGGCCGGCGCGGGGGGGGCCCCCGCCGGGCCCCCGCCCCCCCCCCGCTTCATGGTGGTCCCGATGTCCGAAGGTGACTCCACGACCGCGATCCCGGCCGCCGTCATCGCCTCCATCTTGCTGCTCGCGGTGCCCTGACCGCCGCTCACGATCGCGCCCGCGTGGCCCATGCGCCGCCCGGGAGGGGCCGTCTGGCCGGCGATGAAGCCGACCACGGGCTTGTCGATGTTCGCCGCGATGTATGCCGCGCCCTCTTCTTCTGCCGAGCCGCCGATCTCACCGATCATCACGAACCCGAGCGTGTCGTCGTCCGCGCCGAAGAGCTTGATGACGTCCAGGAACGAGGTGCCGATGATCGGGTCGCCGCCGATGCCGATGCAGGTGCTCTGGCCGATGTTCAAGCCGCTGAGCTGACCGACGGCCTCGTACGTCAGGGTGCCACTCCGGCTGAGCACGCCGATCTTGCCGGGCTGGTGGATGTGGCCCGGCATGATGCCGATCTTGCAAGCGCCCGGCGTGATCACGCCGGGGCAGTTGGGACCGACCAGGCGGGTCTTGGACTCGGCCAGCTTGCGGCCGACCTTCACCATGTCGCGGACCGGGATCCCCTCGGTGATGCCGACGCAGAGCGGAAGCTCCGCGTCGATCGCCTCGAGGACGGCGTCCGCGGCGAACGGCGGCGGCACGTAGACGGCCGTCGCGTTCGCGCCGGTCGCCTCCACCGCCTGGCGGACCGTGTCGAAGACCGGCACGCCGTGGCTGCTCTTGGTTCCACCCTTGCCGGGCACCACGCCGCCGACGACGTTGGTCCCATACTCGATCATCTTCCCGGTGTGGAAGGAGCCGTGCTTGCCGGTGATCCCCTGAACCAGGAGCTTCGTGTTGCTGTCGACCAGGATCGCCATGCTCTAGCTCCGGCTCGCGGCGGCGACCGCGGCCTGCGCGCCTTCGCCCATGGTGTTGGCGGGGATGATGTCCAACCCGGACTCGGCGAGGATCTGCTTGCCGAGCTCCACGTTGGTGCCGTCCAGCCGGACGACGAGCGGGATGCTCAGGCCGGTCTCCTTGACCGCCGCGACCACGCCGTTGGCGATGGTGTCGCACTTCATGATGCCGCCGAAGATGTTCACGAAGATCACCTTGACCCTCGGGTCGCTGGTGATGATCGAGAACGCCGCCGCGACCTTCTCGGCCGTGGCGCCACCGCCGACGTCCAGGAAGTTGGCCGGCTCCCCGCCGTACAGCTTGATCGTGTCCATCGTCGCCATCGCGAGCCCGGCGCCGTTGACCATGCAGCCGACGTTGCCGTCCAGGTTGATGAACGACAGGCCGTGCTTGCCGGCCTCGATCTCCGAGGGATCCTCCTCGGTCAGGTCCCGCATCTCGACCACGTCGGGGTGCCGGTACAGCGCGTTGGAGTCGAAGTTGAGCTTCGCGTCCAGCGCCAGCACCTGCCCGTCGCCGGTGACGACCAGCGGGTTGATCTCGGCCATCGAGCAGTCCTTGCTCGTGTAGGCGGCGTACAGCCCCTTGAGGAACTTCGTCGCCGAGCGCAGCTGTGTCTTGTCCTTGAGCCCCAGGGCGAAGGCGACCTGGCGGGCCTGGTAGTCACCCAGCCCCATCGCGGGATCGACCCAGACCTTGACGATCTTCTCGGGCGTCTCGGCCGCGACCTTCTCGATGTCCATGCCGCCCTCGGTGGACGCCATGATCACGATCTGGCCGTTGGCCCGGTCCAGCAGCATCCCGAGGTACAGCTCGCGCGCGATGTCGCAGCCTTCCTCGATGTACAGCCGTCGGACCTCCTTGCCCGCGGGACCGGTCTGGTGGGTCACCAGCGTCATGCCGAGGATCTCCTCGGACAGCGTCGCGACCTCTTCGAGGGAGCGGGCGAGCTTGACCCCGCCGCCCTTGCCGCGACCGCCGGCGTGGATCTGCGCCTTGACGACCCAGATGTCGCCGCCCAGCTCCTTCGCCCCGGCGACGGCCTCGTCCACGCTGAACGCGACCTTGCCGCGAGGCGTGGCGACGCCGAACTTGCGCAGGATCTCCTTGCCCTGGTGCTCGTGGACCTTCATGCGCTAGCCGACCTTTTCGTTTACGAGGCCGACCAGCCCCTTGACCTTGTCCGCGCTCACGTCCAGCGCCGCCTTCTCGTCGTCCGAGAGCGGGAGGTCGATCACGCGCTCGATGCCGCCGGTGCCGATCACCGTGGGGGCGCCGAGGTAGATGCCCTTGTAGCCGTACTCGCCGTCCAGCCACGCGGCCGCCGGGAGGACCGTCTTCTTGTCCTTGAGGTAGGCCTCGGCCATCTGGATGGCGGACGCCGCCGGGCTGTAGAAGGCGGAGCCGGTCTTGAGCAGGCCGACGATCTCGCCGCCCGCCTTGCGGGTGCGCGCGATGATCGCGTCGAGCGTCTCCTTGTCGAGCAGCTCCTCGACGGGCACGCCGCCGGCCACCGCCGTGGACGTCAGCGGCACCATGGTGTCGCCGTGGCCGCCCAGCACCATCGCCTGGATGTTGCTGACGGACATGTCGAGCGCGTCGGCCAGGAAGTAGCGCAGGCGGGCCGAGTCCAGCACGCCGGCCATGCCGCAGACCATGTGGGTCGGGAAGCCGGTCACCTGCTGCATCGCGTACACCATCGCGTCGAGCGGGTTGGTGATGACGATGACGAACGCGCCCTGGCAGTGCTCGCGCAGGTTGGTGCCCACGTCCTTGACGATGTTCAGGTTGATGTCGAGCAGCTCGGAGCGGTCCATGCCCGGCTTGCGGGGCACGCCGGCGGTGACGATGACGACGTCGGCGCCCGCGGCGTCGGCGTAGTTGCTGGTGCCGATGATCTCGGCGTCGTAGCCGTCGACGGCGCGGCTCTCCTGGATGTCCAGGGCCTTGCCCTTGGCGAGGCCTTCGGCACGGGGGATGTCGAGCAGGACGATGTCACCCAGCTCCTTCTGAGCTGCGATGAGCGCCATGATGCCGCCGATCTGGCCGGCACCGATGAGGGCAATCTTCGGACGCTTGTGGAAACGAGCCATGGAGTCTCTCCTAGAAGTTCTCGATGATGGCGTCAGCGAATTCGCTGCACTTCAGCTTCGTCGCCCCTTCCATGAGGCGGTGGAAGTCATAGGTGACGGTCTTACGTGCGATCGCGCCTTCGATCCCGGCGACGATCAGGTCCGCGACCTCGTCCCAGCCCAGGTAGCGGAACATCATCTCGCCGCTGAGGATCACGGACGACGGGTTCACCTTGTCCTGGCCGGCGTACTTGGGGGCGGTGCCGTGGGTCGCCTCGAAGATCGCCTGCCCGGTGATGTAGTTGATGTTGGCGCCGGGGGCGATGCCGATGCCACCGACCATCGCCGCCAGGGCGTCGGAGATGTAGTCGCCGTTGAGGTTGAGCGTCGCGATGACGTCGTACTCGGCGGGGCGGAGCAGGATCTGCTGGAGCATCGCGTCGGCGATGACGTCCTTGACGAGCAGCTCGTGGCCGTCCTTGTTGATCACCGTCCAGGGGCCGCCGTCGAGCAGCTCGCCGCCGTACTCCTGGCGGGCGACGTCGTAGCCCCACGCCTTGAAGGCGCCCTCGGTGAACTTCATGATGTTGCCCTTGTGCACGAGCGTGACGCTCTTGCGCTTCTGGGCCATGGCGTAGTCGATGGCGGAGCGGACCAGCCGCTTGGTGCCCTCGGCGCTGACCGGCTTGACGCCGATGCCGGAGGTGTCCGGGAACCGGATCTTGTTGACGCCCATCTCGTCCTGCAGGAACGCGATGACCTTCGCGACCTCGGGCGTGCCTTCGGCCCACTCGATGCCCGCGTAGATGTCCTCGCTGTTCTCGCGGAAGATGATCATGTCGACCAGGCCCGGCTCCTTGACGGGGCTGGGCACGCCCTGGAACCACCGGACCGGGCGGACGCAGGCGTACAGGTCGAGCTTCTGGCGGAGCGCGACGTTGAGGCTGCGGATTCCGCCACCGACCGGGGTCGTCAGCGGGCCCTTGATGCCGACCTTGTAGGCCTCGATGGCGGTCAGGGTGTCCTGGGGCAGCCAGTCGCCCCACTTGCGGTGGGCCTTCTCGCCGGCGAACACCTCGAACCAGGCGATCTTCTTACCGCCGCCGTACGCCTTCTCCACCGCCGCGTCGAACACGCGGACCGCGGCGGCCCAGATGTCCGGGCCGATGCCGTCCCCCTCGATGAAGGGGATGATCGGGTGGTCGGGAACCTGGAGCTCGCCGCCCTCCATCATGATGGGGGTGCCGGACGTGGGCGGGTCGTACTGCTTGAACTCGGGCATCGGTGTCGGTCTCCGTTGGCGACGCGCGGGGCAAATGGCCCACTCGCGCGTGGGCGCGGAAACTACCGTCGCGTGCGGGGGGCGTCAACGCGACTTCCCGGTGTTCGCAGAACGACACGAGCCCTTGCCCCGCCAGGCGGGACACGGGCTCGTGAGAAGGGCTGTTGGAGCTAGCTCAGGACGCTGCGCAGGGCGTCCACCTTGTCGGTCTTCTCCCAGGTGAAGGTGTCGCCCTCACGCCCGAAGTGACCGTAGGCCGCCGTCGTCTTGAAGACCGGACGGAGCAGCTGCAGGTGGTTGATCAGGGCGGCCGGCTTGAGCGGGAAGATCTCCCGCACCGCGTCGGCGATCGCCTCGTCCGACTTCTCACCCGTGCCGTACGTGTCGACGTAGACGCTCAGCGGGTCGGCGACGCCGATGGCGTAGGCGACCTGCACGAGGCAGCGCTTGGCGTACCCCGCCGCGACGACGTTCTTGGCGATGTAGCGCGTGATGTAGGCCGCGCTGCGGTCGACCTTCGACGGGTCCTTGCCCGAGAACGCGCCGCCGCCATGGGCGCCGTGACCACCGTAGGTGTCGACGATGATCTTGCGGCCGGTCAGGCCGGCGTCGCCCATCGGGCCGCCGACGACGAATCGACCGGTCGGGTTGATGTGATACGTCGTGTTCTCGTCCAGCAGGTCGGCCGGGAGGGTCTTGGCGATGACCTCCTGCTTCACCCCGTCGACGATGTCGGCGTGGCTGACGTGCTCGCTGTGCTGGGAGCTGATGACCACCGAGTCGATGCGGGCGGCGACGCCGTCGCGGTACTCGATCGTCACCTGGGACTTGCCGTCGGGGCGCAGGAACGGGAGGCGCGCCTCTCGGCGAGCGGCCGTCAGCGCCTCGGTCAGGCGGTGCGCCCAGTAGATCGTGGCCGGCATGAGCACGGGGGTCTCGTCGACCGCGTAGCCGAACATCATCCCCTGGTCGCCCGCGCCCTGCTCTTCGTGCAGGCCCTCGCCGGCGGTGACGCCCTGGCTGATGTCGGGCGACTGCGCCTCGACCGCGTTCAGGACCGCGCAGGTCGCGCCGTCGAAGCCCTTGGCCGAGTCGTCGTAGCCGATCTCGAGGACGGCCTCGCGCACGAGGTGGTGGTAGTTGATGTTCGCGGTGGTCGTGATCTCACCCGCGAGGAGCACCAGACCGGTCTTCACCGACGTCTCGCAGGCGACCCGCGAGCGCGGGTCCTGCGCCAGACAGGCGTCCAGGATGGTGTCGGAGATGACGTCGCACATCTTGTCGGGGTGACCCTCGGTCACCGACTCGGACGTGAAGAAGTAGTTCTGGGGCATGAAAATTCCTTGGGTGGACCGCCGGAGGGCGGCGGACGGCGCGCAATATAGTCAGGGTCCCGCGGACTGGCTAGTGCCGCGCTACTTCGACCACGCGACGTCGAGCGCGGCGTCCCCCTGGCCGCTCAGCTCGCGGAGTCTGCTTCGCATGGCGCCGACGGTGCCGGGGTCGCCCAGCAGTACGACGTGCACGGTCCGCTCGGGCGCATCTTCGAGCTCCGGCTCCGCCACCGACGACGGATCGGGCGGGGGCGGAGGGCCGGGGTCGGGGTCGGGATCGGGCTCGGCCGGCTCCTCGGGGGGCAGGCCGCCGGCGACCGGCCGCTCCGGGGGCGCCGGCTCGTCCGATGGGGGCGCCGTCTCCGAGGCGTGCTCCGCCTCCCAACGCGCGCGGGCGTCCTGGAGCTCCCGGCGCCTCCGGCGGGCGGCGTCGATCCGCTCCTCGTTCCGCTCCTTCGCGGCGATCGCGGGCCGATACGGAGGGTCGGCCAGCTCGTCCTCCGGGTACGCGTTGGACAGCGCCTCCAGGAAGACCACCATCGCCTCTTCGGGGGCCAGGCTGCCCGGCGTCAGCTCGCTGAGGTCGACGGCGAACCGGTGGATGCCCGCCAGCGCGACCTTGCCGGCCACGCCTTCGAGGGCGTTGCGAGCCCCAGGAGCGTTCTGCTCGCCCCGGCGCCCCAGCCCGACCAGGAACAGGTGGGTGTAGGGCAGCCGCCCCTGGGTGTGCACGAGCAGCCACTCTCCACGGTCGCCGTTGAACCGCCCCGAGCCGACGAGGCGCGACAGGAAGCCGTTGAGCCGCCAGTCCGCCCGCGCCGCGACCCCCACGAGGGGCCGCTCGTCGGCGTGGACCACCGCGACCGCCCCGTCCAGCCCGTCGAGCTTCGCGGGGTGGCCGGTCTCGAACGTCACCTGGAGCTTCATTCGCGCCTCAGGGAGAGGTCGAGGTTGCGCGCGACCCGGTCGAGCACGCCGTTGATGAACGAGCCCGAGTCGGTGGTGCCGAACCGCTTGCCCAGCTCGATCGCCTCGTTCATCGAGACCATCGGGGGGATGTCGGGCATCTCGGTGAGCTCCAGGACGCCGAGCCGGAGGATGTTCCGGTCGACGTACGACATCCGGCTCACCTTCCAGTTGGTCGACGCGTCGCCGATCAACCCGTCGATCCGCTCGAGGTGGTCACGCACCCCGTGGACCAACGACGAGACGAACTCGACCCCGTCGGGGTCCGCCGGCTCCCGCTCGAAGAACGTCGCCAGCGCAGCGGCGGTCTCGCCACCGTTCAGGTCCAGCTGGTACAGGACCTGAAGCGCCTGCTCTCTCGATCGGCGTCTTCCACCCATCAGTCCAACGCTCCGATCGCGTCGAGCAGCCCGACCATCTCCAAGACGGCCTCGGCGGCTTCGACGCCCTTGTTGCTCGTGTCCGCTTCGCCCCGCTTGACCGCCTCCGCCGAGCCATCGGCGAGCGGCGCCGAGCGAGCCGCCGCCTGCGCTTCGTCATCGCACGTCAGGACGCCGAAAGCCACAGGCAGGCCGGTATCCAGGGAGACGCGGGTCAATCCGTCCGCCGCGATCTCGCACACGTAGTCGAAGTGCGGCGTGCCGCCCCGGATGACACAGCCGATGGCGACGATGGCGCGGTACCGCCCGGTGGCCGCCAACGCCTGGGCGGTGAGGGGCAGCTCGACGGCTCCCGGACACCAGGCGACCTCGACCTCGGCCCCCGCCTCCCGCAGGCGGCTCGTGGCGCCGTCCACCAGGTTGCCGGTGACCTCCCGGTTGAAGCGCGCCGCCGCGACCGCGACGCGAAGGCCGCCGCCGCTCAACCCGCCCTCCAGGACCGTCGTCGACATCAGGTGCGCCCACCCGGCAGGACCGACAGCGGCGCGAGCGGCTCGTCGGGCGTGGACGGGACAGGCACCCGCTCGACCACCTCGATCCCGTACCCCTCGACGCCGGGCATCTTGCGTTCGCTGTTGGTGAGCAGGCGGATCTGGTGCACTCCGAGGTCGCGCAGCACCTGCGCTCCGAGGCCGTAGTCGCGGACCGCGGTGGGGTACGGCTCGGCGCTGCGGGGCTTCTCCGGCACGGTGCCTTCGATGTCCTCGCCGACGGCCCGGAGCTGGCGGACCACGTCGTCGGGGTCGAACGGGCGGACGATGTACATGACGACGCCGGCCTCCACGCCGCCGAGCAGGCGCAGCGCGCGCTCCATCAGCGGCCCGCCGTCCTTGCGGAACGCGCCGAGGGCGTCGACCCAGACGTTGCTGCTCGCCACCCGGACCAGCGTCGGCCGATCCGGATCGATGTCGCCGCGCACCAGCGCGAGGTACTGCAGGTCGTTGACGTCGTTGCGGTACAGCGACGCGGTGACCGCGCCGAGCGCCTCGGTCACGACGCGCGCGCTCACCACCTTGCGAACCAGCGTCTCCTGCTGCAGCCGCCACGCGATGAGGTCGGCGACGGTCAGGATGCTCAGGCGGTGGGCCTGCGCGAACTCCGTCAGCTGCGGGAGCCGGGCCATCGACCCGTCCTCGTTCATGATCTCGCAGATCACGCCCGCCGGCCGGCAGCCGGCCAGGCGCGCCAGGTCGACGCTGCCTTCGGTCTGACCCGCGCGCACGAGCACGCCCCCCTCGCGCGCTCGCAGGGGGAACACATGGCCGGGGGAGACCAGGTCCTCCGCCGTCGCGTCGTCGTCGACCGCCACCTGGATGGTCCGCGCCCGGTCGGCCGCCGAGATGCCCGTGGAGACCCCCGTCCTGGCCTCGATGGAGACCGTGAACGCCGTCCCGTAGGGCGACGAGTTGGATCGCACCATCATCGGCAGGTCGAGCTTGTCCGCCCGGGCGGCGAGCATCGGCAGGCAGATCAAGCCGCGCCCGTGCGTGGCCATGAAGTTGATCGCTTCGGGCGTCACCTTGTCGGCCGCCATGACCAGGTCGCCCTCGTTCTCACGGTCTTCGTCGTCGACGAGGATGACGATGCGGCCGGCTGCGACCTCGGCGATCGCGCGCTTCACGCGCTCGACGGGATCGCTCGGGAAAGGCTCGTAGGTGGACATGGTGGGCTCCGATGTCGTCCATCCGCGCACATCCGCGTCATCCGCCCGCTGGACGCGGGTCGATCCGCGACGAGTCCGCGATGGACGAGTCCGATTGCGGGCGACTGTCGCCCCGGAGCCGCGGAGTGTCAAGCTCGGTCAGGGGCCGACAGCGGTCGTCATCTTGTAGTCGTGCCCGGGCCCCCCGAGCTCGTTGAAGTGGAGCACCCGAATGAAGAACTGGCCGCTCCCGGGTGCGGTCCACTCGATGCGCGAGTCGAGGTTGCCCGCGCCGTCGTCGTCCTCCATCACGACGCCGCCGGACGCGTCGACCAGCTGCAGGATGGTGTCCGTGGGGAAGCCCAGCCGCCCCGCCCAGGTCTCGAACGTGTAGTTCTGGCCGGTCGCGGCTGAGAACCGGTAGTGGTCCGTGTCTCCGGCCGGGTCCAGGGAGCCGCACGTGGTGATGCCCGGCGTGATGAAGTGGGCCTGGCTGAGCAGCCCGTTGGGCTCCGACTCGGTCAAGCCGCAGGGCAACGCCGGGGGATCGACGATCATCGCGCCCCGCCCCACCAGGACACCCGCCCCGTCGTAGACCTCGACGTCGAGCAAGCCCGTCGAGACCGGGTCGTCGAACGCCACCAGGAGGGTCGAGGAGCCGGCCGGCTCGACCGACTCGGCCACCCGGCCGCCGACCACCACGTTGACGCTGCCGGAGGGGAACGAGCCCTCGGCCCACAGCTCGAAGCCCGTCGTGATGTCCCCGAAGGGGACGGAGGTGGTCGGCGTGAAGACATAGGTCACGGTGGTGGGGAGCATCACGAGCTCCCAGGACTGCCAGCGGGCGGACACCAGCGTCAGCGTGCGACCGTCCTGAAGCGGGTGGACCTCCCGCACCGGCCGATACAGGGCGAGCGCGTTCGGATCCGCGAGGATCGTCGCGTCGATCTCCGCCTCTGGAATCGTCGCCGTGCCGTCGCTGAAGGCCGCGAACCCCTGCGCGAGCCCGGCTCCACCGGTGATCGAGAGGACCGCGCCGTCCAGCGGCGGGTCCATCCACAGGTTGATGTCCACGCCTGCGGGCACGTACAGCCGCCCACCCACCGATCGCTCGATGAACACCTCGCCGGGCGTCTGGATCGGAGGACCGACGAACTCCCCGGCGAACGCGGGGTCGCCCTCGACCTTGAACATCCAGGTGCTCCCCACGTCGATCAGCGGCAGCCCGATCGCCGGCGTGGCGACGTAACCGGCGTCCCACGCCTGGGCCGTCACGTCTTCGATGAAGACCTCGCCCGGGAGCACGAACGGCACGTCGTCGTACATGCCCCACTCGATGAGCCGCGGCGCACCCTCCACCGAGAAGGCCGGCATGATGAACCCGAAGACCCTCTGGAAGAGCGCCTCTTCTACGGAGGGGGAGACCAGCTCGTCGGAGAAGAGCGCGCCGGCGAACACCTCCCCGGGGCCCTCGTACTCCTCGGTGAACACGTAGAGGCCGACCGCGTCGCCGGCGTACGGATTCGCGGCGTCGTCGTCGTCCGTCGCGTCGTCGTCATCGGTCGCGTCGTCGTCGTCCGTCGCGTCGTCGTCGTCCGTCGCGTCGTCGTCGTCCGTCGCGTCGTCGTCATCCGTGGCGTCGTCGTCGTCGGGCGCGGAGTCGTCGTCGTCCTCCGGCGTCCAGGTCAGACAGCCCGGCAGAGACCCGATGAGCAGGAGGCCCAGAAGGAGTCGGCTCATCCCATCCGGCTGACGAAGAAGAAGATCACCGCGACGATCGCCACCAGCGACACGCCGAACAGGCCCACGAGCCACGAGAGCGGGACCGTCGTCTCCGACGAACTCTCCGGGCTGCGCCGGGCCGAGACCGACGGAGGGGTGGAGCCACCCGCGCCACCCCGGAACTCGATCTCGAGCATGAAGTCCTGGGGCATCAGCGTGTCCATGTGCGTCGCCCGCACCGGGACCTGGACCGTCCGACGCGTGCTCGCCTTGGGGGTGCCGATCCGGGACACCACGTAGCCGGCGAGGTCGGGGACGGGGACGCGCATCCGGTGCGCGCTCCGCTCGATGCCGTTCTCCCAGGCTTCGGGCTGACGACCGAGCGAGTTGATGACCTGGGTCGCCGTGAAGTCGAGCTGTCCGCCCTCCTGGGTGGACTCGAGCCCGGGTCCACCACCCGGCATGGGCGGGGGCGATGGCCTCGGCACCGCTTCGACACGCGGAGGAGCCTGCGGCGGGGCTTCGACCCGGCGCACGCGCGACGCGGCGGCCGCGGCGGCCGGGCGAGCCACCTGGGGAGGCGCTCGCCTGGGGGGCGCCTGCATCGGCGGCGGAGTCGGAGCGCGACGGTCGGCCTGGGGGTGGCCCTGCCCGAGCGCCGCGGTCTCCGTGATGTCGTCCGGCGTCGCGCCCTCACCGAACTCGGCCGAGTCCCGGAACGGCATGGTGTGGTCGTCCGACTCGACGTCCTCGGCGAACGCGGCCGGGGTGCGCCAGCGATCGGCCGAGCGCAGCGGCTCCGCCGCGGGCCGCGCCACCGGCCGGGCGGGGGGGCGGGACGGGGCGGCGGGACGGGCCGGCGCCCGGGGGACTGCCGGGGCGGCGGGCCGGGCGGCTTCGGGCTCCAGCGGCCGGAGCTCTCGGAACGAGGCGGACGCCGCTGCGACCGCCGGGGAGCGGGCCTGGCCGCCGGACGGGCGGGTCCAGTCACCGGCCCCGGTGATGTCGTCGTTGCCGGGGCCGGGCCCCGCCGCGGCGTGGGGGTTGGGGCGCGTCAGGTCGCCCGGCTCGGCGACGTCGATCTCCCACCCGCTGGCGGTGCCGCTCTGGTTGATCTCGGTGCGATCGTCATCGCCGTCCCAGCGCACCCCCTCCGCGGCAGCTCCGCTGACCGCGGTGTGGTCGTCGCTGGCGCCCTGGTGCATCGCCCGGGCGTTCTGGAACGTGGTGCCGTGGGCGACCGTCCGGGCGTTGCTGGGGGCTGCCCCCTCGGTGCCCTGGGTGGCCTGGACCTGGCTGCGCACCTGCACCGCCACGCTGGCGGTCAAGCGGTGCAGGGCGTCCATCACCCCCTGCCCCCGGATCGCGGACGCGGCGACGTAGCTGCAGCCGTACTTGTTGAGCCGCTCCTCGAGCTGGCGGATCTCGACCGCCTCCCGCAGGTCCCTCTTGTTGTAGAGGAACACCATCGGCAGGTCGGCGAGGCTGCGCCCCGTCGCCCGGATCATCCGATCGAGGAGCTCGAGCGCCTTGCCGTTGGTCTTGAACGCGGACTTCGCGGAGTCGGCGACGAACAGCACCGCGTCCACCGCGCCGAGGATCGGCCGCAGCAGATCCACCTCGATCGAACCCGGGCAGGCGACCAGTCGGAAGTTGACCTGGTAGCCGTAGACCAACTCCTGGTCGTGAGGCCGGTAGTCCAACCGCAACAGGCGGCCGTCGCCCTGGTTGAGGGGCGCCACCTTGCCGTGCGTGCCGTCCGGCAGCTGACGGGCGAGCCCGTACATCGCCGTGGTCTTGCCGGCGCCGGGCGGGCCGAACATCAAGATCGCAGCGCTGATCCGCTTCCGCTCGTGGTCGATGCTGGCCATGAACGCCTTGCTACTTCTCCGAACCGGCGATCAGCGCGCCGACGTCTCGTTCCAGATCGTCGGGGTCCACGTCGTCACCGTCGTCGTCCAGGATCAGGTCGCTCACGTCGTCGTCTTCGACGGCGGAGGACTGGATCGTCTGGCGCGGAAAGGGCTGGGTAGGCGGGTCGTTCTTCGAACCGCGAGGCGGCGGGACCGGCATGGTGCGGGGCCCTACGGGAGGTACGGTCGGCTGGGCGGCGACGACGCGGGGGGCGCTGCGAGCACCCCCTACATCTCCCTCCGAATCGGCGGAGTCGCCCGTCGAGTCGCCAGCGATCACGACCACGTGAGTGATGGCGCCCTTGTTCAGCGCCACGTACGGAGCGTGATGGGTCGTCGCGTTGGTGCCGTCATGAATGACGACATCGGTCAGGTTGAGGAACGGCTTCGGATCGTTGAGCACTTCCTGGATCCGGCGGGTCTCCGCCAGCAGGAATACGTACCCCTCGTAGATGAAACCGTCGGCTCGGATCTGAACCCGAACCCGGCTGACGCGGGTCATGTCCGCGGCGGCCGCGGCCACAGGCTGCTTCATCGATTCGACTCCCTGCCGCACGGGTCGCGGTCCGAGGTACAGAACGCCCTCGTAACGGTCGACGATTGTATCACGCCGAAAAGCGCGCTCGCCCGACCCTCAGGCGCGGCGCCGTCGCAGCCCGGCAGCCACCAGCAAGAGCAGCAGCAGACCCGGCGACGAGCCACCGCCGACGGAGTTGTTGCAGTTGGTGCACGCACCGCCCGTGGTGATGATGTCCGGCTCCGGCTCCGGCTCCGGGTCCGGGATCTCCTCGGGCTCGCCGTTGTTGGTCGGATCGAGCACGTTGATGATCCCGTCCTCGTCGTTGTCGTCGAGGCCG
>CAYQEG010000177.1:0-16647 GCA_964416435.1 uncultured Rickettsiales bacterium
TCGACAAGCTGGCCCCGCGAGTCGCCGCCTACCGGGCGGAGGTGGGCGTCGCCGACTCGGCGGTGGGCGCGCTGCTCGACGACCTGGGGCGGCGCGGTCAGCTGCAGGACACCGCCATCATCGTCACCGCCGACCACGGCGAGAGCCTGACCGAGCACGGCAGCCGAATGGCGCACCAGTTCTCGTCGTACGAGCCGGTGCTCCGGGTGCCTCTGCTCGTCGTGCCTCCCGGCGGCGGCCCGCCGAGCCGCAGCGACGCCCTGGTCCAGCACCGTGACCTCGCCGCCACGGCCGCCGCGCTGCTCGGCCTGCCCGACGTGACGGGCGGGCGCGACTGGCTCGCCGAGCCGGGCCTCCCGGTGGTCGCCTCGGTGACCCACGCGCCGTTCCTGCGCATGAGGCAGGTGGCCGAGGGAGGCCGCCCGGGCGACCAGGCGCCGGTCCGCGTCGCGGTGCGCTCCGCGGAGGTCTCGCTGGTGGCGTCGCCGCACCTGCCACCGGAGGTCTACGACCTGGCCACCGACCCCCGGCAGATCATCGACCTCGCGTCCACCGCCGACCGACCGGCGCCGGCGGACCTGCAGCGGATCGCCGACGCGGTCCTGGAGCAGATCGTCACCCGGTCCCCCGACCGCCTGGATCCGGACGATCCGGACCTCGAGGCGCTCCGCGCGCTCGGGTACGTGGAGTAACCGGGCTGTCCCGAAGTAGCATCCCGCTCATGCCCGACTCCCGCCGCCACCGCGGTCCCCACCCGGTCGACGAGGTCCTCTTCGCGGAGGGCGAGCTCGAGACGCTGCGCCAGGCCGCCGGTGATCTCGCCTGGCTCCTCGGCCGCGGCTACTCCGACAAGGCGGCGCTCAAGCTGGTCGGCGACCGCTTCCAGCTCCACTCGCGGCAGCGGGTCGCCGTCGTTCGCGCCGCCGTGCCCGCCGAGCTGGCGGCGAGCCGGGCGGCGAGCCGGACCCCGCCCGCCGGCCTCGACCTCGTCGTCGACGGCTTCAACCTGCTCGTGACGATGGAGGCGGCGCTCTCCGGCGGCGTGCTGATCCGGTGTGCCGATGGTCTGGTCCGGGACATCGCGAGCATGCACGGCAACTACCGCAAGGTGGCGGAGACCGAGGCCGCGCTGGACCGCCTGGTGGACGCGTTCGCCGGGGCGGCGTCGGTGACCTGGTACCTGGACCGGCCGGTCTCCAACAGCGGTCGGGTGGCCGCGCTGCTGCGCGACCGGGGGCAGGAGGTCGTGCTCAGCGATCATGTCGACTCGGATCTGCGCGATTCGGGGTCGGCGATCGCTTCTGCGGACGGTCCGTTATTGGACGAGGGTTCGGGGGGCGTCGACGTGATCAGCGGGATCATCGGGACGTTGGGCGGCGCCTGGGTGATCGACCTTTCCTAAAGCCAGGCTCCGTACCGTCGATGAGGCAGGCGATGGCCCGCCCCAACCTCGCCGTAGTCCGCCGCACCGCCGAGTGGCTCGAGGTGCTCGGCGACGCCACGCCCGACATCGTCCTGATGCTGAGGGAAGACGGCGAGATCGTCTTCTGCTCGATGGCGGTCCAGCGGTGCCTCGGGCTCCAGCCCAAGCAGGTCTGCGGTCGTCGCCTGCGCGACCGGGTCCACCCCGACGACCACGCGAACCTCGACGCCGCGGTCAGCAGCTGGATGGCGGGCGAGAAGGATGTCCGGGTCGCCGAGATCCGGATGATGGACGCCGACGGCGACTGGCTGCCGATGGAGGCGAGCGGGCGCGACCACAGCAACAACCCCGCGGTCGGCGGCCTGGTGATCATCGTGCGGGACGTCTCCCACCGAGACGAGTCCTCCTGGAGCCTGGACGAGAGTCACGCCCGCCTGGTGCGAGCCGCCCGCGGCGGCAGCGACGCCCTGTGGGACTGGGACCTGGAGGCGGACGAGGTCCACTACTCCGAGCGATGGCGCGAGCTGTTCGGGCTGGGTCACGCGGACGTCCTGCCCGGGCCGACCACCTGGCTCGATCGGATCCACCCCGAGGATCAGTCGGCGTTCCAGACGCTGCTTCAGGCCCACATCGACGGGCACACCGAGGCGCTCGACCACGAGCACCGGGTCAAGGGGGCCGACGGTCGATACCGCTGGGTGCTCGTGCGCGGCCTCGCCGCGCGGGATGCGTCGGGCAAGGCGATCCGGATCGCCGGCAGCACCATCGACGTCAGCGAGCGCAAGCTCTTCGATCCGCTCACCCGGCTGGCCAACCGCACGACCTTCAAGGACACGGTCCAGCACCAGGTCGACCAGTGGCACGAGGACCCGGAGCACCTGTTCGCGGTGCTGTTCCTGGACCTCGACCGCTTCAAGGTCGTCAACGACAGCCTCGGCCACAGCACCGGCGACCGGCTGCTGATCTCCGTCGCCCGGCGGCTGGAGACGTTCCTGCGGCCTGGCGACATGGTCGCCCGCCTCGGCGGTGACGAGTTCGCGATCCTGCTCGACAACCTGGAGGACTCGGACCACGCCGAGCTGATGGCGTCCAGGATCCAGGAGCTGCTGTCCCGCCCGATCCACGTCGGCACGACGGAGGTCTACTCGACCGCCAGCGTCGGCATCGCGCTGAGCAGCAAGGGCTACAGCAAGGCCGCGGACATCATGCGGGACGCCGACACGGCGCTGCACCGCGCCAAGCAGTCCGGCCGCGATCGTCACGAGATGTTCGAGACGGTGATGCACCTCGAGACGCTCAACCACTTCCGGCTGGAAGTGGACTTGCGGCGGGCGCTCCGCCGGGACGAGTTCGAGGTCCACTACCAGCCCCTCATCGACCTCGACACCGGCAAGCTGGAGGGCTTCGAGGCGCTCTGCCGCTGGGTCCACCCCGAGCGCGGCTTCGTCTCACCGATGGAGTTCATCCCGCTGGCGGAGGAGGTCGGCCTCATCGCTCCGATCGATCGCTTCGTGCTCGGACAGGCGGCGGCCCAGGCGCGGAACTGGCAGCTCGGCCACCAGCACAGCGCGGACCTCGCGATCAGCGTCAACGTCTCCAGCAAGCAGTTCGCCCGGGACGACCTCGTCGCCCACGTCGAGCGGGTGCTCGAGGAGTCCGAGCTCGACCCGCGCAGCCTCAAGCTCGAGATCACCGAGAGCGCGATCATGGACAACCCGGACCGGGCCGAGGAGATCCTGTGGGACCTCCGCGAGCTGGGCGTGCGGCTGGCCCTGGACGACTTCGGCACGGGCTACTCCTCGCTGGGCCACCTGCACCGCTTCCCCTTCGACGTCGTCAAGATCGACCGCTCCTTCGTGAGCCGGCTGGGCGTCGAGGAGGCCGCCTGGTCGGGCCGACCGAAGCAGCTCCGACGGGGACACCGGCGGACCCGGAACCCGGAGATCGTGCGCACCATCGTCGCGCTGGCGAAGAGCCTCGAGATGGACGTGGTCGCCGAGGGCGTCGAGACGGCGCTCCACCTCGAGCTGCTCCGCGAGCTCGGCTGCAAGTACGGCCAGGGCTGGTACTTCGCCAAGCCCCTGCCCACCGACGACGTCGAGCGTCTGCTGGTCGCCGATCCGAGCTGGTAGCCGGGCACCCGGTTCCCGTCCGAGTCGGCCCGATTCCTGCTGTAGAGTGCGGGCGATGCGACGGTCCGCTTCCTTCCTGCTCGTGATCCTGCTCCCAGTGCTCGCGGCCTGCCCCCCCCAGCGGGACAACGTCGACGGCGCCGAAGGCGGCTACGCCGAGGAGGCGTTCTTCGTGTGGAGGCAGTCGCCGTACGGGCAGGCGCCCCACTGGGCGATGGTCTTCGTGCCGAAGGACGACGAGCACAGCTGCGACGCGATGCTGGCGTACGACTGGAGCGACCAGGACAACGACTACGCCCGCTTCAACTTCAGCCTCGCGCGCGACCTGGAGTGGGAGGGTGAGTACACCAACTCCTACGAGGGCTGCGGCAGCTGGTACGACACCGACCGGCGCTGCTTCGACGGCTTCGACTGGGACGAGGGGACCTACACCACCTTCCAGAACGGCTCGACGATGACCATCGACAGCTGGTCCACCGACCAGGTCCGGGGCGTCGCGACGACCGCCGAGGGGCTGCGCATCGCGTTCCGGGCCGAGAACTGCGACGAGATGCCCTACTACTACTGGGTGGGTGACGCCGCCGCGAAGCCGGCCTCTGCGGCCACCGAGCAGGACCGCCCGAGCAAGCGGGGCTGGGGGCTTCGCTTCCGCTGAGGGTCGCGGGATCGGCGCCCGACCGGGCATGATCGTCCCGAGGAGCCTGCACATGAACCGACCGCTGCTGTCCGCCGGGCTGATCGCCCTCGCCTCGCTGATCCTGTTGCCCTCGCTCGCTCACGCCGGCCGCAAGGTCCGGTTGATGTACGAGCCGCCGATCGCCGCCGAGGGCGGTCCCGAGGTGGTCGTGTCGTTCGAGAACCAGCGTCCGGCCAAGAAGGGGGGCACCGAGCCCGACCTGATCGGCCAGGAGCGGGGGAGCTACGGCATCCCGGTCGGCATCTTCTCGGGCAAGCAGAAGACCGAGCACGCCGACGTCGTGGTAGCCGGCTGGGCGGCCGACGTCCTGCGCTCGGCCGGCTATGCCGCATCGATTACGGAGAACCCGGAGCTGCCCCGCGTGCACGTGCGGCTCAACCAGCTGTGGGGCGACGGGTTCGGGCCGAGGCTGCAGTTCACCTTCGGCGCGGTCATCGAGGTGTGGCCCGTCGGCGCGACCGAGCCGGCGTGGACGAAGTCGGTGGCGGTGACCTCCGGCGTCACCACCATCGTGCAGTTCCACGACCCCTACGAGTTGGGCTTCAAGCGGGTCTTCGAGCTGGGCGCCAAGAGCTTCCTGGCCGAGATCGCGAGCGACGACTTCCAGGCGGCGCTGCCCGGCGGCAACCTCGAAGCGGCGGCGAGCGCGGCGGCGATCCTGGGCGACCGGGAGGCGACGGCCCAGGCGGCCGAGGCGGCACGCGAAGAGGACGCCTCCGGCGACGGCGCCGAGGGCGAGGCGTCCGGCGACGGTGGGGCGGCCGCGGCGGCCGAGCTGCCGCCGGGCTTCAAGACCTGGGACCCCGACGTGTACCGCTGGGGAGGCAAGTCGACGATCGGCTCCTACGTGATGGGCGGGGTCGGCGTGGGGCTGCTGATCGGCGGAGACCAGTGGGCGCGGGCGACGGCCAACAACTACCGCGGCTTGAGCCTGCCGGTCGTCGGCTCGACGTTCCAGTCGGTCGCCCACATCCCCGACAGCGGCCCCGACGACATCGACGTCGGCAACGCGGTCCAGGGGCTCGCGTCGGAGCTGATCTTCATCTACGGCCTGCAGACGGTGGTGCCGGTCTTCGGCGCGGTGGTGCCGGGGCACATCGTCGCGGCGACGGGCGTCGACATCCAGACCGCCAAGGCGTTCGGCGGCATCGTCTCGCTGCCGGCCATCGCGCCCGCCGGAATCACGCACCTCGTCCGCTTCGGGCAGCTGTACGTCCCCCAGCTTCAGCAGGAGAACGCCGACGGCGACAACGAGCGCATCCTGCATGTGCCGATGGCGGTCGTCTCCCTCGCCGCCGGGATCGCCGACCTGGTCATCGGCGGCATCCAGTTCGGCTACGGCATCGCCTACGCGACCGACAAGATCACGGCCGACCCCGACGAGCGGGGCATCATCCCGAGCCCCCAGATGCAGGAGGGTCGCATGCGCAACACCGGCGCGATCCACTTCATCGTCGCGCCGACCACCGACGGTGGCGTCGCGTTCGGGCTCTACGGGACCTTCTGACGTCTACCGGGGCAGCACCACCCAGCTGCCGTCCTTGCGCACGAACAGCTGCGGGGAGATCGCGTAGGTCCCGGTCGTGGCGAGCTCCTCGGCGGCGCCGCGGACCCGGGCGACGCTCGCCGCGTCGTCGCGCCGCGTGATGAGCAGCACGTCCCGGGTGGGCACCGCGACCACGAGCTCGCCCTCCAGGGGGAGGCCGCCCGGGGCCCACAACGAGTCCAGGAGGAGCAGGCTCGACTCGTAGTTGCCGTCGGCGATGATCATCAGGATCCCGTCGCCGGTGCGTACCTCGAGCGGCGGCAGCGTCTCCACCAGGTTGTCGATCGCGCGGGCTCGCAGCTCCTTGGGGGAGACCCCGAACTCCGGCAGCTGGCTCGGCAGCAGGAACGCCATCGATGTGGGCGTATCGATGACGTACATGACCGTCAGCTCGCCGTTGAGCGGCTCGTGCACCGGCAGGTCGGCGGCCGGGTCTCCGCCCAGCCGCGCGATCTCCCCCGAGATCCCCGCCAGGTAGCTCGACGACCGGATGACCGGGACGATCGTGCCGGCGGTCGCGGGGCTGGCGGTCGGCGTGTCCATGGCCAGCGCGCTGGTCGCGTAGTGGCGCACGATCTCGTCCCGCTCCGTCGGGCTCTGGGTGTACGCCGCGTAGGCGTTGTCCAGGAAGGCGGTGCGCTCGGTGTCGCCGACCTGGTAGCGGACCTCCAGCGGTCCGGCCACCTTCGCCTTGCACGCCGGCTCCATCTGGAGCATCCGGGTCACGAACGCGCGGGTGAAGCGCTTCTCGCTCCACAGCTTCTCGGCGCTCGCCGGGGCCGCGGCGGCGACGACGAGGAGGAGCAGCAGCGCGGCCGCCAGGCGAGGGACAGGGTCGGTACGAGGCTGTCTCATGCCCGTTCTCCGGACTGCGGTTTCCTTGCGCCGAGGCGCGGTCGGTGATACTCCCGCCGGCCGGAGGGACCATCTCGATGAAGATTACCGATCTGGCGCGCCTGCTCGCGTGCGCGACCCTGCTCCTCGGCCTGAGCGGCTGCCCGACCACGGACGACGACGACACGTTGCCCGACGATGACGACGTCGCGGACGACGACGACGCGACGGACGACGACGACGCGACGGACGACGACGACGCGACGGACGACGACGACTCCGCCCCCGTGGACAACGACGGGGACGGCTTCACCGACGACGTCGACTGCGACGACGACAACGACGCGGTCTTCCCCGGCGCCGAGGAGATCTGCGACGGGCTGGACAGCGACTGCGACGCGGCGACGACGTTCATCGACGTGGCGTTCGAGTCCCCGGCGGCGTCCGACAGCTTCTCGGGAGAGAACCTGGCCCGCGGCAACGCCTACCGGATCGACGCGGCGACGACGCTCCGCTCCTTCGGCATGCGCCTCCTGGCGGCCGAGGGGGACACGATCCACTGGGTGATCTACACGAGCGCCGAGCCGACGAGCGGGTACACGATGGTGACGTCGAACGACACGACGGTGGGCGCGGCGGACGCAGGCTCGATGACCTGGCACAGCTCGGCAGACTTCGACCTGGAGCTGACCGAGGACAGCTACTACGCGCTGATGGCGTGGTGGACGCCCGAGGTGGGCTACGACTACGAAGTACCGCCCAAGACGATCCAGCAGACGCCGGTCGGCGCCCTGCTGACGGCGATGGCCGCCGAGGCGCTCGCCGAGCCGCCGGGCGAGGAGCTGTTCGCCCCGGCCTCGGTCGCCTGGTACCCGCAGGTGCTGGTCACCTCGCTGGAGGACGACGCCGACGCCGACGGCTACGTAGCCTGCGACGACGACTGCGCGGACGGTCAGCCCGACGCCTGGCCGGGCAACATCGAGACGGCGTGCGACGGGGTCGACAACGACTGCGACGATGGCACGGCCGACTGCGACGGCGGGGTCGTCGTGACCGAGATCTTCAACGACGCCGACGGCAACGACGAGGACAAGGAGTGGTTCGAGCTGCACAACACGACCGGGTTCGACATCGACCTGGACGGGTGGCTGATCCGCGACGACGACAACGACGACCACTTCGTGAACGGCGCGGCGGTGGTCCCCGCGGGCGGCTACGCGGTCTTCGGTGAGGAGGCGGACACGGCGCTCAACGGCGGCGTGACGCTGGACTACGACTACAGCGGCCTCGGGCTGAGCAACGGCGACGACGAGCTGGTGGTGGTCTCTCCGCTGGGCGAGATCGTCGACGCCGTCGCCTGGGACGTCGAGAACCTGTGGCCCAGCCAGGGCGGCGCGGCGATGAACCTGGACCCGACGTCCTTGACGGCGGCGGCCAACGACGACGCGGCCAACTGGTGCATCTCCTACGCCGGCGGCTTCGGCGACGGCACCGGCGCCGGCACGCCGGGCGCCGCCAACGCGAGCTGCACGATCCCGCCCAGCGGCGCGGTCGAGGGCTCCCTCGTCGTCACCGAGCTGCTCATCGATCCGCTCGGCAACGACAACACGCTCGACACCGAGTGGTTCGAGATCCACAACCCGGGCGGCAGCGACATCGACCTGCTGGGCTTCCAGATCGAGGACAGCGACGACGACCTGTTCATCGTGACGGCCCCGACGGTGGTCTCGGCCGGCGGCTACGTCGTGCTCGGGCAGAGCGCCGACGCGGCGGACAACGGCGGCATCACGGTCGACTACGCCTACGGCTCCAACATGACGCTGACCAACGACCTGGACGAGCTGGCCCTCATCTCGCCCGAGGGCGAGACGATCGACCTCATCGAGTGGAACGAGGACGACTGGCCGTACTCCGAGGGCGTGTCGATGAGCCTGTCGCCCGGGTCGCTGACCTCGACCGCCAACGACCTGGACACCAACTGGTGCGAGTCGACCGACGGCGTGTTCGGGACCGGGAGCGATCAGGGATCTCCGGGCGTCGCCAACGGCGGCTGCCTGTAGGCGCAGCGTCTGCGCGAGCCCGCGCGGGGGGTGAGCCGGCGGGCCGCGCGGTCGCTACTCCTTCGCCTCGTCCAGGCAGTACTCCCACACCCGGCGCCGCTCGAACCAGCCGTCGCCGTCGGCGTCGATCCGCAAGGTGGCGAGGCGGCCTCGCTCGTCCCAGGTCATCGTCCACACCTCCCCCCCCTTGCGCCGCCGGATGGGGCGGCCGGCGTCGTCGTAGTTCCACCGCGTCGACCACTTCCGGTCGTAGGTGCCGTTTCCCTTGCGGCGCAGCGTGCTGACGGGGTTGCCCTGCTCGTCGCAGGTCGACTCGGTGGTCCAGCGCACCCGGTCGCCGCTGCGGTACTCCTGGCCGGTGCGGCAGGCCCCCTCCCAGGTCGAGCTCAGGGTGTGGTTCGGTCCGACCTCGGCGGTCTCCCGGCCCTGCGCGTCGCGCTGGTGGGCGAGCTTGTAGTCCTCGCGCCGGATCGTCGCGATCCGGCGCCCCTGGTCGTCCAGCTCGTAGCGCGTGGTTCGGTCGGGCGCCCCGTCGGCGTGGCACGGCGGGGTGTCGCCGGCCTGCATCAGCCAGTCGCCGGTGACCCCGTCGTAGCTCCAAGCGGTCCGTCGCCCCTCCTTGTCGAGGGTGAACTCGTGGATCTCGCAGGGCTCGGCCACGGGATTGAGCGGCTGCTTGTCGTAGTAGACGAGCTCCCGACAGGCGCCGGGGGTGGCTTCTTCGACGTCGAACGGCGCGGCCGTCGCGGTGGACGCGATCAGCAGAAGCGGCAACGCCCGGGTCAGTAGCGGAACGGCCATGTCAGGAAGTATCGCTTGATGCGCAGCCAGATCCCCATCAAGCCGAGGGGCTCGAACAGCAGGAACCCGATCACCAGCAGCGCGAACAGCACCGTCGACTGCTGGTGAGAGCTGAGCTGATCGACCAGGGGGAGCTTGTCGCCGACGATCTCCGCCAGCGGGGTCAACACCACGAAGGCGATGGCGCCGGCGACCGCGCCGAACGTGGTGCCGACGCCGCCGAGCACGATCATCGCGATGTACTGGATCGACATGTTCAGGTCGAACGGCGGCTCGATGGTGATGAACTGCTGCTGGAACGCGAACATCGCCCCGGCGACCCCCGCGAGGAAGGAGCTGATCCCGAACGCCATCACCTTCGTCCGGGCCGGGCTGACCCCCAGCACCGACGCCGCCAGGTCCTGGTCCCGCACCGCCATCATCGAGCGGCCCAGGTCCGACCGGGCGATGTTCTTGCTCCACCAGGCCGCCCCGATCGCCAGGGGCACGAACAGCACGTACAGCTTCTGGTCGAACCCGATCCGGTGGCCCGCGATCGTCCACGGCTTGCTGATCACGAAGTCCCGCGGGGAGCTCTCCGGCGCGAACCAGCCGTACATCGTCACCCGGATGCCCGACGGCCCGTGCGTCAGGTCGTTGAGCGACAGCAGCACGTGGTTGACCAGGAACAGCAGCCCCAGCGTCACGATCGCCAGGTACAGCCCCCGCAGTCGCAGCGCGAACGGGCCGACGGCCAGGCCCACCGCCGCTGCCACCGCCCCCGACGCCGGCAGCACCAGGAAGAAGGGCCAGCGGAGCTGCTCCCCCATCACCGCGGCGGTGTAGGCGCCGAGCGCCAGGAAGGCGGCGTGGCCGAGGCTGATCTGGCCCGCGAAGCCGGTCAGGATCATGAGCCCCACCGAGCCGACGACGGCGACGCAGGCGAGGTTGGCGATCGACAGCCAGTAGTCGTCCGCGACCAGCGGGATCGCGATGAGCACCACCGCCCACAGCGCCAGCCCGGTGTGGTGCCACCGGTCGGGGAACAGCTCGAGGTCCTGCTTGTAGGACGTGACGAGGGGACGCGTCGGCACTCAGACCACCATGCAGGCCATCTGGTGGCCCCCCGTGGACCGAGCGCCACGATCTCGGCGTCGTCCTCCTGGCCGGGGGTCCCACCCCGCCTTCGTCGTCCTCCTGGACCTCGCGTCGCTCTGTCTCACGGAAGTCTCACCTCATGGCCTGCACGGTGGTCAGACGCGCTCCACTTCCTTCGTGCCCGCGAACCCGTAGGGCCGGACGACGAGGAACAGGATCATGATCACGTACGGGAACACCGTGTGGAAGTTGTGGCCGAACGCCCCCAGCTGCGGGTTCACGTAGCCCTCGCAGAGCACCTCGAGCACGCCGAGGAGCACGCCCGCGACGACGGTGCCGCCGGCGCTGTCGAGCCCGCCGACGATCACCGCCGGGAACGCCCGGAGCGCGACGAAGCCGAGGTTGCTGTCGACCTGGCGCGGGAACATCGCCAGGCAGATGCCCGCCAGCGCGGCGTACGCGCCGGCGAGGAACCAGGTCGCCCCGAAGATCCGGCCGACCGGGATGCCGAGCGCCAACGCGACCTCCTGGTCGGACGCCGTCGCCCGCATCGCGACGCCGAGCTTGGTGCGCTTGATGACCAGGAAGAAGACCGCCAGCGCGAGGAGGCCCGAGCCGACCGTCGCCAGCGAGTTGACGAGCAGCGACGCGCCCGCCACCTCGACCGCGGTCGTCGTGTCCCACGGGGTCGGCATGCCCTTCGGATCGGCCCCCCAGGCGAGCACGATGCCGACCCGGATCAGCGCGCCGACGAAGATCGTCAGGATGATCGTCACGAACACCGGGCGTCCGACCATCGGCCGGAGCACCGCCCGCTCGACCGCCGCCCCGAGGAGCCCCGTCGCGACCAGCGAGCCGGCCAGCGCCAGCCCCCACGGCAGCCCCGCGCCCTTCAGCGCGACCATCACGAACGCGCCGAACGCCAGGAACTCGCCCTGGGCGAAGTTGAAGACCTGGGATGCGCGGTAGATGACCACGAAGCCGAGGGCGACCAGCGCGTAGACCGCGCCGACCGCGAGCCCGGAGGTCAGCAGCTGCAGGAAGGTGCTCACGTCGCCCCCCCGTACATGCTCTCGATCAGGGTCTCCCAGATGCGGTGCACCTCCTTGCGGCGCACCTTCTGGGTGGCGGTGAGCTCGCCGTCGTCCTGGTGCAGCTCCTTGGGGAGCAGCCGGAACGATCGCACCTGCTCGACCCGGGCGAGCTGCTCGTTCGCCTGCTTGATCTCCGACTCGATGAGCTTGCGGACCTCCGGCTTGGCCGACAGGTCCTCGAACGACGTGTACGGCAGCTTCCGATCGCCCGCCCAGTGCCCGACGGTGTCCCCCTCGATCTGCACCAGCGCCCCGATGAACTTGCGGGTGTCGCCGATGGCGACCGCCTCCTTGATGTAGGGGCTGGTCTTGAGCGCGTTCTCGATCTTCTCGGGGCTCAGGTTCTTGCCGCCCGCGGTGATGATGATCTCCTTGCTGCGGCCGGTGATGCGGAGGTAGCCGTCGTCGTCGAGCGTGCCGATGTCCCCGGTGTGCAGCCAGCCGTCGTCGTCGATCGTCTCCGCCGTCGCCTCGGGGTTGTGCAGGTAGCCCTCGAAGACGTTGGTGCCGCGCATCAGCACCTCGCCGCTGTCCGCGAGGCGGCACTCGACCCCGGGCAGCGCCGCGCCGACGGTGCCGATGCGGATGTCGCCGGGCGGGTTGACGTGGCTGACCCCGGCGCACTCGGTCATGCCGTACCCCTCGCTGATCCTCACGCCGATGCCGTGGAACCAGTGGAGCAGCTCCTGGCTGATGGGGGCGGCGCCCGAGACGGGGAGCTTGCAGCGACGCAGGCCGAGGCGCTCCTGGAGGGGTCGGAAGACCAGCAGGTCGGCGATCCGCCAGGTGATGCGGTCCTTCGCGGTCATGGTGCCGGCGAGCCGACGCTCGGAGATGGCGCGGCCGACGCGAGCTGCCCAGTTGTACAGTCCGCGCTTGAGCCGGGTGGAGTCGCTCATCTTGAGCTGCACCGACGCGGCCATCTTCTCCCAGATCCGGGGCACCCCCAGGAAGACCGTGGGGCTGACCTCACGCAGATCGGTCTGGATCGTGCCGATCGACTCGCCGAAGTGCACGACAGCGCCCACGCTCAGCGGCAGAAAGACCGAGAAGATTTTCTCCGCCACGTGACACAGCGGCAGGTAGGACAGCAGGTAGTCGCCCGGTCCCACGCCGAGCACCGGGGCGGCCGCCAACGACGTCTGGATGACGTTGTGGGAGCTGATCAGCGCGCCCTTCGGAGGGCCGGTCGTGCCGGAGGTGTAGACGACCATCGTCGGCTCGGCCGGGTCGCGCTGGGCGAGGCGGTCGGCGAACCAGCCGGGCTCCTGGGCGGCGAGCATGCGCCCGCGGTCGATGAACTCCTCCCAGCTGCTCAGCCGCGGATCCTCGTAGTCGCGGGTGCCCCGCGGGTCGAAGACCACGACGTGCTCGACGGTCGGCGTCTGGTCGACGATCTCGACCGCCTTGTCGACCTGCTCCTGGTCCTCGCAGAACAGCACCCGACTGCCGCTGTGGGCGACGACGTAGGCGACGTCCTCGGGCGGGTTGGTCTGGTACACGCCGACCGCGCGGGCGCCGAGCGACTGGGCGCCCAGGTCCGCGAACAGCCACTCGGTGCGGTTGTCGCTCAGGATGGCGACCGAGTCGCCGGGCCCGACGCCGATCTCGTCGAGGCGGCGGGCGGCGGCGAACACCTCGTCGCGGTAGCGCCGCCAGGTGATCTGCCGCCAGACCCCGAACTCCTTCTCCCGGAGCGCGACGGCGTCGGCGCGTTCGCGGGCGAGCAGCTCCAGGCGGCCCGGGAGCAGGTCGGCCAGGGCGGTCACGGCGACGCCTCGGGGGGAGCGACGGGGGCGGCCTCGGGCTCGGTCGGGGTGCCCACGTAGGCGAGCTGCACGGCGGGGTCCGCGGCGACGTCGCCGGGGGTGCCCTGGGCGATGCGTCGGCCGAAGTCGAGGACCGCGACCTGGTCGGCGAGGTCCATCACGAGCCGAAGGTCGTGCTCGATCAGGATCAGCGAGATGCCCAGCTCCTCCTTGATGTCCAGGAGGTAGCGGGCCATGTCCTCGGTCTCCTCCTGGTTGAGGCCCGCGGCGGGCTCGTCCAGGAGCAGGAGCCTGGGGTCCATGCACAGCGCGCGACCCAGCTCGATCCGCTTGAGCACGCCGTACGGGAGGATGCCGGCGGGGGTCTTGCGGTAGGCCTCGAGGTGCAGGAACTCGATGACCTCCTCCGCCTTGCGGCGGTGCTCGACCTCCCGCTGGCGGGCCGTGCGGGTCCAGAAGAGGTTGGCCAGGAGGTGGCTACCCCAGCGGTGGTGTCGTCCGAGCAGCAGGTTCTCGAGCGTCGTCAGCTGGGGAAAGACCGCCAGGTTCTGGAACATCCGGGCGACGCCGAGGCCAGCCATGGCGTGCGGGGGGCGGGCCAGCAGGTCGACGCCACCGAAGGTGATGGAGCCCTGCTGCGGCCGGTAGACGCCGGAGATGCAGTTGAACAGCGACGTCTTGCCGGCGCCGTTGGGGCCGATGACCGCCTGCAGCGTGCCGGCGGGCACCGTCAGCGACACGTTGTCCAGCGCGACGATGCCCGCGAACGCCAGGCGGATGTCCCGGATGTGCAGGTCGGCCATCGCGACGCCCTAGCTCAGCCACCGCTTGCGGCGGCGGTAGTGCTTCACGTCCCGGTAGCCGTGGGAGTCGCCGCCGACGCCCAGGTAGAACTCGCGGATGTCCTCGTCGGACTTCAGCTCGTCCGAGGGACCGTCGTGTACGACCTTGCCGTTCTCGAGGATGTACCCGTGGCTCGCGAGATCGAGGGCCATCGCCGCGTTCTGCTCCACCAGGAGCACGCTCACCCCGCGCTCGTTGATCCGCGCGATCATGCCGCCGAGCTGGGCGACGATCTTCGGGGCGAGGCCGAGGGACGGCTCGTCCATCAGCAGGAGCTTCGGGTCGGCCATCAGCGCGCGGGCGATCGCGACCATCTGCTGCTCGCCGCCCGACAGGTAGCCGGCCTGCTGCTTGCGCCGCTCCCCGAGGATCGGGAACTCCTCGTACGACCCGGCCAGCCGCTGCCGCGCCTCGGCGCGGGAGAGCGCCCACGCGCCGGCGAGGAGATTCTCCTCGACCGTGAGCTCGGCGAGCACGCGGCGCCCCTCCATGACCTGGGCGACCCCGCTGGCCACGATGGCGTCCGGCGGCCTGCTCCCCAGGTGCCTGCCGTCCAGGCGGATGGAGCCGCGGGTGATGTGGCCTTCGTGCAGGTCCAGGAGCCCGGTGATCGCGCGCAGGGTCGTGGTCTTGCCGGCGCCGTTGGGGCCGAGCAGGGCGACGATCGCGCCTGCGGGCACGGCGAGGGAGACGCCCCGGAGGACAAGCACCACGCGGTGGTAGACCACCTCGAGGTTGCTGACCTCCAGCGTCGCTCCGGTCGGCGCCGGCGCGGGGGCGGCTACTTGGGCTCCGCGTAGGGCGCGACCTCGGTCCAGGTGAAGCCCTGGAAGTCGGGCTTGAGGATGCGGACCTGGGTGCCCGCGACGTACGGGACGGCGGTGTAGTTGATCGGCTGGATCATGCCGCCGGCGGTGTAGCCGTCGATCTTCTGCAGCGCCGTGAGGTAGCCGGCGCGGGTGACGTCGCCGGTCTCGAGCGCGTCGGTGAAGGCCTGCAGGGCGATGCGGCCCTGGACCCAGGACATCATCGTGTAGAAGTCCGGGTAGCGCTCGTCGCCCGCGTGGGCCTCCCAGCCGGCGATGAACAGCTCCATCTCGCCCCCCTCGTCACCCCAGATGGGCAGGGACGTCGACCAGTAGAAGTTGGTGAACACGACCGACGGGATGACCGTGGGCTCGAAGAACTTGTCGACCCAGGTCGGCGTGTTGCCGACCCACACCGGCATGTACTTGAGCTGGGCGGCGGTGCCGAGGATGGGGCCGGTGGCGCTGGGCAGGGTGGTCAGCAGAACGTGCGTCGCGCCGGCGTCCTTGAGGGCGCTGACGACGGCCGTGAAGTCCTTCTGCCCGGGGGCGATGGTCTGCTCGGAGACGATGGTGACGCCGTGGGCCTCGGCGGCGGCCCTCCAGCCGTCGATGCCGTCCTTACCGTAGTCGTCCTGCTGGTAGACGATGCCGGCCTTGATGGAGGCGACGTCGCCGGCCTGCTCGACGACCCAGTCCATGGCCCGGCGGGCCTCCAGCACGTACGAGGCGGCGGCGGGCGGGGTGTGCTTGTCGGCGGCCATCTGGGAGCTGAGCGAGGCGGGGAAGGCGACCATGCCTTCCTCTTCGAGCATCGGAACGAGCGGCAGGGTGTTGGGGGTGCCGAACGAGGTGCCGACGAAGAGCACGTCGCCCTTGAGCTCCTTGAACGCCTGGACCGACGCCTGCGGGTTGTAGCCGTGGTCCTTCTCGATCAGCTCGACGGTCCAGCCGTCGGGCAGGATCCCGGAGCCGCCCGCGTTGACCTGGGCGGCGAGCACGCGCTTGCCCAGGGCGTAGGGCTTGCCGATGGCGGCAGCGGGGCCCGACTCGTCGTTGAGGGTGCCGATCTTGAGCACCTTGTTCTCGAGGTCGACGCCGAAGTCGGACTTGTATTCGACCGCGGCGACCGGCTCGGCGCGGTCGCCTTCCGCCTCGGCGCCGGTGGTGGACGAGTCGTCACCTCCGCCGCACGCGACGAACGCGGACAGCGTGGCGATGCACAGGACGAGCGACAGGACGTGCCTCATGGAACCCTCCGAGCGGCTCGCGCGAGCGAACCGGCCGCGACGGTATCGCGGGGCGGCGTGGGGGGCAAACCGTGGTGAGGGGGCCGGCCGGCCAGGGAGCTACCGGCGGCGGCGGAACGCCCCCGCAACCATCAGGAACAGCAGCCCCGCGGGGGCCGCTCCGCCGCCGGCGACGTTGCTCTCGCAGTCACAGTCGCAGCCGAACGTGTCCGGCTCGTCGCCGGTGATCTCACCCGGGTCGGGCAGGTCGTCGTCGTCGGCCGCGTCGTCGTCGTCGGTGGCGTCGTCGTCGTCGGTGGCGTCGTCGTCGTCGGT
>CAYQEG010000178.1:0-16515 GCA_964416435.1 uncultured Rickettsiales bacterium
CTCGACTGAGACGGCGGGGCGTCAACTGATCAAATCCCCTGTGTCGAACCACTAGCGGCGGGCCTTCTTGAACTCGACCTTGGTCACGCGCACCGCGAAGCTGCCGGCGACCCACCCTTCGGGAGCTTCGGCGGTGGTCCAGGTCATCTTCCGATCGTCGCCGGGGCGGAGCGACGGCTTCATCTCCGGCGGGGTCGGGAAGCCGCTCAGGTCGGGGGCGACGGCCCACCACCGGTCGGTCTTGAGGGCCGCGCCGCCGGCGTTGAGGTAGTCGATGCCGACCTCGACGACGCGGAGCCTCCGCTCGCCGTTGTTCTGGATCGTGACGACGAGCTCCCAGCCGTTGATGGGGCCCTCGGGGTCACGCGCCATGTTGATCTGCTGGGTGGTGATCTCGCCGACGGAGATCTGGGGGAGGTAGACGAGCTGGTCGTGCTGCCATCGAGCCTGCTCCACGAACTCGCCGTCGGGGTGGGAGTCGAGATAGGCCCGGAAGGCCTCGGCGGTGTTCTCCGCCGCGGCCTCGTGATACGAGATCTCGTCTTCGAGCTTGCGGGCCTCGTCGACGTGCGCGCCGTCGGGGTGGTGGGTCAGGTAGGTCCGCATCGCCTCGGACGTCTTGTCCGACTTCGCGCGGAGGAATCGGAGCTCGTCGATCCGCTCCCGCAGCCGGATCGCCTCGGCCGAATCGGGGTACTCGGCGAGGAACGCCTCGTAGCCCTCCGGCGAGTCCTTCATCTCGGCGTCCCGCAGCGCGGTGCCTTCACAGGCGGTGAGCAGGAGCAGGGCGGCGGCGACGAGCAGGGAGAGGCGGTTCATGGCGGCGGGAGGATAACAGCGCTCGCGGCTCAGCCGTCGAACTGCGGGCAGCCCTGGTAGGTGCCGTCGGTGTTCCCGTCGGCGTCCTCGTCGTACCCGCGCGCGGCGGACTCGCACTCCCCGGTGGCGATCCAGTTCCAGATGATGTCCGAGCAGGACCGCGGCTCCATCGCCGTGCCCTCCAGCCAGTCGCCGGCCAGGTCCTCGGCCACCAGCGTCATGCAGTAGGGGCCGGGGTTGGGCGAGCCGCACTCCTCGCAGGGGACCCCGTAGGTGTCCTCGACGAACTGGCAGGCGTCGCCCACCTCGCCTCCGAACTGGTCGTCCAGGGGGCGCAGGTCCATGTCGCCCCGCAGCGTGCCGTCGACGAAGGCCGAGCCGTCCGGCTCGAACCGGCCGGTGATCTCGACGTCCTTGAGCACCGAGGGCGCGTTGCTGATCTCGACCACGAGGTCGGTCGGACCGAGCTCCACCCAGGGGTTGGTGAACGTGCCGGGCACGTCGTCCGCCGTGCCGAACTCGCTGTCCGGCCCCGCCGTCATGTCGATCGTCTCGTTGCACTGGTCCTGGATGACGAGCCCGTCGTCGTTCGGCTCCCCCGACGCCCCCAGGAAGTGCACGCCGGGCTGGGCCGCGGCCGCGAAGTCGCTGCTCTCTTCGACCCCGAACAGCAGGTACTCGTCGTTGAGCAGCAGGGACAGAACCCCGTCCGCGCCCGGCGGCTCGACGAAGGTCGCGGCGGACAGGTCCAGGCTGTAGACGCGTCCCGCGAGGCCGTCCGGATCCGTGACGGGATCGGCCGGAGGGAACCCGTCGTCGTCGTCGTCGGACGCGTCGTCGTCGTCCCCCGATGCGTCGTCGTCGTCGCCCGACGCGTCGTCGTCATCGGTCCCGTCGTCGTCGTCCGCGCCGCCCGGGCCCAGGTCATCGTCGTCCGGCGCTCCGGTCCCGAACGGGTCGACGTAGCAGCCGGTCCCGAGCGCCAACAGCAGGATGAGGAAGATGCGCACGCAGCGAGGTTCGCATCGTCTTGTTGCCTTCGTGTGTTCTTGCTGCGGGCATCGCTTGACCCGGGAGGGGCCGCTGGTACCCTCCGGCCGCCCTGAGTGGGGCAG
Organism: uncultured Rickettsiales bacterium; assembly: GCA_964416435.1. Taxonomy (GTDB): domain Bacteria; phylum Myxococcota_A; class UBA796; order UBA9615; family UBA9615; genus CAYQEG01. Next base: position 1,935 of record CAYQEG010000178.1, read on the forward strand.
GAGTTCATTCATGAAGCACGAAGGCAAGATCGCCCTGGTCACGGGCGGCACGCGCGGCATCGGCAAGGCCATCTCTACCCGGCTGGCCTCCGAAGGCGCGGACATCATCCTCAACTACAAGTCCGACTCGGAGACCGCCGAGCAGACCGCCGAGGAGCTGCGCGCCCTGGGGCGTCGCGTGTGGGTCATGCAGGCCGACATGCGCGACGACAAGGCGATCCGCGGGCTCGGCAAGCAGATCAAGAAGGAGGTCGGGCAGCTCGACATCCTGGTCCACAACGCCGCGTTCGGCACCATGGGTCCGATCCTGCGCATGGGCATGTTCAGCTGGCGCGCCGCGATGGACATCAACGTCGCCGCGCTGTTGCTGCTGACCCAGCAGGTCGCCCCGCTGCTCAAGGAGCGCGGCGGCTGGATCGTCGGCCTCAGCTCCATCGGCGCCGAGATGGCGTTCAGCGAGTACGCCTGCATCGGCGTCAGCAAGGCCGCCATGGAGGCGCTCATCCGGTACCTCGGGTTCGAGCTGGCCCCGATGGGCATCCGCTGCAACGCCGTCAGCGCCGGACCGGTCAAGACGCGCGCGCTCGACTGGTTCCAGTACCCCCACGCGGTCGACAACTACGCGGAGACGAAGTCCCCGCTGAGCCGGATCGGCAAGCCCGACGACCTCAGCGGCATCGTCTCGTTCCTGTGCACGGAGGACGCCGACTGGATGGTCGGCCAGGTGATCAAGGCGGACGGCGGCATCTCCCTCGGCGAGAACTTCATGGACTGGCTGAGCCCCGAGGAGAAGGCGGCCGAGGAAGCCAAGAAGGCCGCCAAGGCGGCCAAGGCGCGACGGTAGGGGGCGGCGATGAAGAACCTGTTCCTGACCGGCATCACCGGCTTCGTCGGCGGCGAGGTGATCAAGCGCTACCTCGACCGTGCACCCGACCTGCACATCACCGCGATGATCCGCGCGGTCGACGAGGCCCGCCTCGACAAGCGGGTCGGCAAGCTCCTGAAGACCCACTTCGGAGACGGCGCCGGCGCCGTGCGCGACCGCTTCACCTTCGTGCGCGGCGACCTCCTCAAGGAGGGGCTCGGCATGAGCGACTCCGACCGGGACCTGGTCGTCGCCAACTGCGACGCGGTGCTGCATTGCGCCGCCTCGGTCGACTTCGGCGCCACCCTGGAGTACAGCCGCGAGTACAACCTCGACGGCACGCGCCGGATCCTGGAGCTGTGCGAGGCGATGGGCGACCGCCTGACGCGCCTCGACTACATCTCCACCGCGTACGTGTCCGGCAACCGCAGCGACGTCTGCATGGAGGACGAGCTCAGCAACCGCGGCATCGGCTGGGCCAACTTCTACGAGCAGAGCAAGTTCGAGTCCGAAGCGCTGGTCCGCGCCTGGCGGGAGCAGGGCAACCCGGTCTCGATCTACCGCCCCAGCACGGTCGTCGGAGACTCGAACACCGGCGAGACGCCCAATTTCAACGTCCTCTACTGGCCGCTGCGGGTGTTCGCCCGGGGCTGGTGGAACCTGATGATCGGGTACGAAACGACGCCCGTGGACGTCGTGCCGGTCAACTACGTCGCCGACTGCATCGTGAACCTGAGCCTCAAGGGGGACAGCACGATCGGCCGCAACTACCACCTGGCCGCCGGGCCGGACAAGATCTGCCACATCAAGGATCTCGCGACCCACGCGAGCAAGTGGTTCGATCAGCCGTACCCGACGTTCGTCACGCCGGAGCACTTCCAGGAGCACATCCGGCCCCAGATGGACGCCGAGGCGACGCCCGCGCTGCGCATGCTGATCAGCCAGGGCAAGGTCTACATGCCGTACTTCGTCCGTTCCCCGCTGTTCGACTGCAGCAACGTGCTGGCCGACCTCGAGGGCACCGACACCGAGCCGTGCATGCCGATCAGCGAGTACTTCGACACGCTCTTCGCCTACTGCGTCGAGACCGACTGGGGCCGCAAGGCGCCCAAGAAGGCGGTCGGCGGGGAAGGGGCCGAGCCGGACGCCCTCGAGCAGGTCGGAGACCAGCTCGCGAGCCCGACCCCCTGATCCTCTGGGAGCGGCCGTTCGTAGAGCCCAAAAGGCGCGGACGGGATGGCCACAGGCTTTACAGCCGCGGACCCTCGTGATAGCAAGGCACACCTTCGGGGCGATGAGCCACCGTTCATTGAGCCTAAGTCACTGTAACTACTGAGCTTTTCCGACAGAGAATGACCGGACGAATCGTCATCACAGGGACCGGCATGGTCACCGCCGCCGGCATCGGAGTCGATGCCTGTTGGCGGACCTTGATGTCGGGTCGGAGCGCCGTCGTTCCGGTCTCGCTCTGGGATCCGTCCGGCATGGCGAGCCACATCGCCGGTGAGGTCCCTGGTTGGCCCGCCGTGCCCGACCACCTGGGTCCCTACCCGGTCAAGGGTCGGCCGATGACCTTCGCCGTCTCCGCCGCCCTGGAAGCGCTGGCCCAGGCCGGCGCGGACCACCTGGACGTGCCGCCCGGGCGCCGCGCGGTCGTCGCCGCCGGCGGCTTCGACGACCAGATGCTCCCGATCCTCGCCCGCGCCGCCGACGCCGCCACCGACGCGGGGGTCCACGGCTTCGACGACAAGACGCCCGAGGACATCCTCGCGCACCTGCTCGACGACGGCGCCCTCGAGGAGATGCCGCGGTACAGCCAGGTGACGCTGATGCAGGCGTTGGCGCACCACTTCGACGCCCGCCAGGCGCTGACCGTCTCGACGGCCTGCGCGGGTGGCAACACCGCCATCGGCGACGCCATCGGCATGCTCCGGCGGGGCGAGATCGACGTCGCCCTGTGCGTCGGCGTCGACACGCTGATCACCCGCGAGATGATGGGCGGCTTCTGCAACCTCACCGCGCTGTCGACGCGGAACGACGCGCCCGCCTCGGCCTCCCGCCCGTTCGACTCCGACCGCGACGGCTTCGTCATGGGCGAAGGCGCGGCGGCGATCGTGCTCGAGCGCGAGGAGCTGGCGAGCGCCCGCGGGGCCACCGTGTTGGCCGAGATGGCCGGCTTCGGCTACTCCAGCGACGCCTACCGGCTGACCGACCCGGAGCCCGAGGGCGTCGGCATGACGCTGTCGATGCGGCGCGCGATCGCCGACGGCGGCATGACCCCCGACGACATCGGCTACATCAACGCCCACGGCACCTCGACCGCGGCCAACGACAAGGCGGAGACGAAGGCGCTCCGCCAGCTGTTCGGTGACCGGCTGGCGACCCTGCCGGTGTCGGCGACCAAGTCGATCATCGGGCACTTGATTCACGGCGCGGGCGCGGTGGGCGCCGTCGTCGCCGTCAAGACGGTCTGCGAGCAGACCGTCCACCCCACCGCCAACTACGAGACCCCCGACCCGTTGTGTGACCTCGACATCGTCGCCGGTGAGCCCCGCAAGGCTGACGTCGCCGGCGTGCTGGTCAACGCATTCGGGTTTGGCGGACAGAACGCAACCCTCGCCATCCGGCGCAGCTGAGCAGAGTGACAGGAGCAGAAGAATGGACCGCGCAGAGATCCTGGAAGAGCTGAGGACGATCATCGTCGAGACCCGTGGCGTCGAAGAGGAGGAGGTCACCGAGACCGCGACCCTCTTCGAGGACCTCGGCCTCGAGTCGATTGACTTCCTCGAGATCTCCTTCCGCATGGAGGAGAGCTTCGGCTTCCCGTTCCCGACCGACGACCTCGGCGAGATCATGAACTCCGTCGGCGAGAACAGCACGACTGAGGACGTGACCGGCGCGCTGGACAAGCTGGAGAACGACTTCCACATGAAGTTCGAGCGCTCCGCGATCGACGGCGTGGATCCGTTCGACGCCGATCGCCTCCGCGACTCCGTCCTGCAGCTCTTCACGGTCGGCGCCCTCGTCGACTTCGTGCAGGCTCGCGGCGCCGCCTAGGCGCTGGAGGGCAGGTTGAGCGGCGTCGGACGACGGGTCGTCGTCACCGGACTCGGTGTCACGTCGGCCTTTGGAGTCGGCCGGGAGGCCCTCGCTGAGGGGCTCTCGTCGGGCGGATCCGCCTTCGGGCCGCTCGACGGCCGGCTGGGCCAGGTGTCGCCCGGCTCCGGCGCGGTGCTCGATCTGCCCCGCAAGGAGTTCCGGAACTGGTTCGACCCCCGCGTCCTGCGGCTGTCGACCATGACCCGGCAGACGACGCTCGGCTGCATCGCCTGCGGCGCGCTGTTGCGGGACGCCGGCTGCCCGGAGGACGGCACCGTCCACCCGGACAAGGGCGCCTACCTCGGCTCTTTCATCGTGCCGCCGGACCTGCGCAAGCAGTTCATCGCGACCCAGCTGCTCGCCCATCGCCCCGATGGGGAGGAGACGGGCTGGGTGCTGGACGACGCGGGCCTCGCGACGGCGATGAAGAAGGCGTCCGCCTTCGACTTCCTGCGGGCTCTGCCGAACATGCCCAGCTCGCACCTGAGCATCCAGACGGGGTTCCAGGGGCCGGCCTGCACCTACCTCGGCAGCGACTCGTCGGGTCTGCAGGCGGTCGTGATGGCGGTCGGGGCGATCCGCTCCGGCCTGGCCGACGCGATGGTCGCCGGCGGAGCCTTCTGCCCGTTCCAGGAGGTCCACCTGACCTGGCAGGGCGAGCGCGGGATGTGGAGCACCGACGGCTCGGTCCGTGCGTTCGCGGCCGACGCCACCGGCACCCTGCCCGGCGAGGGCGCGGGCCTGCTGTACCTCGAGGAGTACGAGGCGGCGAAGGCCCGGGGCGCCACCATCCTGGCCGAGGTGACCGGCGCCGGTCAGCGCATCGGCGTGCCCGGCTCGGGCGAGGACGTCGGCCTGCGAGCGGACACGCTCCGCGCCGCCATGCCCGACGGCGCCCCCGACCTCGCGGCCCCCACCGGGATGGGCCACGCGCAGCTCGATCGACTCGAGGACGAAGCGTGGGCCGTCGCGTTCGGCGACGCGGTCGACTCCATGGCGGCGGTGACCGCGGTGCCCCAGGTCGGCTTCACCGGCCCCGCCACCGCGCCCATCAACGTCGTGGCGGCGCTCCTGGCGGCCTGCGGCGACGGCGCTCCGCCGCCGCAGGCGACCGCTTCGTCGGGCCTCGGGGCTGCGCTCGGTCGCCCGAGCCCCACGGGCGCAGGCACCACGGTGCTCGCCTCCTCGTTCTCTCTCGACGGCGTTCACGCCGCGCTCGCCCTCGCGACGGGCTCCCCCGAGTGACGATCGTCGTCACCGGACTGGGCATGGTCTCCGCCGCGGGGACCGGCGTCGACGCCGCGTGGCAGCGGCTGGCCGACGGTCGCACCGCGCTCTCCCCGGTGCAGCGCTTCGATCCCGCCCCCTACGGCCTCGAGGTCGCCGGCGAGGCGACCCACGTCGAGCGCAACGGCGGCGACCGCAGCCAGCAGCTGCTCGCCCTCGCCGCCGACGAAGTGATGCGGGACGCCGGCTGGAGCGACGAGCAGCGGGGCTCGGACCTCGGGCTGGTGCTCGGCACCTGCCAGGGCTCCATCGAGCGGGCCGAGCCGATCCACCGCAAGTACGCGCGCCGCCCCCACGACGCGCCGACCGACGACGAGCGCGGCCGGTTCGACGCCTATCGGCCCGGCGCCGGCACCGCGTGGCTCGCCGACCGCCTCGGCGTCGGCGGCCCCACGGCCACCGTCGGCATGGTCTGCGTCAGCTCGTCGGTCGCGCTGATCCACGCGGTCGACCTCCTCCAGCGAGGCGCCTGCCGTCGGGTCGTCGCCGGCGGCTTCGAAGAGTTCAGTCAGTTCGTGTTCACCGGCTTCCATTGCATCGGCGCCCTCGCGAGCGGCCCGCTGCGACCGTTCGACGAGGAGCGGGACGGGACCGTGCTGGGTGAGGCGGCGGTGCTGCTGACCCTGGAGACGCTCGAGGACGCCCGAGCCCGGGGCGCCACCATCTACGCCGAGGTGGCGGGTGGAGGTTTCGCGGCCGACGCGTTCCACATGACCGCCCCGGATCCGGAGGGTGGCGGCCTGGAGCGGGCGATCCGCCAGGCGTTCGCGGAGGCCGGCGTCGGCCCGGCGGACATCGACTACATCTGCGCCCACGGCACCGGCACCGTCTTCAACGACGGCATGGAGACCAAGGCGTTCGGCCGCATCTTCGCGGAGCTCGAGGCCGCCGGCCGCATGCCCCCGGTCTCCGCCGTCAAGTCGGTCTTCGGCCACACCCTCGGCGCCGCCGGCGCCCTGGACGCGGTCATGTCGATCCTCGCGCTGCGGGACCAGCGGCTGCCGCCGTCCGTCGCTCACGAGGACTCGATCACGGACTGGGACTTCGTGCCCGGAGGCAGCCGCCCCACCGAGGGGCTGGACGTCGTGCTCAGCACGAACTCGGCCTTCGGGGGCAACAACTCGGCGGTGGTGCTCCGCCGCCTGGAGGCGACCCCGTGACCGGGCTCGTCCTCACCGGCGGCGGCGCCGTCACCTGGGCAGGCCTGGGCCTGTCGCCGCTGAAGTCGGCCCTGGCGGGCGACGTCCCGTTCGGGACCGAGGAGCCGCTGGACGGGCAGACCATGCCGGTCGGTCGCGTCGGCCGGCTCGAGGACGCGGCTTCGGCTGCCTCCTACAAGCGCTGGGGGCAGCTGGACACCTACTCCCGCTACGGCTTCGTCGCGGCGCGACTGGCGCTCCACGACGCGGCGATGACCCCCGGCACGGCGGGTCGCGACCGGGTCGGTGTGCTGCTCGGCACCGCGTTCGGCTGCATGGAGGAGAACCAGCGGTTCGACCGGTACAAGGTCGACGACGAGGGGCAGCTCAAGGGCGCCTCCCCGCTGCTCTTCAAGGGCACGGTGGACAACGCCCCCGCGGGCTGGATCGCCGTCGCCAACCGGCTCAAGGGACCCAACGCCACGTTCGTGAGCGGCGACGGCGCGGCGCTGGAGGCGCTGTGGTCCGCCGTCGGCGTGCTCCGCAAGAGCCGCGCGCCGGCCCTGCTGGTGGGCGGGGTCGAGCGCTTCGTCGACCTCCACCTGCTGCTCCGTCGCCGGGACCCCCGGCGTCACGGCGAGGTCCTGTCCGAAGGCGCCGGGATCGTGGTGGTCGAGCGGGAGGACGCAGCGAGGCGTCGCGGCGCCCGCGTTCGCGCCCGTCTGCTCGGCGTCGAGCGGGGCTGCGGTGAGCGGCACGACGTGCGCGCCGCCGCCCTGAGCCGCCTGGGTGTTGCGGAGGCCGACGTGGGCCTCTACCTTCCGGCGTCTCCGAACGGACCCAAGCGCACGCTGGGTGAGTCCCACGGGGCCTGGGGCGGCATCGCCCTGTGCGCGGCCCTCGCCGACCAGTCCGACGATGGATGGTCGGGCCGGCCAGTGGCGCTGGTCCACGCGTTCGGGGAGGGAACCGAGCACTTCTTCGCAGCGATCGAGACGATCGGGGAGCAGCAGGCATGAGCAACCGCGTGGTCGTCACCGGAATGGGGGTCGTCGTCCCCCACGGCGACGACATCGACGACGTTTACAGGCAGGTGGCGGGCGGCACCAACATCTGCGACCGGATCACCAAGTTCGATCCCACGGGCTTCCTCTGCCAGATCGGCAGCGAGGTGAAGTATCGGCCCGAGGCTCCGGCGTCGGTCGGCCCGTACCGCGTCGACGACAACGAGGCGCTGCTGTTCACGGCCGGAGCGGCCGAGCGGGCGCTCCGCTACGCCGGGATCGAAGCGGCGACCGGTTTCGACGACATGGACCGCCGCGCGGTCGTGCTGAGCACCGGCGTCGGCCCCGCCAACATCGACTACCTCGGTCCCATCGCGCTGCGTGTGCACGGCCGCGACGCGGACCCCTACAAGGCGGACCTCGGCGCCTTCTACGCCGCCGCCCCGGACGAGCCCGAGGCCGCCGGCCTCGACCACTTCCACCTCGACACCGCCGCGCCGATCTGCGCCGTGATGCTCGGGGCGGCGCACGTCTACAACACCGCCTCGGCCTGCGCGTCGGGCTCGCACACGATCGCCGACGCCGGCGCCCTCATCCGTCGCGGTGAGGCCGACGTCGTGCTCGCTGGGGGCATCTGCACCCCGGTCACGCGGGTGCTCGTGCCCGGCTTCGCGATGCTCCAGGCGCTGTCGACCCGCAACGACGACCCGCACCACGCCTCCCGCCCGTTCGACATGGGCCGTGACGGCTTCGTGATGGGCGAGGGCGCCGCGATGATGGTGCTCGAGTCCGAGGAGCACGCGAAGGCGCGAGGCGCGACCATCCTCGCCGAGCTGGCGGGGTGGGGGTACAGCTGCGACAGCTACCGCCTGACCGATCCGCAGCCCGAGGGGATCGGCATGGCGCTGTGCATGACGCGAGCGCTGGAGTCGGCCGGTCTCGACGGGACCGCCATCGACCACGTCAACGCCCACGGCACGAGCACGCCGCTGAACGACGCGGCCGAGACGCTGGCGATCAAGAAGGCGCTGGGCGACCACGCCTACAAGATTCCGGTGTCGTCCAACAAGTCGATGTTCGGCCACCTCATCCACGCCGCCGGCGCGCTGGAGGGCTGCCTGTCGGTCCGGACGATCCTGGACGGGATCGTGCCTCCGACGATCAACTACGAAGAGCCCGATCCGCGCTGCGACCTGGACTACGTGCCCAACATCGGGCGCGAGATGAAGGTCGACGCGATCCTCAAGAACTCGTTCGGCTTCGGCGGCATGAACGTCTCGGTCGTCTACCGCCGGTGGGAGGGCTAGCTCGATGACGGACGAGCGCATCTTCATCACGGGCGCCGGCGCCGCCACCTCCTTCGGACTGGGCGTCGAGGCGCTGCACGACGCCATGTGCGAGGGCACCTCCGCCGTCGCCCCGCTGGCCGAACCGCAAGGCGCGCTCCGGCCGGGTTACGGGGCCATCGTCAGCCTCGGCGCCCGAGACATCCGCAAGCTGCCGAACAGCCGCAACATGCGGCCGGGCACGATGACGCGGTACACGTTCCTGTCGACGCTGGCCCTGGGGTCGGCCATGCAGGACGGCGAGCTGCCGTGGGACGACGGGGACGCCGCGCTGCGCCGCGGCCTGTACGTCGCCAGCTACACGAACAGCGATCGATTCGACAAGTACGTCCGGTTCGCCCACCACCTCAGCGGCCAGGATGACGACGGCGCGCCGGTCATCATCGACGGCAACGTGCCCCAGGCCATCCGCAAGTTCAGCGGCTTCGAGTTCCTCAAGCTGATGAACAACATGCCGGCCGCCCACGGCGGGATCCACGGCCGCTGCCAGGGCCCCTGCAACACGTTCCTGGGCACCCCGGCGGGTGGCACCCAGGCGATCGGCCGTGCGCTGCTGGTGATCCGCGACGGGCTCGCGGACACGATGTACGCCGGCGGCACCGGCTCGTCGGTGCACCCCCAGATGATGATCACCCGGGCGACGCGCAAGCTCGCCTCGGACGCCTCCGTCGAGCCGGCGCAGGCGGGTCGCCCGTTCGACCGGGGGGCGAGCGGGATCGTGCCCGGCGAAGCGGGGGCGATGCTCTGTCTCGAGCGGGAGAGCACCGCGACCGCCCGTGGGGCGACCGCGCTGGCCGAGGTCGCCGGCTACGGCGAGTGGTTCGTCCCGCCGGCCGACCGCGACGGCGTGCCGGCGTCCCCCGCGGGCACCGTGCGGGCTGCCCGTCGCGCCCTGGACATCGCCGGGATCGAGGCTGGGGACGTCGACGTGGTGCTCGCCCATGGTGAGAGCCGGACCGACCTGGACCGGCTCGAAGCGCTGGCCCTCGCCGAGATCCTCGGACCGCGCGCGGCCGACGTGCCCATCGTCAGCCCGACCGCCCACCTGGGCTCGGTCGAAGCCGCCGTCGGCCCGCTGCAGGCCGCCCTCGCGACCCGCATCCTGGCGACCGGGCGAGTCCCGGGGGCGCTCAACCGGACGGACCCGATCGACGAGTACAAGGGGCCCCGGGGCACCGACCCCGTGCAGATCGACGCCAAGGTCGCCCTGGTCTCGATCACCACCCGCGAGGGTGTGTCGGCCGCCCTGGTGCTGCGCGCCGTCTGACGTGGCGAGCGGGGCCCCCGAGTCGGGTCGTCGACGTCGCCCCCGAGCGCTGGCGCTCGTCTTCCTCGGCGCTGCCATCGCGTTCTGGATCCTCGGTCCGCCGCCGCTGCCCGGCGAGCGAGACTCGACCCCCTCGCCGTCGCCCGAGCCGACCGAGACCCCCGCGGGCGAGGCCGGGGGCTACAAGGACGGCCGGGGCGAGGTCGACAGCGCCCCCCCCGCCCGGGCCCCCGTCGTCTCCCCCGTCGCCGCGGATGACCACGTGTTGCGCCTGGTCGTCCTGGGGGATGAGCAGGCCGCCCAGTGGGCCCCCGACGCGGCGCAGACCCTGCAATCCCGGCTCGCCGCCCTCCCGTCGGGCCCCTGGCGGGGGGCTGCGGTCGACCTGACGGTGGCGGCTCACGAAGGCTGGACGTCGGCCCATGCCGTCCAGTGGCTGCAGGCCGAGGGGTGGGCGACCCGTCCCGAGCTGGTCGTCGTCGCCCTCGGGTGGCACGACGGGGGTACCGACGAGGCGCCCACCGTCGACGGCGACCACGCCGGTGCGGCCTGGCTCACCGAGCTCGCCGAGCAGCCGGTCGTGGGGCTCCCTCAGGCCGACGGTCGGTTCTTCCTGCGCGGCCCGATCCCCGCGATCGAGCCGCTGCGGCACCTGCAGCTGCTCGACAGGATCGGGCTCGAGGGCGCCGCGAACGGTGCCGCGGTGGTCTACGTCGAGCAGCCGATCCGCTACGAGGTCGGGCCCCGGCGGGTGCTGCCGAGCACCGGCATGCGGCCGCAGCCGTGGATCTCGACGGTCTTCGGGATCGAGGCCCAGCCGGAGCCGCAGGCGCTGTTCGACGCCCAGCAGCCGCAGTTGTTGTCTCCGGCGGGGGTCGAGCTGATGTCGCGGTTCGTCGGGGTGGGGCTGGTGCAGACGGTCATCGGCGAGGGCCGCTGACCCGCCCGGTCGGCACGATCAGGTCGCGCGGGCCTTCTTGCGGGCGTACGCCGCGAGCAGCCGGGCGTAGCCCTCCATGGGCTCCAGCTCGTTGATCTGAAGGCCCGCCTGGAACCCGTCGTGGCTCGCCGTCCACAGCACCTCGCCGTGGACGGTCAGGTCGATCAGGCCGGCTCCGGTCCGGCCCGGTACGTCGACGTGGGCGCGGAGCCTGGCGTCGGCGCCGGGCTCCAGGGCGCTCTCTTCGCAATGGATGCGCACGCCGGCGGCGCTGATCTCGGTGATCGCGACGGACTCGATGTCCTTTCCGAAGAAGACGGCGGCGCCCAGGTAGCAGGGGAACCGCTCCTCCTCGCCGTGCTCCGAACCGGCCTCGTCCGGCTCCGCAACGAGGTATCGCGGCGTGGGGTGGCCGGTCCGGGGGTCGGGCTTCACCTCGACTCGCGGCGCCTGGCGCAGGCTGTCCGTCGGACGTTCGGGCGTCGCCTCGGGCTCGGGCTCGGGCTCCGGCTCCGGCTCCGGCTCCGGCTCCGGCTCCGGCTCGGGCTCCGGCTCCGGCTCGGGCTCCGGCTCCGGCTCGGGCTCCGGCGCCGCCGGCTGGACGGCCGCCTCGTCGATCTCCTCCGCGTCGTCGGCGCCGAGATCGTCTCCGAGAGTCGGCCGTGGGTACTCGCCGGACAGCGACGGCGGCAGCGTCTCGTCGGTGGCCGGGGGCGCCGGCGGGTGGCGCTCCAGGACGTCCGCTTCGGCCAGCCCTTCGTTGAGCCGGACCATCGTGAACGGCTTGCGGACGAAGGCCGCCACGCCCCGTCGATCGAGGTGACGCCCGATCGCCACCTCGTCGCGGTACACGCCGCTGGTCGCGATGACGGGGATGCCCTCGAAGTGGGCGATGTCCCGGCGGGCGGTGTCCAGGAAGCCCAGCCCGTCGAGGCCGGGCATGTGGAGATCCAGGAGCACCGCGACCGGCATCGATCCGGCCAGCAATGTCAGCGCCTCACGGCCGTCGCCCGCGACCCGGGTCCGGTATCCGATCAGGTGGAGCATCGCGACGGCGACTTGCTGCGCGTCGAGGTCGTCTTCCACCACGAGGACGAGCGGAGCGCCCGGTCCGGGTGACGGAGGCGCCCATCGAAGTGCGTCGGTCATCCGCCTCCCCGGCCCGCGGGTCGAGCGACCCGACGTCGAGCGCTGGTATCTTGGCAGAGGAGGAGCGCGCACGATACCGACGGACCCGGCGATCCTGATCGGCGCTGCCGCTGTAGCCCTCGCGACGGGGCTGCTCATCGGCGCGTTGCTCCGTCGAGGGCGCGGCGCCGGGCCTGACGTTTCGCAGATCCTGCGTGGCTTCCCGAGCGCTGCGGCGGTCGTCTCCCCCGAGGGAGCGCTGTCCTCCTGGAACGACGCCGCGGCCGATCTGCTCGGCGGCCTCGCCGACCGACAGGGTGGGCAGATCGGCCGGGAGGACCTGGTTCAGCGGGGAGTCCGCCTCGAGCAGGTAGAGGCGGCGCGTCTCTCCCGGGTCTCGTCGCAGGCGTGGACCGGCCAGGTGACCTGGCGAGACACCCCGACGAGCAAGCCCCGGCAGCTGAGTGTCGCCGTCGTGCCGGCCGGCGCGATCGGCACGATCGTGCTCGCCCGGGACGAGACCCTGGCGCTCGAGCACACCCGAAAGCTCGGTTGGGAGCTCGATCGGCAGAAGACGGCGCTCAAGGGCGTCGAGCACCAGCTCGAGGACCGCACCGCGGAGCTGGCGCGGCTGAGCGAGCAGTACTTCCAGCTGTTCGACACCGCGCCCGGCTTCCTGCTGCACCTCGATGACCACCTGCGCATCCTGGTGATCAACTCGTCCGGCGCGGACTCCCTCGGCCACGAGCAGAAGGACCTCGTCCAGCGGCCGGTGTGGGAGATCTTCGACGCCGACGACCGCCTGCGGGTCAAGGACCACCTCAGCAAGGAGGAGGGCCTCGACCCCCACCGGGCCGAGGAGTTCCGGCTCTTGTCGGCCGATGGCAAGCCGGTGCCGGTGATGCTCTCGGCTACCCAGGTGCCGGACCCGACCGGCCGCGAGAAGCCGGGCATCCGGTTGACGTTGGTCGACGTCAGCACGATCAAGGAGCACCAGACGCTCCTGCGGCGGATCTCCGCGGAGCTCGAGGAGCGGAACGCTGTGCTCGAGCTCAAGAACGAGGAGATCGCGCGCGCCGATCGCCTCAAGTCGGAGTTCCTCAACAACGTCAGCCACGAGCTGCGTACGCCGCTGCACGCGATGATCGGCTACGCGGAGCTGATCCACAGCGGGGGCTACGGCAACACGACGGATCTGCAGCGGCACGGCGCGGCGGGCGTCCTGAAGCGGGGCGAGGATCTGCTGGGGCTGATCAACAACCTGCTGGACCTCAGCCGCATCGAGGCTGGGCGCATGGAGGTCGAGATCGGCGCCTACGATCCGATCGCGGCGGCGACCAAGCCGATCGAGACGACCAAGATGCTGGTCCGCAAGAAGCGCGGCCTCAAGGTCCGGCTCGTCAACGACGAGGCTCCCCGACTCGTCACCGGCGACGAGGACATGTACAGCCGGATCTTGATCAACCTGCTCGGCAACGCCTCCCGGTTCACCGAGACGGGCGCGATCGTGGTCACGGTGCGCAAGGAGGGCACCTCGTTCGTCACGGCCGTCTCGGACACGGGCATCGGCATGGACGAGCAGGCGCTTCGCTTCATCTTCGACGAGTTCCGCCAGGTCGACGGCTCGACCACCCGCAAATACGGAGGCTCCGGCCTCGGACTGGCGATCTGCAAGAAGCTCTGCGACCTGATGGGGGGCGAGATCTCGGTAACCTCGCGCCTCGGGCAGGGGACGACCTTCTACGTAACCCTCCCGATCCACGGCGAAGAGGTCATCGCTCGGAGCAAGGCGCGGGACTGGACGCAGCATGAAACCACCATCTCCCGGTGACGGCCCGCTCCTGTGGGAGCCGCAGGAAGGCTTCGGTATCCCGGAGAGTCCGGACGGGCGCCGGATCCTCGTCGTGGAGGACGACGCGCCGATCCGCGAAGTGCTGGTTACGACCTTGCGGCTGTCCGGGTTCCGCGTCGCGTCGGCCGAAGACGGCACCGTCGCGCTGGATGTCGCCCGGTCGTGGCGCCCGGAGCTGGTGCTGATGGACCTGATGCTCCCGGGCGCGGACGGCTGGGAGCTCACCGCCGCCATCCGCGACGACCCGGAGCTGGGCAACCCACCCGTGATCGTCCTGAGCGCACGGGTCCGCGAGGTCGATCGTCAGCGCGCGTTCGACGCCGGGGCGGTGCACTTCATGCCCAAGCCGTGCCGAGCCGGCGAGCTGCTCCAGGTGATCCGCACCTTCCTGGACGAAGCGGACGAGGCTGCGCCCAGGCCGCCGTCCGTGACCCGGGCGCAGCCCGACCACGAGCGTTTGGACGAGGAGTCGTCCATGGAGATCGCGACGTCGATGGAGCTGGACCAGTCGGTCGAGATCGAGGTCGACGACTCGTCGCTGCCCCCGCCGGAGTAGCGCTCTCCTGCTTGTCCCGATGGCTCAGCCGCCCCCTTTTTTTTCTCACGCAAAGGCGCAAAGGCGCAAAGGGATCAGGTGGAGGTCCTCCCAGACGA
>CAYQEG010000179.1:0-9975 GCA_964416435.1 uncultured Rickettsiales bacterium
TCCGTCGCGTCGTCGTCGTCCGTCGCGTCGTCGTCGTCCGCGGCGCAGCTGCAGTCGCCCCACGCCGCGCCGTCGTCATCGCAAGTCTGCGCTGCCTGGGACCCATCGGAGCAGAAGCACGCCTGGGTCTCACCCGGTGAGCACACCGGATCCGGCGGACAGCCGACCATGAACAACATCGCTACAAAAAGTGCCGCCAAGGCACCCCACCAACCACTCAGTCGCATCCCCGTCCTCCACTCTGTCTCTGGATAAGCGCCCAGACCACGGACGCCCAGTATGCACGCCCTGCCGCGTCACAAGCAAGGGGCCGACTCGCGCACGGGACTCCCGCGACCCGGGCCGGGCCCCCTCTGGGCGCTCGACCGCGCCCTCACAGACCCGGCCAACCGGCCCCGCAATCGGCGCATCCGCGGACTACAATCGGCTCCGTGAGGGCCCTTGTTCCCGTCGTCGCCGTCGTTGGGATCCTGATCCTGCCCGCCTGCGGTCCGGAGCCGGTGTGCGACGCCGGCGACACCCAGCGCTGCCTCTGCCCGGCCGGGACGCAGGGGGCCCAGTCCTGCGCCGACGACGGGCAGTCCTGGGGCGACTGCTCCTGCGACGGCGTCGACGACGACGACGACGTCTCCGATGACGACGACGCCACCGACGACGACGACTCCACCGACGACGGCTGGCCCGACGAGGCGACCCTCGGCGACGAGCGGACCTGCGCCGAGCCGGTGGACGGGTTCGACCGCCTGGAGCAGGTGACCGAGGAGCGGGGCCTGGCCATCGAGGTGACCCCCATGGCGATGGCGCCCTGCGTGCCGCTCAGCGGCGGGGTGTTCGCCGAGGATCTCGACGGGGACGGCGACGTCGACGCGCTGCTCCAGAACCCCGACGGGTTCCCACACCTCTTCGAGAACGACGGGGCCGGGTACTTCACCGAGCACACGATCCCGTTCGACGCGGTCGCCGCGTACGGGAGACGCATCTACGGCCACTCGATCGTCGACCTGGACGACGACCGCCTCCCCGAGGTCGTGCTCGCGGGGCCCGACCTGGTCCTCGCCTTCCCGAACCTGGGGGAGCTCGCGTTCGGCGATCCGGAGGTCCTCTTCCTGGGCGACGGGTTCCCGCGGGGCTGTGTGCACGCGGTCGCGTTCGGGGACGCGGACGGAGATCTGGATCTCGACCTGTACATCGCCCGGGCGGACGAGCTGGCCGAGGCGTCGGCGGTCTGGGAGCCGATGCCCCCGGGCGGGGCCGAGGACCTCCTGATCGTCAACGAAGGCGGAGACTGGGTGGAGCACTCGGCCCACTCCCCGGTCGGCGGGCCGGCGATCACGCTGCTGGCGACGTTCACCGACCGGGACGGCGACGGCGATCAGGACATCCTCTCGCCCATCGACCGACCTTACGGCTACCCCGGGCTGATCGCCTTCCACGACAACCGCGGTGGCCTCCAGTTCGAGGACGTGGCGCCGGAGATCGGGTTCGCGCTGGCGATCTCCGGGATGGGGATCGCCACGACCGACTTCAACCACGACGGCCGGCTCGACTACTGCCTCACCGACGAGATCCCCGACCTGCGGTGCCTGACCAGCCTCGACGGGGGCGACTCCTACCTGGAGACGGGCCTGTCGATGGGGCTGAGCACCGACCCCTATGCCCACCCCGAGTTCGAGGGGCCCCAGTGGGAGGGCTGGTCGGTCGAGCTGGTGGACCTCGACAACGACGGCTGGCTGGACGCCGCGTCCACCGCCGGCGAGCCGAACCCGTCGCCGTCAGCCGACCCGGTCGTCAAGCCGAACGCCTTGTGGCAGGGCCGCGAGACCGACGGCCCGTCCCAGGCGTTCGACGACGTGTCCGCGCAGACGGGCTTCAACCTCGGCGCCAACCACTACGGGATGGCCGCCGCCGACTTCGAGGGGGACGGCTTCCTCGACCTGCTGATCGGCCCCTACCAGGGCCAACCGGTGTTCTGGTCCAACCCGTGCGGCGACGGCGCCTGGCTGCAGGTCGACCTCGTCGGCCTGGCCGACAACCCCCGCGCCCTGGGGGCCCTCGTCACCGCCGAGTGGGGCGCTGGTCGCCGCGACGTCCAGGAGGTCCAGGGCAGCCGCGGTCTGGGCCAGTCCCCCGCCCTTCGGCACTTCGGGCTGGGGGACGTGGAGTCGGTGGACCGGGTCGAGATCCGCTGGCCGGACGGCGCGACGACGACGGTCCGCGACGTGCCGGTGCGGCGCACCCTGACGGTCACCCACCCCGACGGCGGGTAGCGCTACTCCGCGTCGGGGTGGAACAGCGTGACGCGGCGGCGGGTCGGCACGTCCTCGGCCGCGGTGATGGATCCGTCGGCCCAGGTCACCCGCACCTCGTCCACGGTGTCGGCGTCCCCGAGGCCGAAGTGCAGCTCGCCGGGCGACTGGCCCGTGATCCTCACCGTGTGCATCTCCTTGAGCCAGGTCTTGTCCCCGATGGTGACGTCGACCACGGCCCCGAACCCGCCGGTGTTGTGCGGCGATCCGGCCAGGTCGACCATCAGCCAGCCTTCGCTCCCGCAGCGGTTCATCCAGAGAATCGGTCGCCCCGCGTAGGGGCCGATCACGAGGTCCAGCCAGCCGTCGCCGTCGAAGTCGGCCGACGCGAGGGCGTAGTTGGGCTCCGGGTCGTCGAAGCCGGTGTCGTCTCCGCGGTAGATGAAGCCGCCGGCCGGGTCGCCCTGCCACAGCTGGTCGGGCTGCTCCGGCCACGGGAAGTGGAACGGGTGCTCGAGGTCGCTGATGATCGGCGGCGGGGCGGCCCCGACGGCCGCGAGGTCGAGCACGCCGTCCGAGTCGAGATCGACCAGCTCCAGGCCCCAGCCGGACCAGCCCCAGGGCTCCCCGTCCGGCGCGTCCGCCCCCCAGGTGCCGGGCTCCAGGTTCATCGCCAGGCCGGTCTCGATGTACCCGCCGAAGCCGTCGCTGACGAGGCAGAAGACCCGGTCGTCCGGGGCGCAGTAGTCGGGGAGGCCGTCGTCGTTCAGATCGGCCGAGTCGAACCCCATCGCAGAGATGCTCAGGTCGGCGCCGAGCTGGGGCGCGTCGTTGACGAAGTCGAGGTCCCCCTCATTGCGGTAGAAGCCCTGCGGCGGCTGGCCGAACGGCCGATCCGCCCCGAGCAGCAGGTCCAGGTCGCCGTCCCGGTCCCGGTCCGTCCAGATGCCACCGAGCGACAGCCCCGGCTCCCCCGGCATCAGCTCCGCGCCCACCTCGAACTTGCCCCCCTCGTTGACGAGCACCAGGTCGAGGGTGCCGTCGGTCGGCACGATCTGCGGCATCACGTAGTCGGCGTCGGGCACCGGGTCGAGCCCCGGCAGCGCGATGTCGAGGTCACCGTCTCCGTCGGCGTCGGCCACGGAGTGGGCGGCGCGGCAGGCCCGGGGCCACGGCCCGGGGTGCCACAGCTCCTCGGCGTCGTCGAACTGGAAGTCGCCGAGGTTGCGGAAGAGCAGGAGCGGCCCCGGCGTGTGGGCGAAGAGGATGTCGGGCAGGTCGTCCCCATCCATGTCGACCACCGAGTGGGCGGACACCAGCAGGCCGTCCGACCCCGCCATCGACGGCTCGGCGTCCACCGCCTCGAAGTGGCCCGTGCCGTCGTTGCGGTACAGGTGGGGGAAGCCGTCGTTGGCCCCGAACGACAGGTCGACGTCGCCGTCGTTGTCGAGGTCGTAGGCCGCCACCGTGACCGGCGAGATCGGACAGGGGCCGATCTCCTCGACCGGCTCGTAGACCAGGTCGATGCCGCGCTCCTGGGCTTCGTCGGTGAGGCGGTCGAAGCCCGCCACGGGGTCGTCGCACTCCACCTCGGGGCCGACCTCGATGGCGTCGTGGGGGACGCTGTCGTCGTCGTCCGTCGCGTCGTCGTCGTCCGTCGCGTCGTCGTCGTCGTCGTCGTCGTCGACCGCGTCGTCGTCATCGGGCGAGCCGGTGTCGTCGTCGTCCACCGGCCCGGGACAGGCGACGAGCAGGAGCATCAGCCCGAGGAGGAAGAGGCGGCGCATCGGATCAGGATAGTCGCTGGGACGGCGTTCGGCGGCAGGCGCAGGTCTGCCCGCGGCGGGGATCACCCCACCGGGTCTCCACGCCCCCGCTGGGGCGTCAGTCCTGGCCGAACTCGGGGTCGTTCTCGGCGACGCAGGCCTCGTAGGCGCTGCAGGTCGAGGCCGTCTTGGCGCACTCGACGATGTACATCGGGGTCTGACCCTTCGGGCACATCTTCGAGCAGTCCTTCGCCTCGCTCTTCAGGAGGCGCTGGTTGCTGGAGCAATCGGTGATGCGCGACTTGGCGGCGCTCAGCGCGGCGCAGGCCGACTCGCAGCTGCTCGCGGGGATCGGGTTGGACATCGACGCGGCGGCGTCGCCCTCCTCGGCCGGCGCCTCTTCGGCGGGCGCGTCACCCTCGGCGGGGGCGTCGCCCTCGGCGGGCGCGTCACCCTCGGCGGGGGCGTCGCCCTCGGCCGGCGCGTCACCCTCGGCGGGGGCGTCACCCTCGGCCGGCGCGTCACCCTCGGCGGGGGCGTCGCCCTCGGCCGGCGCCTCCTCGGTCAGCGCCTCCTCGGCGGCCGGCGCTTCTTCGGCGGCGGGCGCAGGGTCGGACGAGCCGGAGCTCAGGGCAGGCTCATCGCCGCCCGAGGTAGAGGTTCCGGAGCTGGAGCCGCTGCACGCAGCGACCAGCAGTCCGAGAGTCATGAGGGCAACGAGCGAGAACTTGTTGAACATCATCCGCAATCAACTCCCAACCGGGTGGACAACCCCGGGTCGACGCGACGATACCAGAGCCGACGCCCCCGCTCGGGGGGGCGGGCGCGACTCAGGCGAGGCCGGTCTCGCTCGCCGCGGCGACGAGGCGGGCGTACATCGGGTCCGAGCGCATGTGCTCGAGGAACGCGGCTCGCCGTCCGGCGGGCAGGTCGGCCCCGTCGATCAGGTTGCCGTTGCTCTTTCGGATCATCGAGTAGCGGTCGGACGCGCCGCCCATCCGATCCCCGTGGCGAGCTCGAACGTGCTCGAACAGCGCGTCCCGAGCGGCCGGCGGAACCGACGCGAAGATCGGGGCCCGATCGAGCACGTACCGCCAGTAGACGTAGCGGGATCCGTCGAGCCGCCCCGAGGGGAACAGCGCGCGCAGCGCCAACTCGAACAGCCATTGACTCTGGGTCGACGTGCGCCGGCTGAGCGACCGGCCCAGCCGGGCGAGGTGGTGGGCCGACGCGATGTGGCGGCTCTCGTCCTGGCCGTGCATCGCCGAGATGCGGCGGATCGCGGCCGGGCTCTCCTCGAACCGGGACATCGCCACCTCGAACGGCTTGAAGCCGTGCGACTTGATGCCCCGGGCGAGGAAGAACAGGGTCGGGAAGTCCTGGCCGAGGAGCCGGCGCGCGACCGGCCCCATCACGTCCTGGGCCCGCTCCCCGAAGACGCCGCTGGACAGCCCCGACGTCGGCGGCACCGGCGGTCGTCCAAGGCCCGGCAGGTAGCGCCTCCAGACGGCGCCGACGACGAGCCGGAAGCAGGCGATGTGGTCGCGCTCCTCCTCGCTCTCCCGGCGCTCCAGCTCGACCACCGCCGGCAGCTGGTCCCCCATCGCGCGGGCCGCGTGCACGTTCATCCGGATCAGCTGGCCCTCGCCCTGCGACACGGTGAAGTAGTCGAGCGCCCACGCCAGGTGGGTCCAGGCCAGGCGCTGCGCGTCGTCGAAGTGCTCGTGCCACGTGGGGTGCTCGGCCGCCGCCCCGAAGTCGCACTCGGCGGGCGCCCACGGCAGCGTCCAGATCGACGGTTCGTCCAGGGCCCGCCGCGCCTGCTCGACCAGGCTGCCGTCCCGCCCGAACTGCCGGTGCGACCGCGTCAGGGTGCGACGGCAGTAGGCGTCCAGCTCGGCGGCGGTGTTCAGCGGCACGGGCGGATCAGAGGGAAGGGTGACGGATGCGGACCCGGCGGCGGGCCGGCGCGTCGTTGACCACGGTGGTCTGGCCGTCGGGCCACCAGACCTCGATCGACGCCTCGGTCTCGTCCCCGAGTCCGACGTGCACCGCCGCCGGCGACTGGCCCAGCCCACGAGGCCCGAGCACCTCCTGGATGTCAGCCCGGCCGTCGCCGAACCGGGTGGTCACCCGGGCGCCGAACGCCTGCGTGTTGCTCGCCGGTCCCTCCAGCTCGATCTCCAGCCAGGCGCCCGAGCCGCAGGGGTTGTCCCAGAAGACCGGCGGGCCGTCACGGGAGCCGATGACGATGTCGCGGAAGCCGTCGCCGTCGAAGTCCGCCGCCGCGAGGCCGTAGTGCTCCTCGGGGAGGTTGAACCCGAGCTCGTCCGAGCGGTCGGTGAAGGTCAGCCCGTCACCCGTCCAGGCGCCCTGCCACAAGGCGTCGGGGCGGACCGGCCCGCCGGGGGTGTCGGGGGAGCCCGCCGCGGCGGCGCCGTCGAGCGCGCCGTCGTTGTCGAAGTCCAGCAGCTCGACCGACCAGGCCTCCCACACCTCGCCCTCGAAGTCGGGGTGGGCGCTCGGATCGGTGACCAGCCCCAGCGCGACGCCCGCGTCGATGTAGCCGTCGAAGCCGGTCATGCTGACCAGGCACCGGAGCAGCGGCTGGTAGTCGCTCATGCAGTAGTCGAGCAGCCCGTCGGCGTTGAAGTCGTTGATCGCGACGCCCATGCCGCCCATGTAGAGGTTGGCTCCGAGCTCCACCGCCTCGTCGACGTACTCGTACTGGGCGACCTGCCGGTAGAACGCGGTCAGCCCCAGGTGCGACGCGGGCCGATCGGACGGCACGAGCAGCTCCTGCACGCCGTCGGCGTCGCGGTCGGTGAACTGGCCGAGGAGCGCGATGCCGGCGCCGTCGGCCGGCTCCAGCGCGGCGACCTGCTCGAAGGCCCCGCCGTCGTTGACCAGCAGCAGGTCGGTGGAGCCGACGCTCGGGGCGAGCTCCCAGACCGTGTCGGCGTCCTCGAGGTAGTCGGCACGGGGCACGAACAGGTCCAGGTCACCGTCGGCGTCGACGTCGCCGAAGGTGACGCTGTGGATGCAGGCGTGGGGGTAGCCCTCGGTGTGCCACAGCGGCTCGAAGTCCGCGAAGCTGAGGCCGCCCTCGTTGTGGGACGAGGCGACCAGGCCGGGCGCCCAGATGATCACCTCGGGCAGCCGATCGCCGTCCAGGTCGACGACCGCGTGGCCGTAGACGTGTCGACCGAACCGACCGACCACGTCGTGGCCCACCGGGACGGCCTGGAACTGGCCTTCGCCGTCGTTGGCGAACAGGTCGGGGAAGCCGGTGTTGTTGGCGAACAGCAGGTCGACGTCGCCGTCGTCGTCCAGGTCCTCGGCGACCACCGCGCCGGACATCGGCACGCACGGCTCCCACGGCAGCGGCACCATCACCAGGTCGATGCCGCGCTCCGACGCCTGCTCGGTCCACCGGTCGAAGTCGTCCACCGGCGCATCGCACTGGACCGGGTCGCCGAAGTCGACGCTGCCGGAGGTGTCGTCGTCGTCCGTCGCGTCGTCGTCGTCGCTCGCGTCGTCGTCGTCCGTCGCGTCGTCGTCATCGTCGCCGCCGGTGCAGGAGCAGGGGCCCCACGATGCGCCGTCGGCCTCGCAGGTCTGCGCTCCGGTGACGCCGCTCCCGCACAGGCACTCCTGGCTCGCCCCGGGCTCGCAGACCGGCCCGGGCGGGCAGCCCGTCAGGCACACCACCGCGATCATCAGCGTCATCCAGGCTCTGCTCGGCACGCACCCTCCGCCGGGGAGTATCGCCTCCGCTCGGCCGCGCTGCACGCAGCTTCGAAGGGCTCATCGGTGCCCGGGACGCTACGGTGTGCTCATGCGAGCCCTGCTCATCGCCGCCGTCCTCTGCCTGGCGGGCTGCCCCGATCCGACGCCCGAGCCGCCCGTCGACGACGACGACGTGGCGGACGACGACGACGACGACACCGACGACGACGACTCCGCGGGGGACGACGACGACGACAGCGCGATCGGCGACGACGACGACAGCGCGACCGGGGACGACGACGACTCCGCCCCCCAGCCCTGCCTGGTGGACGTCGACTTCTTCGAGCCCAACGACTCCCCCGAGGAGGCGCTGCTCGGCTACCAGCTGTTCTCGCTGTGGATGTTCGACCACGGGGTCTGCCCCGGGCGGGACGACTACTACTGGCGGGCCATCGCCTCCCACCAGTGGCACCTGACGCAGATCAGCTACGACCCGTCCGACGGCCACCTGTCGCTCAGCGTCTACGACGGCGACGGCCAGCTGGTCGACCAGTCCGCCAGCGGGTCCGGCTTCGAGGAGACGTCCATCGGCCCGCCGCCCAACTCCGCGGGCACCTACATGGTCCGCATCGAGGTCGTGGAGGACTTCGGCGAGCCGGGCGTGCTGTACGACATCGGCCACGGAAGGTGCGGCGCCGACGACTTCGACCCCAACGAGTCGTTCGGCGAGGCGGCGTACGCGCCGGGCTCGCTGCACCTGCTCGGCCAGACCCTGTGCCCGGGGGACGGCAGCGACTGGTACCACCTGCCCGAGCTCCAGAACGACGCCATGGTCGACCTGCGCATGCTCTGGGACTCCTGCGAGGGGGAGATCGACGCCTGGCTGTACGACGCCGAGGGGGCGATCGTGGCGAGCGGCGAGAACGCCGGCATCGCCTTCGAGTCGATGCAGTACATCGTCCAGGAGCCGGGCGACTACTACCTGGAGCTGTCCCTGGGGGCGGACGGTGGCGTGCAGGGGGTGCCCTGGTACGACATGTCGCTGCCGATCTCACCGCGGCCCGCGACCTGCGACCCCGACCGCTTCGAGCCGAACGACAGCGCCGTCGACGCCCCCTGGTTGACCACCACCATCTACAACTTCCCGTTCACCGCGTGCGGCGAGGGGGATCACTACCGGTTCGACGCCGAGGCGGGCGACGCGGTGGAGCTGCTCCTCGACTTCGCCCACGCGGAGGGCAACCTCGACCTGGTGGTGACCGACGACGGCGGCTCGGTGATCGCGTCGGGCACGAGCTCGGACGACGACGAGCTGTTGACGTTCGTGGCGCCCGACTCCGGGACGCTGCACGTGGAGGTGGAGCTGGCCGAGGACACGGGCGTGATGCCGGGCAACCGGTACTTCCTGTCGCTGTCGGGGATCACTCCCTACTGCCCGCCGGACGTCTACGAGCCCAACGACACCGTCGAGCAGGCGGTGCCCGACATCATCGGGATCGCGCTGGACCAGACGATGTGCCCCGGCGACGTCGACTGGTTCCGGATCGACCTGGGCTTCCTGTGGAACGTCCGGATCAACGCCGGCTTCGTCCCCTTCGAGGGGAACATCGACGCGTTCCTGTACGACGACACGGGCACCAACCTGGTCGCCTCGGGCACCCACGACTTCTTCGAGGACTTCGAGTACCTGTCGCCGACCGGCGGCACCTACTACCTCAAGCTCGAGCTGGTCGAGGAGCGGGGCGTCATCCCCGGGAACATCTACGACTTCGACATCGTGGCGCTGCCGTCCACCGCCTGCTCGGCGGAGTGGTTCGAGCCCAACGACGACCTGGGCTCCGCCACCTGGATCTCGCCGGGGGACGACCTCGGCGTGGTGTGGGTCTGCATCGACGAGCCGGACTTCTTCGCGTTCGACGCCCAGGAGGGGGACGAGATCGACGTGTCGGTCCTGTTCGACAGCGCCGAGGGGGACATCGACCTCGCGCTGTACGACCCCGCCGGCCAGGAGGTGACCGCCGACGCGGGGGGCGGCGACGACGCCCAGATCACCTGGACTGTGCCGCCGGGCGGCGGCGGCACGTGGACGGCGGAGGTCTGGCTGGAGACGGACGACGGCCCGTCGGTGGGAGCGTCGTTCGAGCTCGACCTGGTCGTCAGTCCGTAGCGGCCGCCCGCCGCGGGGCCCGGCCCCGCCCGCGCGCGCGGGGTCCCGCGCCCCCCCCCCACCCCCC
>CAYQEG010000179.1:9985-16447 GCA_964416435.1 uncultured Rickettsiales bacterium
TGGAGGTGTCCGTGGGCTTCTGTCCGTAGGGGGGGCGGGCGGCGGGGCGCTGCCCTCGAGGCGCGCGAGGTGTCCGGCGACCGACGCCAACACCCCCAGCGACGTCGGCGTCAGCAGCGGCGCGAAGCCGCGCACGAGGCTCGGCAGCTCGTAGCGGAAGACCCGGTCCAGCTTGGTCTGCTGGTCGTTGCGGAGCACCCGGCCGAACATCGAGACCAGGTCCCCGGGCCGCTGGGCGAACCGGTTGCCGTAGAACCACAGCAGCGTCTGCAGCCGCATCGCGCGGATCTCCGACCCGCTGAAGTGGGGCGAGACGCTGACCTTCAGGGCGAGGTCACCCTGGGCGAGGATCGAATAGAAGTCGTCGTCGAAGGTGATCTCGCCCCGGGCCAACAGCTCGTTGAAGTACGGGCTGCCGGGCAGCGGGGTGAACGCCGAGACCGCGATCTCGTCCACCCCCAGCTCCGCGAGCTTCACCAGGAAGCGGAGCGTCTGCAGGTAGTCGTCCATCTCCTCGACCGGGTGGCCGACGATGATGTAGGCGCAGACGGGGAGCCCGACGGACTTGGCGTTGACGATCGTGTCGAGCACCGAGTCGTGCTCGAAGCGCTTGTCGATCCAGGCGAGCACCCGGCTCGAGCCGGTCTCCGGCGCGATCTGCAGGTGGCTCATGCCCGATCGCTTCGCCCGCTGGAGCAGGTCCCGGGACAACCGGGACGCCCGGATGCCGGCCGGGACCGCCCAGTGGGCCCCCAGGTCGGCGTCGATGAGGTGGTCCACGTAGCCGTCGAACCAGGACATCTTCGTGGTCATCGACAGGTCGTTGAAGCTGAAGAACTCGATCCCCAGGTCCCGCACGTGGCCGCGCATCTCGTCGACGACGTCCTCCGCCGAGCGGTAGCGCTGGCTGCCCCAGGTCGCCGGCGCGGTGCAGAACCGGCACTGGAACGGGCAGCCCCGGGAGGCGGCCATCGGCAGGTACCGCGACCAGGCCGTCGCGGCGTGGATCTTCTGCTGCTTCCAGTACCGGTCGAGCGGCACGTCGGACCAGTCGGGGCGGGGCAGCCGATCCAGGTGGTCGATGCCGCCGTCGTCCCGCTGCGCTCGGGCGTCGGCGTACGGGACGGTGCTCGTCACCACGTTGGGGATGCCGCCGATCGACTCGCCCGCCTCCAGCGCGCCCAGGCACCGGATCCAGGGGCCCTCCCCCTCCCCGACGATGACCCCGTCGACCGGGGTCTCCCGCACGATGACGTCGGCGATGCCGGTGACCCCCTCCCCGCCGAGCAGGATCGCCGCGCGCGGGTGCGAGGCGCGAAGCTGGCGGAGCAGCTCCCGCACCGGCGGGTAGGTCTGCGTGAACATCATCGACACGCCGATGACGTCGGCCCCGGCGGGGACCGCGGCGACCAGCTCCGGGATGCGCAGGCCGTGCAGGTGGAACCGCCGTCCGAAGGTCCACCGCTGGCCGAGCCCCCGCCCCACGCCGTCGATCGCCGTGACCCGGTGGCCGAGCGCGCGCGTCGTCGCTGCGAGGCAGGCGAGACGGAGCGGGGGCTGGGTGGCGTTCGACGGGTTGGCCAGGTGGACCGGGTCGAAGGGGACCAGGATGGCGACTTCAGCCATGAAGCGGCGAGGATAGCGCCAGCGACCGGCCTCCGGCGAGGCAATGTGCAGACGCCCCCGGTAAGCTCCCGACGCCGTGACCGCCGACCTCGTCCTCGCCCTCGACTCCGGCTCCCAGAGCTCCCGCGCCCTCCTGTTCGACCGGGGCGGCGCCGTGCTCGCCAAGGCGAGCCACGCCCACAAGGCGATGGAGCACCCGGTCGAGGGGGCGGTCGAGCAGGACCCGGTCGACATCCGCGACTGCCTGTTCGCGTCGGTCCGGGACTGCCTGGACGCCTGGGGCGGCGACCGCTCGCGGATCGCCGCCGCCGCGCTGACCACCCAGCGCAACACCCAGGTGCCGATCGACGCCGACGGCGCGCCGCTCGCGAGCGCCGTCTCCTGGCTCGACCGGCGGTCCGCGCCCGTCGACGCGGTCCCCTCCCGGGCGCTGCGGGGGGTGCTCCGGGTGCTCGGCGAGGACGCGATGGTGCCCCGCCTGCTCAGCAAGTCGGTGCCGCGGCTGTGGAGCCACGAGCAGGCGCCGTGGCTGGACCGCCTGCGGGGGGTCGCGTCGCTGGAGGCGTGGCTGAACCACGAGCTGACGGGTCGCGTCGCGATGGCCCCAGGCGGGCTCGCGGGCGTGCTCCCGTCCGACCTGGGACGGCGAGGCTGGGCCAAGGGAGGCTTGCTGTACGGCCTGCTCGGGTTCCAGCGGTCCTGGCTGCCCGAGGTCGTCGAGGCCGGGCACCGGATCGGCGAGGTGACCGCTCGCGCCGCGGAGGCGACCGGGCTGCCGGCCGGCCTGCCGGTGATCGCGTGCGGGGGCGACAAGCAGGCCGAAGCGCTCGGCGGGGGCGTGCGCCTCGGCCAGGAGGGCGTCGCGGCGGTCAGCCTGGGGACCGCCTCGTCGGTCATGTTCCCCTGGCCCAAGGCGCTGCAGTCGTCCCACTACCACTGGCTCACCTTCTGCTCCTGCGAGCCGGCGTCGTGGCAGCTGGAGTACATGGTGTTCCGGGGGTTCTGGACCGTCGGCTGGTTCGCCCGCCAGTTCGGGGGCGAGCTGAGGGCCCGGGCCGACGAGGAGGGCCGCCCCGTCGAGGCGCTGCTCTGCGACGAGGCGGCCGAGGTGCCGGCCGGCGCCGACGGCGTGGTGACGTGGCCGAGGTGGTCGCCCACGCTGCAGGACCCCAACGAGGCGGGCGCCGTGATGGGGCTGCGCGAGACCCACAGCCGGGCCCACGTCTTCCGATCGATGCTGGAGGGGATCGCGTTCGACCTGCGCCGGGGGCAGGGCATCCTGGAGGGGGCCACCGGAGCCCGGATCGAGGAGATCCGGGTCGGCGGAGGCGGCTCCCGCTCCGACGTCGTCGTCCAGATCCTCGCTGACGTGCTGGGCCTGCCGGTCCTGCGGCCCCCCTCCGAGGAGCTCGCCGCGCGTGGCGCCGCCATCGTCGCCGCGGCGGCCAGCGGCGTACACAGCGGCCTGGACGGCGCGGTCGCCTCGATGGTGCCCGCGGCGCCGCGGATCGAACCGGATCCCACGAACGTCGCCCGCTACGACGACCTGTTCGAGCAGGTCTGGACGCGGCAGCCGACGGCCACGCGCCGGGTCAGTCGGGCGTTGAGTCGCTGGAAGACGCGGGGCTGAGACCCCGACTCGGATCAGTCGCGGCGGCGCCGGAGGAGGGCGCCCAGGAGGAGCAGCGCCATCGGGCTCAGGGCCGCGCCGTTGCCGGTCTGCGAGCAGCCGCTGCTCCCGGGTCCGTTGGACTGGATGACCGGGCTGTAGGCCGTCACCAGGTCCTGGGTGAGCAGCACGTTGCCGAAGCCGTAGGCCTGCTGGCCGAGGCTGTCGGTCACCGTCACCATCACCGTCGGGAACTGGCCGACGTAGGAGCGGTTCTCGTCCGTGTCCTCCGGGGCGAGCCAGAAGACCGAGGCGCCCGTGGCCGGGTCGTCGAAGCTGCCGCCGTAGTCGCTGAACCACTCGTAGGTCAGGTTGTCGTCCTGGGAGACGACCAGCACTTCGCAATGGACGCGGTCGCCCAGCTCGACCTGGAACCGGTCGCAGATGACGCCGCCGATGACCCGCGGCGGGGCCGTCTGGTCGATGCACTCGTCGTCGATGAAGCCGTCGCAGTCGTTGTCGACCCCGTCGCAGTACTCCGACGCCCCGGCGAACACCGTCGCCTCGTCGTCGTCGCAGTCGCCGGTCGCTTCGGTCTGCCCGTCGCCGTCGTCGTCGAAGAAGGACGTGCCCTCGTCGGTGAGGCCGTTGCAGTTGTCATCGACGAAGTTGAGCGACTCTTCGGTCGCGGGGCTGATCGCGGCGCCGTCGACGAGGCCGTCGCCGTCCAGGTCGGCCACGGAGTCGTTGCAGTCGCTCTCGCTGTGGGCGTCCGCGGCGAGGCCGGTGCACAGGGTGGTCGGGTCCGGCGCGGGCCCCTGGCCCATGCACGGCGGGCTCTCGCAGTAGCCGTCGCAGTCGTCGTCCCACACGGCGGTCGACTCGTCGATGCTGCCGTCGCAGTCGTTGTCGACGCCGTCGAGGACCTCCACGTTCTGGGGGAACGCGTCGGGGTTGTTGTCGTTGCAGTCGCCCTGGTTCAGGTCGAAGCCGTCCCCGTCGACGTCGCTGCTGCTCAGCGGGTACTCGATGGCGGCGACGAACGTGGCGTACCCGAACAGCGGGCAGCCGTCGCTCACGCGCAGCGTGAACGGCTGCAGGCCGCTGGGCAGCGGCGGGTTGTGATCGTCGATGTCGATGACGAAGTGGATGAACCCGTTCTCGTCCGGGAACTCGTCCTCGATCAGGAGGTCGCCGAGGAACATCTCGACGTACATGGAGTCGCTCGGCTGCTCGCTGTCGAAGACGCGGGCGGTGACTTCGAGCTCCTGCCAGTCGTGATAGAAGGTCGCCTCGGCCGGGCTGACGACCTGGATCGAAGGCGCCGTGCAGTTCAGCGCGCTGTCGCCGTTCCCGAGCAGGAAGATGGTGAACTCCGGCCGCAGCGGGTCGGACGTCTGGATCTTCAGCTGGGCAGAGACCGACTGCAGGTTGTTCGGAATGAAGGTCAGCTCGAGCAGCGCGGCCGATCCCGGCACGATCTCCTCGGTGAGCAGCTGGGGCAGCAGCTCCGTCGTCCAGTCGCAGTCCTCCAGCGGCTGGCCGGGGCACGCGATCGTGAACGAGGGCTGCTCGACGGACTGGATCAGCTCGACGCCGAGCACCTGCAGCGGCTCGTCGCCCAGGTTCCGGATCTCGAGGATCTTGCGCTCTTCGACGGCTCGGAACTGGAAGCCCCAGTCCATGATCGTCTCGGAGACGTGGGCCTCCGGCCCGCCCGTCGCCTGGTAGCCGATGAACGCGACGGTCTTCTCGGCCTCGTCCGGGTCGTCGGAGAACACCTGGAGGGCGGCGAAGGTGTCGACCTCCGGGGCGGCGGTGTAGATGACCTGCACGACGGCGTGCTGGTGCGGCTCGATCAGCGTCGGGACCGTGCTCTCGACCAGCTGGTAGTTGAGGTCCGACTGGTAGTTGAGGCTGACTTCGTCGATCAGCAGGTCCTTGTCACCCGCGTTGTGGACGAAGATGTCGGTGACCACCTGGGTGCCCTCGGGGAGCACCGGGATCTCGATGAGCCGATCCGGGATGAAGATGTCCTGGAACTCGATCGTCGTGCTGACCGGGCCGGGGGTGGCCGGCTCCGGACTGCTGGGGCAGCCCACGAGCAGGACGGTCAGGATCAACAGAAGGGGGCGGGCGTTGCCGCTCATGCGTCGTCTCCGCGGTTGTCTCACGCGTGTATATGCGACCACGAGGGCCACCGCCGGAGCACCGTATCACCCGGGTTCAGGGGCGTAAAGCGGCCGCTGATGCCCGATCCGGGGGCCGTCAGGGGAGGCCGAGGTCGATCTCGAGCGTGTAGTCGCTGGGCTGCTCGTGGTGGCAGGCCACGGCGATGACCGCGCCCTCGCCGGCCTCCAGGCGGAGGAGCTGGGCGCTCCGCTCGGGGTGTCGGCGGGTCACCCCGGCGTCGGACCGGATGGCGCCGATCACGCCGTCGGCGCTGTCGAAGATGACGAAGTCCAGGTCCGCCTCGTCGGCCCAGGCGCCGTCTTCGTCGCTGGGCTGGTAGGGCGCGTTGAGATCGCCCGGAGGGGCGAGGTCCCACGACAGCGTGACGTCGAGCCAGCCTTCGTCCGTCGCGGTCACCCCGAAGAGGTCCACGTCGCCGGAGTACCAGCCCTGCAGGGCCGCGACGTCGTCTTCGACGCCGTCCCCGTCGAGGTCGACCGGGTGCTCGGGCCAATCGAAGCTGGCGTCGTCCAGATCGAAGCCGCAGGCGTCGGCCGCGCCGGTGATCGTCACGATGGACGGCGTGCTGAGGGCGCCGAGATCCTGGACCTCGTCGTCCCCGAGGGTGGCGTCCTCGACGACGGTGCGCAGCTCGGGATCCGGCAGCGAGACGGAGGGATCCGGGAGGTGGGCGTACAGCGGCCAACCCTCGCAGCCAGCGAGCAGGAGGGCCATCACGACGAGCCAGGCGACCTTCACGGCGGGGAGTATAGGACCAAACGGGATCGACGTGACCGGACGACCACCCCCAGAATCCGAATCAAGTCCTCTCGACCCGTGCCGATAAGGCCCTGCAGGTATGGGCAACGGGTTCCTGCAGTCGGTCCGCGAGGTGTTCTCTTCCGTCTTCGGGAGGGCGGACTTCGAGCACGTCTTGAACGACAACTGGGACGTGTCGGACACGATCCCCGAGGAACAGCAGGAGGCGATCCAGAAGGCGCTGCGCAACGGCGCGAAGCGCCGCGCGGCCCCGGCCGCGCCGCCCCCCCCCCCCC
>CAYQEG010000180.1:0-16301 GCA_964416435.1 uncultured Rickettsiales bacterium
CACCTGCGGCGGCCCCACCTCCGCGGGCTGCCACAACGGCGCGGACGACGACGGCGACGGCCTCATCGACTGCGACGACGCCGACTGCGACCTGTTCCCCGGCTGCATCGGCCCGACCTTCGAGCTGAGCTGCACCAACGGCGTCGATGACGACGGCGACGGCTTCGTCGACTGCGACGACTCCGACTGCGCCGCCGACCCGAACTGCCTGCCGGGCTTCGAGGACTGCACCGACGGCATCGACAACGACGGCGACGGTGACGTCGACTGCGACGACAGCGACTGCACGTTCGAGCCGGCCTGCGACGCGGGCGACGGCGACTGCTGCGTCGCCAACGGCACCCCCGGCTGCGAAGACGAGGCGGGCGAGGACGCGGTCTGCGCCGCCGACCCGTACTGCTGCAACGTGACCTGGGACTTCATCTGCGCCGACGCCTACCAGGACGTCTTCGGCGGCTCCTGCGGCACGGAGGACTGCAACAACGGCCTGGACGACGACGCCGACGGGCTGGTCGACTGCGACGATCCCGACTGCGTCGACAGCGACGCCTGCCCCGGGATCGAGATCTGCACCAACGGCATCGACGACGACGGAGACGGGGCGGTCGACTGCGCGGACAGCGACTGCGCGGGCGACCCCAACTGCATCCCGCCGGTCGAGGCGAACTGCATCAACAACATCGACGACGACGGCGACGGCTTCATCGACTGCGCCGACTCCGACTGCCTGCTCGACCCCAACTGCAACATCCCGGGCACCGAGACGAACTGCGCCAACGGCATCGATGACGACGCCGACGGCGCCATCGACTGCGACGACAGCGACTGCACGCTCGACCCCAACTGCAACGTGGTCGGCTTCGAGACGTCCTGCACCGACGGCGTCGACAACGACCTCGACGGCGCCATCGACTGCGACGATGGCGACTGCGCGTCGTTCCCCGGCTGCGTCAACCCGCCCGAGACGAACTGCGACAACGGGATCGACGACGACGCCGACGGCTGGACCGACTGCTTCGACCCGGACTGCGCCACCGACCCCGAGTGCGCCACCGGCGAGGTGTGTGACGACTTCGTCGACAACGACGGCGACGGCGACATCGACTGTGACGACAGCGACTGCAGCGCCGACGTCAACTGCGTCGATCCGGGCGAGTGCAGCCCGATCGCCAACGTCGGCTGCGGCGACACCATCTCCGGAAGCAACTTCGGCGCCGGCAGCACCGACAACACCGACGAGTACTGCGGCAACCCGCTGCCGCCGGGCTGGACGGGCCCCGAGGTGACCTACCTCTTCACGCCGACCTACGACGGTGAGGTCGTCATCTCGCTGTCCGGCCTGACCGAAGACCTCGACATCCAGGCGATCGTCGACGACGGCGGCTGCGACCTCGAGGACTGCGAAGCCAACGGCTGGAACCCCCCGCCGGACGACGAGGAGATGGACTGGTTCGCGTTCGCGGGCACGCCCTACTTCATCGTCATCGACGGCTGGGCGGGCGCCGAGAGCAACTTCGTGATGTCGATCACCTGCACGCCGCAGGACGAGCAGGACTGCTCCGACGGCCTCGACGACGACCTCGACGGCGACATCGACTGCGACGACATCGACTGCCTCGGCACGCCGTCCTGCCCCGAACTGTTCTGCGACGACGGGGTCGACAACGACGCCGACGGGCAGATCGACTGCAACGACCCCGACTGCTTCGGTACGCCGACCTGCGTGCCCGAGCTGAACTGCGTCGACGGCATCGACAACGACGGTGACGGCGCGATCGACTGCGACGACAGCGACTGCGCCGCCGTGCCCGCCTGCGTGGCCCAGCCCGAGGACTGCGCCGACGGCATCGACAACGACGGCGACGGCGACGTCGACTGCGACGACAGCGACTGCGATCTCGAAGAGGGCTGCGACCCCGGCGACGGGGAGTGCTGCGAGGTCAACGGCACGCCCGGCTGCGAAGACGAGGTGGGTCAGGCCTGCGTCTGCGCGTCCGACCCCTACTGCTGCGACGTCACCTGGGACTCGATCTGCGCCGACGCGTACGCCGACTTCTGCGGCGGCGACTGCGACGACGAGGAGATCTGCGACAACGGGCTGGACGACGACGGCGACGGCGACGAAGACTGCTTCGACAGCGACTGCGCCGGCTTCCCCGGCTGCGGCACCGAGACCGACTGCAGCAACGGCTTCGACGACGACGCCGACGGCCTGGCCGACTGCAACGACCTGGACTGCTACGGCCAGCCCGGCTGCCCGCTCGTGATCTTCTCCTCGGTGGACGACGACGCGGCGGATTTCGTGCACTTCCCGCTCGCCAACCACAGCTCCGGCACGGAGTGGGAGATCGGCATCCCCGACAGCGCAAGCCAGACCGGCAGCGGGCCCAACGCGGCGCGCACCGGCACGTTCGCGTGGTGCACCGGCTGCGCCGACCCCGTCGTCGACGGCGGCCGCTACAACGCCTACCTGGTCGCCCAGCCGACGGTGTTCGACCTGTCCGCCTACACCACCGGCACGCTCGAGCTGAGCTGGTGGCACTGGCAGGTCTCCCCCGGCTTCCCGCAGTTCGACGTCACCTGGGTCGACGCGAGCGACGACGGCGGCAACTCGGCGTCCACCCTGTGGGGGCCGAGCACCGCGTCGAGCCCGACGTGGACGTACGAGGTGGTGGACGTCAGCAACTACGGCGGCGGGGACCTGACCTTCGCGTTCCGCTACGACACCCTCACGGGCTTCGGCGGCGGCGACACCGACGGCTGGTACATCGATGACGTCGAGCTGATCTGGTACCCGTAGCGGTCAGCGCCCTTCGATCCGGTAGAGCAGCGACCGCGCCTCCAGCCGCTCGACCAGCGGCCGGCCGAGGACGATCGCGCCCGTCAGATCCGACCACCGGGTCGGCGGCCGGAGCACGGCGCGGCGAGGCTCGGCGAGCAGCGACGTCTCGGCCCGGCCGTCGACCCACGCCGGCACCGGCTCCAGCTCCGAGTAGACGCGGAAGTGGTCGTCCTCGAACGAGTGGGGCGGGACCGGCCACGGCCCGCCCGGGGCGAACGTGCCGGCCAGGGACGCGCGCCCCCGCCCCGCCGCGCGGGAGCGCAGGCCGACGTCGAGCACCAGCAGGTCCTCGACGCCCTGGCTGAGCAGCGACCTCAGGCCGGGGTTGTAGGCCAGGGCGCCGACGGCGAACTGCCCGTCGGGACGGTCCGCCGGGAAGACGGTGGCGGCGCGCCGCACCCGGGCGTCCGGCGGCAGGCCCAGCGAGCTCAGCTCCTGCAGGGTCGTCAGGCGCTCGCGGCTCACCGTCGCGACGACGGTCGGCCCCACCACCGCGTCGACCAGCGCGCGCTTCGCCTCCAGCTCGGTCGCCTCCAGGGCCAGCCAGGCGGAGCCGAATCCGACCGCGCCCCCGACCGCCTGCAGGCCCAGCCCCACGGCCAGGCCGATCCCGGCGATACGCGACGCCCGCCCCTCGCCGCTCAGCTCCGTCACCGCCGCGACCAGCCAGGCGGCCACGGGCACGAGGATCGGCAGGAACACCCGCGCGCTCACGTCCGCCCGGACCCGCAAGAGCAGCGGCAGCGCCACGAACGCCGCCAGGGTCAGGAGCAGCCACCTCGGCCCGTCGGTCGACGGCCCGGACCGACTGGAGGCGACCGCCGCGGCGACGAGCAGGACCCCGCCGACCCCCCACACCCAGGCCACGCTGTCGAAGACGAAGCACTGGAAGAAGTCGAACCGGGCGGGCTCGGGCGCCAGCAGCGCGAGCGCCACCACCGCGAGCAGCGCGGGCCCGGGGACCCGCTTCCGCAGCGCCGTCGCGGCCACCGCGACCACCCCCGCGACCCCGACGAGGGCGACCACCTGGGCGAGCGCTACGGTCGCCGCTCGCCCGGCCTGGCCGAGTGGATCGTCGACAGGGGGACCGCCCTGGAGCGCCGTCGCCGGCCCCAACGCCTGGCCCCAGGGCGGGGACGTGAAGAAGAACACCGCGAGGAGCGACGCGCCGGCGGCGGCGAACCAGGCGGCCGGACCGTCGAGTCGCCGCTCCGCCCGCCAGGCCTCCAGCGCGCGCAGGCCCAGGACGCACAGCGCGATGACGGCCACCGAGTCCTTGAGCAGCAGCGCAGCCAGCCACGCCGCCCCCGACGCGACCAGCCGCCCCGTCGGTCGATGCCCCGAGTCGTCGGGGCTCATCCACTCGTCCGCCAGCAGGATCAGCGCCGCTCCCAGCAGACCCCACTCCCCCGCGTGCCAGGCGTCGAAGAGCGCCGCCGGGGCGGCCAGGGCGATGAGCAGGGCGGCGGCCCGCTGCTCGGGGGGCAGCCGCCGGCGCAGCCACATCCAGCCGGCGAACAGCCACAGGCCGACCTCCGCCCCACCCTTGAGGAGGTTGGGCAGCGGGTGGGACGGGTCGCCGAGCCCCCCGAAGAGCCGCACCAGCAGCACGTTCAGCGGCCGGAAGCTCGGCGCGTCCACGGGCTCGACGAGCAGGATGTGGGACATCAACGCGCTCAGCGGCTGCCGGCGCGACGCGTCGAAGGCGCCATGGGCGCTGAACTCTCCGCTGCCGTGCCACCCCGCCGCCACGACGAGGCCGGCGGCGACGAGCAGCCCGACGGTCCAGCCGCGCGCGGCGCTCATCGGCGCGGGCTCCACCGCGCCCGAGGCACCATCATCGGCGGACCCGGCTCCAGGGGGATGGCGATCCCGTCGACGCGGGCCGGCGGCGGGGACGGCACCAGCCACCGGCCGTAGTGACCGCTCGGCCCCTGCCGTCCTGGTGGGACGGCCCACGCGCAGACCGAGCCGAGGCCCGGCCCGATGTCGGGGATCGTGATCTCGAACCGCCCGTCCGCGCCGATCACCTGCCCCGCGAGGACCACGACGGGGCCGGTGTACCGCAGACAGTCCATCCGGCTCGCGACGACGATGACCGCGGCGCCGGGGGGCTGGTCGAGGACCTCGCCGGAGACCACCACCGGCGTGGAGGAGCGGCCCCCGAGCGTCGCCTGGAGCAGGACCGCCAGGGTGACGCCCACGCCGACGGCCACGAGGAGGCGCAGCAGCGGGGCGAGGATCGTCACGGCGAGGGGGGCCCTCCGATGCGGCCGCGCGGTCGCGTCAACCGCCGAAGACGGTCGGGCCGTCGTCGACCGTCTGCGTCGGCACCACCGGCTCTCCGTCGATCGCTACCTGGAGCACGTACCCGCCGAAGTCACCGGCAACGCAGATCTCTTCCAGGAAGCCGGAGATGTGCACGCGCAGCTGCTCGGTCCCCTCGGCGACGTAGACGCCCTGGGGGCAGCCGTACTGCCAGTCGTCCGGCCCCAGGGGCGGCGGCCAGGCGCAATCACACTCGTCGTCGCCCGAGGTGAGGAACGTGCTGAGCGCATCGACCAGGCGGAAGCGCGGGTCGAACGTCGTGTCGGGCGAGACCGTGTCGACGACCACGGCGACCTCCTGGCCCCCTTGGACGATGAACTGCCAG
Organism: uncultured Rickettsiales bacterium; assembly: GCA_964416435.1. Taxonomy (GTDB): domain Bacteria; phylum Myxococcota_A; class UBA796; order UBA9615; family UBA9615; genus CAYQEG01. The sequence goes on from CAYQEG010000180.1 coordinate 5,496, forward strand.
ACGTCGCCCCCCGCCTCGAAGTCACAGGGGACCTCGCCGAAGACGCCGGGTTCGCCCAGGTCGGAGCAGTTGCCGCCAGGGGTGACGTCGTCGTCGTCGGTCGCGCCCGAGTCGTCGTCGTCGGCCGCGTCGTCGTCGTCGACCGCGTCGTCATCGTCGATCGCGACGTCGTCGTCGTCGCCGAACAGGTCACAGGCGGTCAGGCCCGGGAGAGCCGCCAACAGCAGCCACGCAACGAATCTGGGGGGCCCACTCACGGCGGCAGGTTACTCCCCCCGGCCGCGCCACTCCAGGGCGGTCGGCTCCCCGACGGTCCGGAGCGGCTCGGGTCGACCCGCTACAGAGCCCCCACCAGCCAGGACCCGGAGGCGCCCAGCACCGCGCCGGCGGCGAGGATCGCGGCGGTGCGCCACGACTCGCGGCGGCGGAGCTGGAGCGGCACCGCGCCCGTGCTCGCAGCCGGCACCAGCTTGTAGGTGTCCAGGTCCAGGTCCAGCTCCAGCGTGTCCAGGCTGGCCTCGGGGGAGGGCGGCGTGAGGAGCGGCCGCGCCGCGATCAGGTGCTCGGCGATGTCGAACTGGGGTACGTCGGCCTTTCGGCGGGCCCGCCGCCGCCGCTCTCGGAGCCCCCGGAACGCCGTCCCCTGGGCCGGCAGGGAGGCGACCCACTCGGGCAGCGTCGGCCCGATGGGGGCGGTCAGATCGAGCTCCTCGAGCGCCTCTCCGAGGCTGCGCGCGTCGGGCCACCGCCGCTCGGGATCCCGGCGGAGGCACCGGACCACCACGTCCCCGAGCCCCTGCGTCAGCGCGTCGAGCTCGTGGCGGACCCGGCGGCGGCGAACCACCTGGTCGACCTGCAGGATCTCCATCACGGTGGCGGCCGCGTTCCCGCCGCTGAACAGCCGCTGGCCGGTCGCCGCCTGGTAGAGGATCGCGCCGAGGGTGAACAGGTCGCTCCGCCCATCCAGCGCGCCCGCCGACGCCTGCTCCGGGGACATGTAGGACGGCGTCCCCTTGGTCACCCCCGACCGGGTCGCGAGGCTGCTGAACATCGGCGTCTTGGCCACCCCGAAGTCGGCGATCCGCACCCGACCGTCCTTACCGACGAGCAGGTTGCTGGGCTTCAGGTCGCGGTGCACGACGGGCAGCGGCCGGCCACCGTCCCGCAAGCCGTGGGCGTGCTCCAGCCCGGCGCAGACGTCGCGCCCGAGGTCGAGGACCGTCGTCGGAGGCATGCAGCCGGTGCCGCTGAGCAGATCGGACAGCTCCGTGCCGTCGATGTGCTCCATCGCCATCCAGGGCTGCCCCAGCTCGAAGCCGAAGTCGTAGACCTCGACCACGTTGGGGTGGTGGAGCAGCGCGCCGATCCGGGCCTCGAGCTTGAGGTCGACGCCCATCCGGCGGGCCGCGACCGCCACCCCGGGGTGCATCACCTTGAGCGCGCAGGTCTTCCGAAAGCCCTGGGGGCCCTCGATCTCGGCTCGGAACACCGCGCCCATGCCCCCCTGCCCGAGGAGCTCGACGAGGATGAACCGGCCGAAACGTACCGGGAGCTGCAGGTCCGGCGTCGGGACGGACGACGAGGGCTGGCCCATGGCCACTCCAATCGTCCCCTCACGTAGATCAAGATAGGCGAGGATGGGACCCCATTGAAGGAGAATCGTGCTCCGCGGCGCCGGGGACGCCTCCGACGCAATAGACTCACGGGGTGGATCTGACCGGCTCCGACCATCCCCCGCGGACCCCGGCGCGGTTCGTCCCTCGCGGTCGCGTCGACGAGGCGATCGCCGGCGACCTGGTCCGGGACGGCGTCGCGGTGGTGCAGGGCCCGGCGGGGTCCGGCACGTCGTGGCTGGCCATGGCGGCTGCCCGACGATGGCACGGCCCGGTCACCTGGATCCGACCCGGGCTGTGGGTGCACCTGGGCGACGTCGCCCGCCCACTGTGGCGGGACCCCGCGCCTCCGACCCTGCAGCAGGGGACCGCGGAGCAGCTCGTCCGCTCGATCCTCGCGATCGTCGACGCCGAGGACCGGCTCGTCGTGTTCGACGACTTCGACGACCTGCTCCGGCCCGGACCGGGCCCCACCCAGACCGTCGATCCCGAGGTCCAGCTGCTCCTGGCCGCCTTGAACTCCGGCGAGCTGAGGAGCTCGGGCGGGGCGTTCCTGCTCGCCAGCCGACGCTCACCGCCGGGGATCGACGTGCCGGTGCGACCGCTGCCCGCCCTGGACCGGGCCAGCGCCGCCGAGCTCGCGGGACGGGACGACCTGCCCGACGCCTGGCTGCGTCGACCGGGCGCCCTGGCCCTCGCCCGTCACGCCGGCCCCGACCCCGACGTGCCGGACCCCGACGACCCGTGGGGCGACCTCGTCCTGGCGATCTGCGAACGCCACCTGACCTCCGGAGGGGAGGAGGTCCTGCTGGGGCTGTCCGGGGTGCGGAATCCGGCGCCCCTCGAAGGCATCGCCGCGGCCGTCGGCCTGGACGAGGACCCCGACCACGGCGCGGTCCGGGAGGCGCTGCACGCCTTCTTGAACCTCGGGCTCGCCGAGATGCGGCCGGGCGGCTGGCGCTGCCCGCGCGTGGTCGCGACCGGCGCCCGAGAGGTCCTCGTCGACCGCCTCCCCGGGGTGCTCCCCGACGCCATCGCCCTCCGCCTCGGGGCCTGGTACTTCCGCGACAGCCAGGACTTCGGCGAAGGCTGGGAGTCCGCCGACCCGGCGGCGCGGAGCCGCCTGGGTCTGCGCTACGCCTGTCACCAGAAGCAGCCCCGGATGGCGCTGCCGTTCGCGCTGCACGGTGGTGTGACCCCCCAGCTGCACCGGTTCAGCGCGTGGCGGATGATCCGGGACGACCTTGGGATGGCGCTGGAGGTCGGTGACGGCGGCCTGCCGACGCGAGACCTGGCGGCGGCCTGGCTCACCCGGGCGCGCGCCGCGGCCCGCCTCTCGGACCACCGAGCCACGGAGCAGTCGCTGGTGGCCGCCCTCCCCCTGGCCCAGGAGTCCGGCGAGGCGGAGCTCCTGCGGGAGGTCCACACCCGGCTGGCCCACCGAGAGCTGCTCGCCGGGGACGCCGGCCGGGCCCGGACCCACCTCATCTCTGCCCTCGCGGTCGCCGGAGACAACGCCCTGGCGCGGTGCGACCTGCACAACCAGCTCGGCGCCGTCGCGATGCAGGCCGGCGAACTGGATAACGCGGAGGAGTCTCTGCGTCGCTCGCTCGAGCTGGCCGCCGACGCGGGCGACGCCCGACGCGCCGCGAGCCGGCGGGCGGGGCTCGCCGGCGTGGTCCTGTATCGCGGTGAGCTTCGGCAGGCCCGGGCGCTGCTGATCGACGCGGCCGACGCGGGTCGCGCCATCGGCGACGCCGACGGCTACGCCCACCGGCTGCTCAACGTCGCCCTCGTCGACACGCTGCAGGGTGACATCCGAGCCGCCCGCACGACCCTCGGCCGCATCGCGGCGGAGCTGGGCTCGGCGTCGGCGCGCGTCCGCGCTCGCTTCCTCTCCCTGCGCGCCAACCTGCGGCGGGTCGCGGGCGACATCACGGGGGCCCGGGAGGACCTGGGCAGGGCCCGCACGCTGGCGACGGAGGCGGGGGACCGGGAGGCGGTGGCGGACCTCGCCGGGGCGGAGGCGCACCTCGCCCTGACCATCGGGCGTTACGAGGAGGCGGTGCTCCAGTTCGACGTCACCCTCGACGCGACGGCGGCGTCGACCGACCCGTCGATCCGGGCAGCCCGCGAGGTCGACCGCTACAACGCCGCGGCCTGGTTCGCAGCCGACCGACGGGACGTCGGCGACCTGATCGCCGCGAGCCGGGCGGCCGGCGACGCAGCTCGCGAGATCCCCGAGCGGCCCTTCTGGCCCCGGTGGCTGAGCGCGACGCTGCAAGCTGCGGAGGCGAGCCTGCTCGCGTCCGCCCTGGCGGGCACGACGCCGATCGGCACCCTGCGGCAGCTGGGGCGGATCCTGGAGAAGGCGGAGTCGGATCCCGAGCGGGCGAGCACCGGGGAGCCGGCGCTGCGCTGCGCGATGGCCTGGGCGTCCTACGCCTGTGGGCGGTCCGAAGCCGGCGCGGTGGCGGCCCGGAAGGCGGCCTTCGACGCTCGACTGCAGGGCCTCTCCACGGTCGAGGGTCGCTGCGCGGTGCTCCTGGGGCGCATCCCGCCGGACTGGCACGGCCAGGCGTCGACGCTCTCCCGGGTGCTCACGAGGATCGTCTAGGAGCGCCGGCTACAGCGCGAGGGCTCCGACGGGGTTGCGGCGGCGGCGGACGGCCTCTTCGATCTCGGCCTCGGCCTCGGCGCCGGCACCCAACGCGACGACCAGCGTCTCCACCGCGGGGTCGAGATCGCCGAGCTTGCGGATCCGCCAGCTGCCGTCGTGCCGGCCCCCGAGGAGGGCGCCGAGATCCTGGCTCAGCACGTCCACCTGGCTGCTCAGGGACTCCATGCGGAGCAGCACCTCACCACGCCGGGCCCCCTCGAACTCGATGCGCGTCCGGTGGGCGCGGGCGACCTCGAGGGCCTTGCGGCTCACCTCGAGCCGACGCAGGTCTCCGGACGCTTCGAGGTCCGCGACCTCCCGCTCCAGCTTCGCGATGCGCCGATCGACCTGCCAGGGGTCGTTGTCCCGCCGCGCCTCGAACGCGTCGTTGTCCCGGAGTTCTCCGTCGAGCGAGCGCACCTCGGTCGCCAGCGCCCGCGCCGCCTGGCGCACCGCCTGGGTGGCGCCGGGCACCTGGGAGCAGGAGTCGACGACCGCCTGGGTGCGCGCGGCCAGCGTCTTGACCGCTCGGGAGGGCGCCGTCGATACCGGCGGCGCCGCCTTCACGTCGATCACCGTGCCCTGGCCGGTCGAGCCTCCGACGCGCCGCGCCTTGCCGCGGCGGCCGATCTCGCGCACGCCGGTGATCATCACGAACAGCAGGAACGCCTCGTCGATGATCGGGATCGGGTCGGGGAGGATGAGGTCGAGCCCGGCGAGCATCACCGCGACCATCGTCATGAGGACGAGCGCCGGCGTGCCGAGGCCCGAGAAGAAACGCGTGACTGCGCCCATGGGAGAGTCCGTCATAGAGGTGACTACGGGGCGGCCGGGTGGCTATTGCGATCTTTGTTCGATCAGTCCTGCTTCGCCCGCTCGTCCTCGCGACGCTCCTGGTCGGCCCAGTACTCCCGGAGCTCCTCCTCGCTCATCTGCTCGACCCGCTCGGCGGCGTCCAGGTTGGCCTTCTCGTACTCGTCTTCGGTCATGTTGCCGACGTGACGCTCCGTCGTGGTGGTGAACGCCTCGCGGACCTCCTCCACGGCGGCGTTGACGTTGACCGGCACGTGGAACTCGGCCCGCGCGCCGCTGGTGTCCGTCGCCGCGATGACGACTTCGCCGTTGAACGCCTCCTGGATGTCGACCTGCCGCACCGTGACCCGCCCGCGGCGATCGATCTCCACCCCCGGCGGGCCGGCCTCGATGGACCAGGTCAGCTCGTCGCCGTCGTCGTCCTCGGCCTCCATGCGCAGGCCGTCCAGCCCGTACCGCTTGCTCGCGTCGGTCAGGATCCGGGGCACGGAGTTGGCGATGACGATGCGCGGCCCCTCCTTCGTCTCGACGTTGCCCCGCTCGTCGATGGCCGTCGCCTTGACGGTGATCACGTCCCCTTTGACGTAGCCGACCGACGGGGTGAGCGTGCTCCGGCTGACGTTGCGCAGCACCCGCCCGTTGAGGGTCCACTCCCAGTCGATGTCGGTGAACGCGCTGGCGCCGTCGATGAGCCGGACCTTCGCCTCGATGGTGTCGCCGACGAAGACCTCGGCCGGGGTGATCTGGATCTCGCCCTTGAACCCCAGCGGCGTCCCCCGGCCGGCCTCCACGTCGGCGATCGCCTCGTCGGTCTGGGCCTGGCGGTCCGACATCGCCGCGTCGGCGTCGATCCCGGCGGCCGCGTTGGCGTCGTAGAAGGGCTCGGGGGTGCGCTCCTCCGGCCCGTCGGAGCCGGAGCCGCACGCGGGGAGGACGAGCAGAGCGAGGAGCGGGAGGAGACGTCGCGGCATGCCGGGCAGTCTACCCCTTCGCGGCGGCAGCCTTGGCTTCGAGGGATCGCGACGGCGGCAGCAGCCCCTCGGGCCGCAGCACCATCATGGCGACGAGAGCGACGCCGAAGACCAGCATCCGGTAGTCGCTGAACGTGCGCAGCTTCTCCGGCAGCACTGCCAGGATGATCGCCCCGAGGATGACCCCCGGGATCGATCCCATGCCCCCCAGCACGACCATGCACAGGATGATCGCCGACTCCATGAAGATGAACGACATCGGGTCGATGAAGCCCTGCAGGTGGGCGAACAGCAGCCCCGCCACGCCGGCGAACGAGGCGCCGATGGCGAACGCCAGCAGCTTGGTCCGGGTCGTGTCGATGCCCATCGCCTGGGCGGCCAGCTCGTCCTCTCGGATCGCCCGCCACGCGCGGCCCGTCCGGGACCGGTCCAGCCGCCGCGCGGCCACCGCGATGACGACCGCGTACAGCACGGTCAGGAGGTAGTAGTTGACCTCCTTGCCCCAGGCGTTGAACCCGAGGGCCCGGTTCAACGCCGGCAGGCCCTGGTTCAGGGAGTAGTCGAGCACCCGGGGCGGCGGCACGATCAGCCCCTTGGGGCCGTTGGTCACCGAGTCCCAGTTGTTCAGCACGATGCGCACGATCTCGCCGAACCCGAGCGTGACGATCGCCAGGTAGTCCCCCCGCAGCCGCAAGGTCGGCGCCCCCAGCAACGCGCCGAACCCGGCCGCCAGCAACATCGAGCAGGGGATCCAGGCCCACAGGGCCCACCAGTACTCGGGGAAGGTGACCGAGACGAGCGCCGAGCTGTACGCCCCGATCGCGTAGAAGGCGACGTAGCCGAGGTCCAGCAGCCCGGCCAGGCCGACGACGATGTTGAGCCCCAGGGCGAGGCAGACGTAGATCCCCGCCAGGGTGCCGACGTAGATCCAGTGGGGGTTGCGGAACCCCAGCGAGAAGATCGCCGGGAAGGCGAGCAGCGCCACGAACATGCCGGTCCGCGTGGCGACCCGCGACGCGGCGAACGTGGCCCGAACCCGGTCTGCGAGGCCGGTCTTCTCGCCGTACCAGCGGGCCCCGAGCACGACGGCGACCACCGCGACCACGAACCCGATGAACAGCCAGGGGTCGTCGATCCGCAGCCCGACGACCACGGCGGCCAGGGCGAGGCCCTGCAGCCCCCACACGATCCCCCACCGTTTCGCTGCCGGCATCCGCTCCATGGCGGCCGAAGATAGCAAGGTATCCTGCCGGGACCTTGGTCCCGCCTCGCCGCCCCGACGACCCTCTGCCGACGGAGGAGAGCCCGATCCCGTTCGGCCGGTACGAGCTGGTCGAGCTCGTGGGGGAAGGGGCGATGGCCCAGGTCTACCGCGCCCGACAGTCCGGCCCGATGGGGTTCACCAAGGAGGTCGCGCTCAAGCGGCTGCGCGCCGGCTCCCTGACCCGCGACCGCAAGGAGATCGAGTCCCTGGTCAACGAGGCCCGGCTCGGCGGGCAGCTGCACCACCCCAACATCGTCGAGATCTACGGCTGCGACGTCGTCGACGGCAGCTTCTTCCTCGCGATGGAGTTCGTGCGCGGGTGGCTGCTCGACGACGTCCTGTGGCGTCTCATCGAGGCGGACGAGTTCCTGCCGATCCCCTGCGTCATCGACGTGCTCCGCCAGATCGTGCAGGGGCTGACCTACGCCCACGAGGCGGTCGACGACAACGGCGCGCCCCTCAACCTGGTCCACCGCGATCTCAAGCCGCAGAACCTCTTCCTGAACCGCTCCGGCACCGTGAAGATCGCAGACTTCGGCCTCGCGAAGTCCACCGCCAACCTCTACAAGACGACGGACACGGACGAGACCAAGGGCTCGCCGCTGTACATGTCCCCCGAGCAGATCGGCGGCGAGTCCCTGGACGGCCGCAGCGACCTGTTCGCCCTGGGCTCCATCGCCATCGAGCTCGTGACCGGGCTGCGCGCCTTCGAGGGCACGTCGGTCCCCAACACGCTGATGCGCGTGCTCCATGTCGAGTGCGACGACGCGATGGGGGCCCTCGCCGAGGCGGCGCCGGACCTCGTCCCGATCGTCGCCGGGCTGCTGCAGGCCAACCCCGCGGACCGCTTCCCGTCCGCCCGGGCGGTGCTCAGCCAGCTCGACGTGCTCGCCGGAGAGGTCATCAGCGGCACCCACACCCGGGCCCTCGCCGCGGCCTTGCTCGGGGAGGAGCCGCCCGGGCTGCCCGAGTCGATCAAGGCTCCCTACCGGCACCTCGCCCAGCGGATCGCGTCGGCCGACGCCCGCGCCGCGGCGCCGCCCCCACCGCCCCCGCGCGCCGCCCCCCGGCCCGTCGCCCCGCAGCCCGTGGCGACCGCCCCCCCGCCGGTCTCGGTGCCCGCCGACTCCGGCGCGATCACCGCCCCCCGGATGCCGTCGACCCAGCCGCCCCCGCCCCCCCCGCCGCTGCCGGGACCGCCTCCGGCGCGACCGAGCCCGCCGGCGCCGGCGGGGGCCCAGAGCGTCGTGCTCAAGCGGGAGGCCACCGCCGACGGCGTAGCCGGGGTGCTGGAGGAGCGACGGCGCAAGCGGCGGCGACAGCAGCGCATCCGCACGGTCGCGAGCGTCGGCTCGCTGGTCCTCGCCGCGAGCTTCCTCGCGGCCCTGGGCGGCTGGCTGATCTGGAGCAGCCGCTACGACCTGGCCGACGCCTCCCTGTCTGCACCGTCGGACCCGGTGGACAGCCGCAGTCTCGACGTCGCCCCCGCCCCGGTGCCGACCGCCCGGGTGGCGCCCGTCGCGTCCGGCCCGGCCATCCACGTGCCCCGGGCCTCGGCGCGGGTGGGCCAGGAGCTGCCGGTCACGGTGCAGATGCTCGAGGAGGGCAGCTGGGCGGTGACCTGTCACTGGCGGCCCGAGGGCGGGGAGTGGCGACCGCAGCCGCTGGAGCACGTGGGCGGAGGGCGGTTCGAGACGAGCATCCCGCTGGTCGACGAGATCGGCGACGTCATGGAGTACTGGCTGCAGATCGACGGCGGCGCGGACCGGCAGCTGGCTCGCGGGACGGCTGACGCGCCGTTGGTCGTCGCGGTGCTCCGCGAGCCCTGAGGTGGCCTCCCGCCGCAAGCGCGCGGCCATCGCGCTCGGCGCCGTCGCCGCCGCAGGCCTGCTGTACCACCTGGGGGTGCGGCCGAGCCACGACCGGGACTGGACCGAAGACCAGAGCCGCATGCCCCAGGTCACGGTGGAGGGGTCGCTCGTCACGGTGAGCGACGTCCGGGACTTCCGGTACGACAGCGAGAGCGAGTGGGAGGCGCGCTGGTACGACGCGACCTACGACCTCGGCCAACTCCAGGAGGCGTGGTTCGTCGTCGAGTACTTCTCCGAGAGCCGCGCGGTCGCCCACACGTTCGTGACCTTCCGCTTCGCGGACGACCGGTTCGTCTCCGTGTCGGTGGAGATTCGCAAGGAGGCCGGGGAGAGCTTCAGTCCCCTCAAGGGCATGCTCCGTCGGTACGAGCTGATGTACGTCTTCGCCGACGAGCGGGACGTGCTCGCGCTGCGCACCCACCAGCGGGGCAGCGAGGTCTACCTGCACCCCATCGCCGCCGGGCCCGAGGCCCTCGCCACCTACTTCACCGACATCGCGCAGCGCGCGGCCGAGCTGTACGAGCGACCGGCCTTCTACAACACGCTGACTTCGTCGTGCACCTCCAACCTGGCGAGCCACCTCGACCGCGTCACCGAGCACCGCACCCGGTGGGACTGGCGCGTCTACCTGCCGGGCTACTCGGGCGAGCTCGCGTGGGAGATCGGGCTGCTCGACGGCGACCTGTCGTGGGAGGAGACGAAGGCCCGGGACCTGGTGACGGGGATCGAGCTGCCTCCGGTGGACGACCGGTTCAGCGTCGCGATCCGAGGCCGCTGAGTCGGCTCAGGGAGCGCGTCGGCGTCGCCGCAACCCGGCCGTCAAGACGAGGATCAAGCCGAGCGCGCCGGGCACCCGCCCGCCGCCCGCGCCGACGTCACCGGCGCACCGCAGGCAGCCGCCGCCGCTGATGTAGTCGCCCAGCTCGAGCTCGCAGGAGCGGTCCGAGCCGTCGCAGTCCTGGTCGATCCCGTCGCCGCAGATCTCCTCGGCGAGGGGGTGGATGTCGGCGTTCGTGTCGTCGCAGTCGGCGCCGCCGCAGTCGACCGTGTCCCAGCCGTCGCCGTCGGCGTCGGTCTCCTCGGTGCCGTCCAGGCCGTCGCAGTTGCTGTCGATCCCGTCGCCGCAGGTCTCGGGCGCGGCGGGGCCGACCAGCGGGTCGTCGTCGTCGCAGTCGTCGCACTCGGGGTAGCCGTCGCCGTCGCTGTCGACGTCCTCTCCGTCGAGCAGCTCGCCGTCGCAGTTGTTGTCGACGCCGTCGCAGATCTCCTCCGCGTCGGGGTGGGTCAGCGGGTCGCGGTCGTCGCAGTCGCCGCAGCTGCTGTAGCCGTCGCCGTCCAGGTCTTCGGCCTCGTCGATCTCGCCGTCGCAGTCGTTGTCGATCCCGTCTTCGCAGTCCTCGTGGGCGCCGGGGAAGACCGTCGGATCCTCGTCGTCACAGTCCCCGTCACACGAGGTGACGCCGTCACCGTCCAGGTCGAAGTCCTCGTCGATCTCGCCGTTGCAGTCGTCGTCGATCCCGTTGCAGACCTCTTCGGCGCCGGGGTAGATGTCCGGGTCGTCGTCGTCGCAGTCGCCATCGCAGGTGGAGAAGCCGTCGCCGTCGGCGTCTTCGTC
>CAYQEG010000181.1:0-16116 GCA_964416435.1 uncultured Rickettsiales bacterium
CGGACGCATCCGGTCCATGGGGCGACAGGTGGCCAATGCGCTACACGCTCCTAGGAGGGGGTGGCGTGCGGCTCAGGACGACGGCGGCAGCCGCGACAGCAGGCCGTCGATCACCGTGACCCCCGCCTCCTCGTCCAGCAGCTCCCATTGCTGTCGGGCGAGGAGGAGGGCCTCCCGCGCGCGCCCCGCCTGACCCCCCGCCGCCGCGATCTCGCCGGCGACCCGGGCGACCGTCGCGATGTCCTGGGGCGCCCCCGCCCGCTCGGCGAGCAGCCCCGCGGCCTGCTCGATGGCCAGATCCCAGCCCTCCCAGTCCTGGCGTTCGGCGAGCAACGGCAGCCGGTATACGAGCAGCTGGCCGAGCCACGGCCGCTGGGCCGGCGCGGCGCGCACGCTCTCGATGCGATGGAGCGTCTCCCCCAGGGCCGGCAGGTCCCGCCGCAGCACGTGGATCAGCGCGACGTTCAGCCCCGCCACGATCGACGCGGGGGAGCCGATCGCGGTCAGCAGGTCCCACGCCTCCCGGTAGCCGTCCAGCGCCTCGTCGAGGCGCCCACGCAGGTGGGAGACCGCGGCGAGGCCGTTGATCGCCTGGCTCAGCCCGAAGCGGTTGCCGAGCGAGCGGAACATCTGGACGAGCCGGCCGAACACCTCCTCGGCGGTGTCGAGGTCGCCGTTGTCCTGGGCGATCGTGCCCAGCCCGTGCAGGCACTGGGCCTGGCCCAGCTGGTTGCCCGCGTCGCCGTACAGCTCCAGCGCGCGCTGGTACAGGTTGCCGGCGAGGTCGAAGCGGCACTCCTGGCGCCGCACCGCCGCGACGTAGAAGAGCAGCCGTGCGTGGGTGTCCTGGTCGTCGGCGGGGCAGAGCCGCAGCGCCTCCTCCCAGCGCTCCACCGCCTCCTCGAGGTGGCCGCCGAGCCGGGCGATGATCCCCTGCTGACCCAGGGCCCGGGCGAGCACCGCGGACCAGCCGTGACGCGACGCCCGCACCTCCGCCTTGCGGGCGTCCTCCAGGGCCTCGTCCAGGTGGCCGAGGTGGACGTTGGCGCCGCACCGCAGCAGCAGACACTCGCCCCACCGCGGGTCCGACTCCGGCGTGTCGGCCCGGGTCAGGACGCGCTCCCGCCGGGTCACGACCTGCAGCGCCTGGCGGTAGTCGTTGACCTCGACCAGCTGCCAGGCCGCCTCCCCGAGCTGGCGCGCGGCCTCGCGATAGTGGCCCGCAGCGGCGAGGTGGGTCCCCAGCCGTCGGGCCAGCCCCCCGGCGTCCGGCGGGTAGCGGGCCTCGAGCATCGAAGCGCACGCCTCGTGCCAGCGCTGGTCCCGTCCGGCCTCCCGAGCCGAGTCTTCCAGGGTCTGGCGGAGCAGCTCCGACGCGAAGGAGAACCCGTCCTCGCGGGTGTCCGCGAGGCCGTCCGTGAGCAGCGTGTCGACGAGGGACGGGTCGGCCTTCAGCCCGGCCTGGGAGCAGGCGTGGTTCCACTCGAACACGTCGACGTTGAGCCCGAGGGCGGCGGCGACCTCGAGGGTCTCGAGCACGTCTCCGCCGGTGCCCTCGACCACCCGGTCGATCTGGTCTCGCCAGATCGACTGGATGTCGCCCGGCAGGATGAGCGCGGGCAGGTGGCTCTGGCCCTCCAGCCGCAGCCCCTCCTCACCCGGTCGCAGGAGCCCCCGCCTCACCCAGTCGCCGACGAGCTGCACCGCGAACAGGGGGTTGCCGCCCGAGCGCGACTCGACCGCCTCGGCGAGCTCCCCCTCCAGGCCCAGCACGTCGCGGACGAGCTCGCGGAGCTGGTCGTGCCCCAGCGGCGGGACCTGGAGCTGCACCGTGCCGGGGCGGGTCATCAGCTCTTCGATCCGGCGGGTCTCGATCGGCCGGTCTCGGAGGGCGTCGTCCCGAACCGTCAGGAGCATCAGGACCGGCCCGACGCCCGCCGGCGGGGCGTCGAGCAGGTGCTCGGCCAGGGACAGGGCCGGCGAGCCCCATTGTACGTCGTCCATGCGCAGGATGAGCGGCCGGGCGGCGGCCCGCCGGGCGAGCAGCCGCTGGAGCACGGCGTTGCGCTGCACCGGATCCAGGAACCGGACCGCGAAGTCGCTCTGCTCCGAGGGCCAGTCCTGGGCCGGCGCGAGCAGCTCTGTCAGCGCCTGCCACTCGTAGTCTTCGGTCACCCCCTCGTCGCGGAGTCGGTGCTCCAGGCGGTTGCGGATCTCGGCCCGGTTCAGCCCCGTGCAGCCCAGTGCGCGCGCGACCATGCCGCGCAGCCCCGTCGCCGACGTCGGCATGGGGTCGTGGTCCACGCGCAGCGTCGTCGCGCCGCCCACCTCCTCGGCCCGCTCGCACAGGAACTCGGCGATGCGGGACTTGCCGCAGCCCGCGGCGCCGCGGAGCAGCACCAGGCGGGGCGACGCGGTGGCCCAAACCTGCTTCAGCTGCGTCCAGGCGGCGTCGAGCTGAACCTCGCGTCCGAGGACCGGCATGCTCCGCAGCCCGTGCAGCCCGAGCCCCGCGCCTCCGAGCCGCAGCGGCGACCGTCGCAGGTCGTCGGGGGGGCGCCAGGTCGGGGGGAGGGGCGGGACGCCGAACACCTGGGAGCCGGGCAGCTCTCCGAGCGCGAACGCGGCGTCGGCCGCGCACTGGAACCGATCGCGCGGCTTCTTCTCCAGGAGGCGAAGCATCCACTCCTCGAAGCCCTCGGGCACGTCGACGCGGGGCTGCAGGGTGCGGGGCTCGGTGTTCAGGTGGGCCCAGGTCACCGTGAACAGGTCGTGTCCGTCGAACGGCCGCCGCCCGCTCGCCAGCTCCCACGCGATGCAGCCCAGGGCATACAGGTCGGTCCAGGGGCCGAAGTCCCGCCACGCGCCCAGGTGCTGCTCCGGCGGCATGTACCAGGGCGTGCCGCTGGGGTCTGCGTCCTCCTCGTCGATCCCGAAGGCCTGGGCGATGCCGAAGTCGGTCAGCCGGAGCCCGGGGCGGTCGTTGTCGGGGCCCGCCCACAGGATGTTGCTGGGCTTCAGGTCCCGGTGGAGCACGCCACGCGCGTGAGCGTGAGCGAGCGCGTCCAGCAGCCCCAGCAGGGTCGCCTGGAGCGCGGACCAGTCCGCCGGGGCGGCGGCCGGGTCGAGCGCGCCGCCGTCGAGCAGCTCCATCGCCAGGAACGGGCTGTCCCGTACCAGTCGATCGCCCGACGCTTCAGCGGCCTTGCCGTCCACGGCGCCGAACTCGAGCACGCGCACGATCCCGGGGTGGTCGAGCCGCGCCACGGCCCGGACCTCGTTGCGGAACGCCGCGACGTTCTGCGGGCTGCGCGCCGAGCGGTGGGTGATCACCTTGACCGCGACCGGCACGTCCTGCACCGCGTGTCGGCCGGCCCAGACCTCCGCTTCGCCGCCTACGCCGACGATCCGATCGAGGACGAAAGCGCCGAGGGGCACCCCGCCGGAGACCGCCGTCGAGGCCATCAGTCCGCGGCCGGCCAGGTCGCCAGGACGTGCCGGGCCTCCGACCCGATGACGGGGTGCGGCAGGCGGATGCCGCCGTCGTAGGCGCGGGAGTCGAGGAGCCGGATGGTCAACGCCCAGCGGTCGTCGGTCCCGAAGCTCAGCTCAGAGGTGGTCAGCTCGGCGGTGAGGGTGACCGACTCCCCCGGCCCCCAGCTGCTGGTGGGCTCCTCGAGCTCGATCTCGACCGGGACCGTCGCCTCGCCCGTCGCTTCGTCGACGAACGCGAGGTGGACCTGGCGGTCGCGGTGGGCCCGGGCGGCGCCCTGGTTCTCCACGTCCAGCTCGACCTCGAGGGTCCCCACGTTCTCCCAGTCGGGGCGCAGCCGGACTTCGGTGACGACGTAGCGATAGCCGGCCCGCTCGCCGTACTCGGTGATCGGGGGCCACATCGAGCCGGGGCTCTGCTGCGCGCAGGCGCTGGGCGGCGGGTCGGCCGCGATGACCCACTCGGAGGTGCAGGGCGTGCCGGAAAGGGTCACGAAGGAGGCGGGGCCGTGGCGGAACCGCGTGTCGAACTGCGTCGCCATGTAGCTGGCGAACGGGCCGAAGGTGCTCGAGTCCCACGCCCCGGTCGCGTCGGCGAGGCGCATCGAGCCGATGCCACCCTGGCCGCTGGCGTACAGGATCGGGTGATCCTCGTACAGCTCGCCGGGGAACCAGCCGCCGTAGGGGTCGTCGGCGGGGTAGGGGCTGCCGGGTTCGCCCGGGAACCGGGTCACGTCGGGGCTGGTGCAGCCGCCCGCGCAGTCGTCCCGCAGACCGAGCAGGCCCTTCTCCAGGCCCGGGGTGATGTCGTCGGCCGCCTCCCCGGACAGCGCGAGGGCCCGGTAGGGGAGGAACAGCGGCACGCCGTTGAACAGCCCCTCGTAGATGTCGATCCAGGTGATCACCTGGGCCGCCCAGGACGCCTCGGTGAAGACCGCCGCCGGCCCGAACCAGGGCTCGGTGTCGTCGAAGTCCCAGCCGCCGTCCCGTCCGACCCCCGACACGTCGACGAAGGCCAGGCCCGTCTCCGACGCGAACCGCTCGGCGAGGGCCGACAACATGCCGGAGACCAGGTCGCGGTAGTCGGGGTCGGAGTAGTTGGGCGCGTACACCGGGGTGCCGCCGCCGCGGGGCTCGCTGCGGGCGCTGTCGTCGTCGTCGTCGGCGGCGCTGTCGTCGTCGTCGGCGGCGCTGTCGTCGTCGTCGGTGGCGCTGTCGTCGTCGTCGTCGCCGGGGTCCGGGATGAAGTCGACCTGCACCAGCGAGACGCGCCCGTCGGGGATGAACCCCGGCTCGTCGGTGGTGGTCTCCCAGGCGGGGGGGAGGTCGTCGACGCTGTTGGCGTGCAGTCGGAAGGCGACGTAGCGGCCCTGGTCGAGCGCCTCGATGACGACCCCGGCCCGGTTGCCGGTGGCGACGGTGGCGGCGACGCTCCCGTCGGCGGGGGCGAACCAGTCGCGCAGGGAGCCGACGACGTAGACCACCGAGGCGACCCGGAACGGCTCCCCGCCGGCGCGGTCGCTCAGGGACGTCCAGGAGTGGCTGGTGTTGGTGGCGATCCAGCCGGCGTCGGGGTTGGCCACCGCGCCGGGCAGGAGCTGGGGGGTGATGGCGACCGGCTCGTCGGTGGCGTCGTCGTCGTCGAAGGGGGGCGGGGTAGGCGGCTCGACGGTCTGCCAGCCGTCGCACCCGGTGAGCAGCGCGGCGGCGAGCAGGGCGATGACGGACGGGGGCAGCCGGGTCACCGGAGGAGTCTACAAGGCCGGGCGGGGTCGCGGCCGGCCGAAGGGCTCAGCTTCCCGTCGCGTCCCGGTGAGCCTGGAGGCGGGGCTTGACGAACTTGTTGATGTGGGCCCCGAGCGGCACGTCGTTCTCACACAGGTTGATGTTCTCGCCGGCGACGAAGTTCGGCCCGGAGCCGGCGGTCCAGACGCGGTCCTCTCCGTTGAGGAGCCGCGTGGTGACGTGGCGGAAGGTCGTGCGCGCGAGGAGCTCGACGAGCTTGCTGTCGGTGCGGGGGCGGTAGCACTCCCAGTACAGGGTCTTCATCGGGGAGATCGGCGTGACGTACGTCTGGAAGAAGTTGACCGAGTCGTCGTCCATCTCCGCGCAGGTCGCGTACATGTGGATGTTCCGGTGCGCGTCCTCGATCCGGATCGTCACCCGCCGGTCGCTCTCGTCGATGATCTTGCTCGGGAACGCGGTGCCCGGCTCGTGCCGGTTGGTCCGGAACCGCTGGTACAGCTTGTAGAAGGGGCGGTAGCCGGTGTGAAAACGGAAGTGGGCGTAGTCCACGGACGAGAAGAGCGCCATGTAGAAGGGGCACTCGAACACCACCCGGAACAGCGAGAAGCCGCTCAGGACCTCCTCGGGGAGCATCGCGCGGGCGCGGTCGGTGGCGTCGGGGTCACCCGTCCAGGAGAACACGAGGTCGCCGGCGACGAGCGCGCCGTAGCGCTTGAGGCGGCAGGGCCGGGCCTTGCGGAGCGTCGGCTGGTGCACGACCTCGCCCGTGTCCGTCGAGAACCCCCAGCCGTGGTAGGCGCACTGGACCTGGTCGCCCGCGAGCCGGCCCATGCTCAGCGGCAGCCCCAGGTGCGGGCAGGCGTCGTGCCAGACGGTGGGTCGGCCGTTGTTCCAAAGGACCAGGAGCTGACGCTCCATCGCCTCGATCCGGACCATCCCCTTGCGCCGCAGCTCGGGCACGTGGGCGACGGGGAACGGGATGTCGCCGAAGGCGGCGAGGTCGAGCTGGGGCGTCTTCACGAGAGACCCAGGTTAGCCGGCCGCGGAGCGAGTCGCCTTCAGCCGGGGGAGCACGAACTTGCGCAGGTGCTGTCCCAGGGGGAGGTCCGTCTCCGACAGGTGGATGTTCTCGCCGTGGAGGAAGTTGGGGGCCGAGATGGACGTCCAGTCCTTGTCCTCGGTGTCGAGCAGGCGAGCGATCACGGTGTGGAACAGGAGCTTGGCGGCGAGCCGGAGCGCCGGCCTGTCGCTGCGCGCCTGGTAGCACTCCCAGTACAGGGTGCGGCTCGGTCCCAGGGGGCTGACCCACGTCTGGAACCGGTTGACGCCGTCGTCGTCCTGGAAGTCGAAGCAGGTGGCGTGCACCCGCAGCGTGCGCCGGGCCTCGGGGAGGCGGATCGTGACGCTCCGATCGTCCTCGTCGACGACCTCCCAGTGGAAGGGGTCGCCGGGGACGTGGGCGTCGCGGCGGAGGCGGCGGTACAGCTCGTACAGCCGCTTGTAGTAGCGGTGCTCGGCGAAGTGGGCGTAGTCCACCGCGTTGAACAGGGCCAGGTAGAAGGGGCAGTCGAACGTCACCCGGTGCAGGGCGAAGTCGCTCACGACGTCTTCGGGGAGGAGCGCGCGGGCGTCGTCGACGGCGTCGGGGTCGCCGGTCCAGGCGAACACCAGCCCACCGGCGATGGTGGCGCCGTGACGGGTCAGGCGGCACTTCCGGGGCTTGCTCAGCGTCGGCTGTTCGGTCACCGCGCCCGAGTCGCCGTCGAAGGCCCAGCCGTGGTAGGCGCAGCGGAGCTGTTCTCCGTCGACGTGGCCCAGGCTCATCGGCAGCCCGAGGTGCGGACAGAGGTCGGTGTAGGCGCGCGGTCGGCCGTCGTTCCAGACGACCACCAGGTCGTGGCCCATGCCCTGCGCTGCGACCATGCGCTTGCGGCGCAGCTCGGCCACGGTGGCGACCGGGAAGGGCACGCCGTCGAACGCGGCGAGGTCGAGCGGGGGGATTCTCACGGTCGGTAGATCATAGCCGGCCCGGAGGCTAGGCTCCGCGGCCTCGAAAAGAGGAGCTTTCGATGGCCGATCTCACCCCCGGTACCCCCGCCCCCGACTTCACCCTGGCGTCCGACGATGCGGGAGAGGTGACCCTCTCGTCGCTTCGGGGCAAGAAGGTGATCCTGTACTTCTATCCCCGGGACAGCACCCCCGGCTGCACGACGCAGGCGTGTGACTTCCGCGATCGCCAGGAGCAGCTCGACGCCAAGGGCGCGGTGGTCCTCGGGGTGAGCAAGGACAGCCTCGAGAGTCACGGCAACTTCCGCAGCAAGTACGACCTGAACTTCCCGTTGCTGTCCGACCCGGAGCTGGAGGTCCACAAGGCCTACGGCGCCTACGGGGAGAAGACGATGTACGGCAAGAAGCGGATGGGCGTCATCCGCACCACCGTGGTCATCGACCCCGACGGCAACGTCGCCTCCTACAAGCGCAACGTGCGGGCCAAGGGGAACGCCGAGCGCACGCTCGAGCTGCTGTAGGGCGGCCCGGCCGGGCCGCCCGGCAGCTCGGCTCAGTGCACCGCGATGGTGCGGGGCGCGGCCTTGCCGTTCTTCGGCAGCGTGACCTCGAGCAGGCCGTCGGCCAGCTTCGCGTCGATGTTCTCGGTGTCCACGTCCTTGGGGAGGCGGAACCGGCGGGTGAAGCCGCTGGAGAAGCGGCGCGTACGGGTGCGGCCCTCGGACTCGTCGGTGTTCTCCTCGACCGCGGTGGCGGCGATGGTGAGCAGCCCGTCCTCGAAGGTCACGGTGACGTCCTCGGGCTTCAGGCCCGGGACCTCCGCCTCCAGCACCAGGGCGCCCTCTTCCTCGCGGGTGACGACCCGGGGGAGGGTGACGCGGGTCCGCGGCTCGAGCTCCGTGAAGAAGGTCGGGAACAGGCGGTCGAAGTCGGAGAACAGGTTTCGTCGAACCAGGTTCATGGTGTTTCCCTTTCTGTCGGCGGTGGTTCGTCGACGCCGTCAATCTGGGTCCGAACCGGATCCTGTCAAGTCTGCAAGTAGCTTGAATACAACGACTTTTTATGTTTGACAGGCTCCTGATCGTGCTTAGCGCGCGCTCGCAGTACGCTTGGCGCTTGTCCCGCACCATCCTCGCCCTGACGACCCTGCTCGCCTGCCTCCCGGCGCTGGTCTCCGCCGGTGATCTGGTGCGCGACGAGCGCCGCCTCTGGTCGGACGGCTCGCCCCAGGAGGTCTGGAGCTACGACGGCGCGTTGGCCCCCGAGCACCTCGTGCTCAGGGAGCTGTTCTGGGAGGACGGCACGCCCCGCAGCCGCGAGGAGTACGCCGGCGGCGTGCGTCACGGGGCGTCGACGACCTGGTACCCCTCGGGCCACCTGGAGAGCGAGGAGACCTGGGTCGAGGGGGGGCGGCACGGGGCGGCGCGCAGCTGGCCCGACCCCGGTGACGACAAGCGGCTCGAGGCGCAGCTGAAGCCGGTCCTCGAGGCGACCTGGGAAGCCGGCGAGCTGCACGGGGTCTGGCGCAGTTGGGAAGGCTGGGGCGAGGATCGCTGGCTGCGCGTCGAGCGGAGCTACTCGCAGGGGGAGCTCGACGGCTTCGAGACCGTCTGGCGGAGCGCAGACCAGATGGTCCGGAAGCACTCCTGGAAGGACGGTGAGCTCGACGGTCGCCAGCTGGCCTGGGACTACAACGGCCAGATGGCCTACCAGTTCGCCTTCGTCGCGGGCACACCGGACGGGCCCCAGCGCGCGTGGGAGGGGGACACCCTCGTCCTGGAGCTGTTCTTCGTCGACGGTCTGCTCCACGGCACGATGACCTGGCCGGACTGGCAGCAGGATCGACTCGGAGCGGAGTGGCGCAGCGGCCTGGTGACCGAAGCGACCGCCCGCAGCAGCGGCGGCGTGGTGCTCCGGGTCGACCGCGACTCCTGGGCGCCGGGGGAGCGCTTCGACTCCCAGGGCAGGATCCAGTTCGTCGGCGAGCGCGCCCCGGCGGACTCGGCCTGGTTCGACGAGGCGGGGCGCCGGACGCGGGTCGCGATTCACGGCGAGGTGCGGTGGTTCCTGACGTTCCACCCCTCCGGCTCCCTCGCCCGCTTCGGCCGCGGCGAGCCGGGCCGACCGGACGGGCTGGTGCTCGCCTTCTTCGACGACGGCACGCTGGCGCGCGAAGAGCACTACGACCAGTCCAAGCGGGTGGGCGAATGGACCCTGTACGACCCCCGAGGTCGGCCCGTGCAGCGACAGACCTGGGACTACTACCTGGAGGGTCAGTCGGTCACCGTCTGGCACGACGACGGCGTCAAGGCAGCCGAGGGGGACATCGAGCACCACCACGGCACCGAGTCGGGCCGCAAGACCGGGCAATGGAGCTACTGGGCGGCTGACGGCCGGCTGCTCCGGACCGAGGAGTACGGCCCCGGTCCGTACTCGGGCAACCGCTCGTTCATCAGGGACATGACGGAGTGGGACCCCCAGGGGCGGGTCCGCTTCGAGGGGAGCGAGAAGGAGCTGGTGCTCTACGACTACGACCCCGACGCGCCCGACGTCGTGCGCCGCAAGCGGACCGTCAAGCTGCTCGACCGGTCGCGCTTCGGCGTCGAGGGGTGGGACCCCGAAGCGCGGGCGATCGTGCGGGACGAGGTGACGGAGCCGGCGGAGCTCGCCGAGGGGGCCGAGACCGTCGAGCTGCTCGGCGGTCGGGGCGTCGTGCTGCTCGACGAGCGGTTCCGGGGCGACGGCAGCCCCAAGCGGACGGATCGCTGGAGAGCCGACGGATGGCGGCACGGCGTCCAGGAGGGCTGGTACCCGGACGGGAGCGCGGCCTACACCTACGAGTACGCCCGCGGGCAGCTGGAGACGGCCCGGGAGTGGTGGTCCAACGGTCGCCCGCGGCTCGAGCTCGTCGCGCGGCGAGGGGATGCGCCGTCCCTCCGCTCGATGAGCGCGCTCGACAAGGCGGGGTCGCGCTGGGAGCTCGACGGGGAGGGCCGGTGGCGGGGGCCGGCGGAGCTCCTGGAGGCGTGCTGGCTCTGGAAGCTCTTCCCGGACGCGCCGCGTCCGTCGGGCGGCTGACAGCGCGAACTACGCCGATGTCGGCGCTTTTTGCCGGGACGTTTTTCGTCCCGATAAGCCGCGATCTCCCTTGATCGGGCGGGGATACTGTTTGTATGTTCAGTGTTCCAGATGCCCATCGCCTGCCTCTTCGTACCGGACTTCCGCCTGCAGGTGACGCTGCAGCAGCTCGGGGGTGAGCCCGAGGGGGGGCTCGCGCTCGTCGACCCCGACGACGGTCGCCGGCTCATCGTCGCGGCGTCGGAGGGGGCTCGGCTGGACGGAGTGCGCCGCGGCATGACCGCCATCGCGGCGGCCGCGGTGGCGCCCGAGTTGGTGGTGCGGGAGATCGACCGGATCGCCCTGGCCGAGGCGTCGGCGGAGTTGGGGGAGGCGGTGCGCGGGTTCACCCCGACCTTCGAGACCACGGGCGCGGGCGTGATCTACGCGTCCTTCTCGGGGCTCGAGACCCGCTACGAGGTGCAGGGGGCGGGCGGCTTCCTGGACGACCTGCGAGAGGCGGCGAAGCGGCTGGGGCTGCCGGCGCGCGTGGGCATGGCGAGCACCCGGTTCGTCGCGCGGGCTGCCGCCGTGATGGAGGGGCGGGTGCCGGGCTGGAACACAGCGATCCTCGTGCCCTCGGGGGGAGAGGCGGCGTTCCTCGCTCCGCTGCCGATCGAGCTCCTGCCGGACGCCCGGGCGGTCATCGAGGCGTGCCACCAGCTCGGGGTCAAGACGCTCGGCAGCTTCGCCGCGCTGCCCGTCGCGGGGCTCGCCCGCCGCTTCGGGCAGGACGGCGCGGCGTTGCATCGACTCGCGAGGGGGGAGGACCGATCCACCCTCATCCCGTCGGTCGAAGCCCGCCAGTACACGGTCCAGGTGCACGCCGAGTACCCGATCGTGCAGTCCGAAGCGCTGCGCTTCCTGCTCCGCCGCCCGCTGGAGCAGCTCATCGGGGAGCTGGACGGCCAGGGGCTGGCGACGCGCTGCCTCGCCTGGCGCCTGCAGATCGAGGGCGAGGAGCCCGTAGAGCTGCAGACGTGGTCGGCGTCCCCGTCGGGCTCGCTGGAGCTGTGGACCGATCTCGTCAAGGTGGAGTTGGAGCGCATGCGGTGCGCCGGCGGCGTGCTGTCGGTCCACCTCGAGGCGACGGACGTGGTGCCCAGGCCGGTGTCGCAGGAGCGCATGATGGGCCCCCGGTCTGCGCCGCCCGGGGCGCTGTCGATGACGTTGGCGCACCTCGCGGCGGAGCTCGGGCCGGACGGCTACGGCTCGCTGCAGGTGCAGCCGTCGCCCTGGCCCGAAGAGCGGGAGGCGCTGGGGCCGTTCCCGCCCGCCCGCCTGACGACGACGCGGCCGGATCCCTGGGTGCCCGACGCGGCGCGCCCCGGGGAGCTGCCGTGCGCGCTGCGGCGGGTGACCCCGCCCGAGCCGGTCGACGTCGAGCTGAGCGACGGCCGCATCGTCTCCTTCCGCTACGGGGGAGGGCGGGTACGGGCCCGACGGGTGCTCGGTCCGTGGGACGTCTCCACCGGCTGGTGGCAGGCCGACGGCGGTCAGGCCCGCCGCTGCTTCCAGGTCGAGGGGCGGGACGAGGTGGCGCACCTGTACTACGAGCCGCGCAGCCGGGGCTGGTTCCTCGCGGGCTGGATCGACTGATGGGCGGGGTGCAGTACGCCGAGCTGCACGCCTACTCGAACTTCTCGTTCCGGCGGGGGGCGAGCCGGCCCGAAGACCTGGTGGACCGGGCCCGTGAGCTCGGGCTCACGGGGCTGGCGATCACGGACCGGGACGGGCTGTACGGCTCGGTGCGCCAATGGCTGCACAGCAAGCTGCGCGTCGAAGAGCAGGCGGAGGACGGCGGCCCGACCGTGCCCCGGGCGATCTACGGGGCGGAGATCGGGCTGGCGTGCGGTGCGCGGGTGGTGGCGCTGGTACGCAACCGGGATGGCTGGCGGAACCTGTCGGCGCTGATCAGCGCGTCGCGCATGGCGTGTGAGAAGCGCACTGCGTTGCTGCCGTTGGAGCGGCTGATCGAGCGCCGGGACGGGCTGACGATCCTGTCGGGAGGGCGCTTCGGGCCGATCGATCGAGCGCTGCTCGGGCTCGATGTGCGCAAGGCGACCCGGGCGTGGAAGCCGAAGGGGGCGTGGCGTCGCCCCCTGGGGGCCTGGCTGGACGACGACGGGGCGACGGTGCAGGCGGTGGAGGCGGGGCGACGGCAGCGGGAGCTGCTCGCGTCGGCGATCGACGATCCCGAAGCGCGTGTGCGTCGGGCGGTCGAGCGAGGAGCGGAGCTCCGGGACGCGTTCGGGGAGCACTTCTTCATCGAGCTGAACGACCATCGCCTGCCGGAGGACGACTGGCTGCGCGGGCTGCTGCGTCGGATCAGCGACGACCTGGGGGTCCGCCGCGTGGCGACCGGCCTGGTGCACTACGCGACGTCCGATCAGCGCCCCCTGCAGGACGTGCTGGCGTGCATCCGCCTGGGCACCACGCTGCCCCGGGCGGGCACCCGGCTGCTCCCCAACGGCAGCTTCGGGTTGTGCGGCGCCGACGTGATGGCGGCGCGGTTCGCGGACGATCCCGACGCGGTCGCGCAGTCGGTGCGCATCGCGCAAGCGTGTGACTTCGACCTGGCGGATCTGCCGTACGCCTTCCCGGTGCACCCCGTGCCCGGCGGGCACACGCTGCAGAGCTGGCTGGAGGAGTTGACGTGGGAGGGGGCGGCGATCCGGTACGAGGAGCGGCTGGAGACGGACCCACGCATCAAGGCCCAGATCCGGCATGAGCTGGACGTCGTCGGCCGCATGGGGCTGGCCGGCTACTTCCTCATCGTCCACGACATCGTGGAGGAGTGTCGTCGGCGCGGCATCCTCGCCCAGGGGCGGGGCTCGGCGGCCAACTCCTGTGTCTGCTTCTGCCTGCGCATCACCGCGGTCGACCCGATCCGGCTGGACCTGCTGTTCGAGCGTTTCTTGTCGGAGGCTCGCGGCGGCTACCCCGACATCGACGTGGACATCAGCAACTCACGGCGTGAGGAGATCCTGCAGCACGTCTACGACAAGTACGGGCGGGGTCGCGCCGCGATGGTCTGCAACGTCATCACGTACCACGCACGCTCGGCGATCCGGGACGTCGGCAAGGCGTTCGGCCTGGGGCTGGACCAGGTCGACCGCATGGCGAAGTCGCTGTCGCACTGGCGGGGCCCCTGGGGTGGCGATGGCGCCGACGCCGACAACTTCGACCCGCTGCAGGAGGTCTTCGGTGAGGGGGGCGAGGAGGCGATCACGGACGACGCCCACACGCTGAGGCAGGTGCTGAAGTACACGGGGGAGCTGTGCGGCTTCCCGCGTCACATCGGCATCCACAGCGGGGGCGTCGTGATCTCGGGGGTGCCGATCGGGGAGGCCTGCCCGATCGAGAACGCGACGATGGAGGACCGCACGGTGCTCCAGTGGGACAAGGACGACGTCGCCCACGCCGGGCTGGTGAAGATCGACCTCCTGGCGCTGGGCATGTTGTCGGTGATCCAGGAGGCGACGCGGCTGCTCGCGCTGCGCGGCATCGAGTTCGACATGGCGAAGCTGACCTACGACGACCCGCTCGTCTACGACATGATCTGCGAAGCGGACACGGTCGGCATGTTCCAGATCGAGAGCCGCGCCCAGATGAACACCCTGCCGCGACTGCGCCCCCGCACCTTCCACGACCTGGTGGTGGAGGTGGCGCTGATCCGGCCCGGGCCGATCCAGGGCGACATGGTGCACCCCTACCTGCGGCGTCGGGCGGGGGAGGAGCCGATCGAGTACGCGCACCCCAGCCTGGAGCCGATCCTCAAGCGCACCCTGGGCATCCCGCTGTTCCAGGAGCAGGCGATGAAGATGGCCATCGCGACCGCCGGGTTCAGCCCCGCGGAGGCGGATCGGCTGCGCAAGGTGATGGGCTTCAAGCGCGCGACGGAGGAGCAGGACCGGCTGTTCGCCAAGATGGTGCAGGGGATGCAGGACGGCGGCATCGACGAAGCGACGGCGCTGCGCATCCGGGAGCAGCTGAGGGGGTTCGTTGCGTACGGGTTCCCCGAGTCCCACTCGGCGTCGTTCGCGCTGATCGTCTACGCGTCGGGCTGGCTCAAGCGGTACCAGCACGCGGCCTTCACCGCGGGGCTGCTCAACTGCCAGCCGATGGGCTTCTACAGCGCGGCGACGCTCACCTCCGACGCGCGGCGGCACGACGTGCTGATCCACCCGGTCTGCGTCAACACGAGCGAATGGCGCTGGCAGCTGGAGGGAGAGCAGGGTCTGCGGGGTGGGCTGCTCCAGGTCAAGGGGCTGGGGGAGGACGACGGCCTGGCGATCGAGGCGGCGCGGCGGGCGGCCGGGCCGTTCCGGTCGGTGCACGAGTTCTGCGACCGGGTGGGGCTGGAGCGGGACAAGCTGGTCCGGCTGGCGGACGCGGGCGCGTTTGCCTGCTTCGGGCTGAGTCGGCGGCAGGCGCGGTGGGACGTGTCGGGGTGGCGGCGTCGGCTCCCCCTGGAGGGGCCGGCGAAGCAGGTGGTGCTGCCGGGCTTCCCGGTGATGAGCGAGGTGGAGACCAACCTGCTGGATCACGCCACCACGGGCTTCACGCCCGAGCATCACCCCCTGATCTACGTGCGGGCGGCGCTGGAGCGGAGGGGGGTGGTGCCGAGCAAGGAGCTGACCAGCCGCAAGGACGGCTCGTGGGTGACCACGGCCGGCCTGGTGATCACCCGGCAGAGGCCAGGGACGGCCAAGGGCACGTTCTTCATCACGCTGGAGGACGAGGGCGGCTTCAGCAACATCATCGTGCACGCCAACGTGTTCGAACGGCACCGTCGCCTCCTGAGCCGGGTCAAGTTCCTGCAGGTGCGGGGGAAGATCCAGCTGGAGAAGAGCGTGGTCAGCATCCTCGGGTACGAGTTCTTCGACCTGAGCCGAGAACGGCTGCTCGGCCCGCGGGATCCGGAGAACATCGAGAAGTGGGGCGGCATGCCCTCAAGGGACTTCCACTGATCGCGTCGACGATGGCGTCGGGCGGCCCGTGCTAAAGCCGACCGCGGAGGAAGAACCATGGACATCATCAAGTTCGCAGGGATCTCCCTGCTCAGCCTGGGCCTCGCCGCGTGCGGTGGCGACACGACGACCGAGCCGGCCGCCGAGCCCGAGCCGGCCGCCGAGCCTGCTCCGGAGGAGCCGGCCGCCGAGCCTGCGCCCGAGGCGGCCGCGGGGGAGGTGGCTGAGGCGCCCGCGGCGGCGGATGGCGAGGCGATCGGTCTGCTCGCGCTGCGCGAAGGCTTCGCCGCCGACGCGGACGCCTGGATGGGCAAGACCGTCACGTTGAACGCCCAGTTCCTGTCCGCCACGTCGGTCGGGGGCAAGGTCAACACGGTCAGCCTCGTCATCGACGCGGACGACTACGCGGCGGACCGCATGGCCAACTCCCTCGGCTGCGCCTTCGGCGCCGACGCGCCCGAATCGGTCGATCTGAAGCAGTACTCCGACGTCACCGTGCGCGGCACCGTGGCGGAGCGCTTCGGACGGGCGGCGCTCGACGACTGCGTCATCGTCACCGAGTAGACGGTCCACCGGGTCCCCCGGCTGGTGCGGTCTCGGATCCCGTGTCCATCAGGTAGCCCGGTCCCGACAGGACCTGCTCGCGGTCGGCTGCGCGATCGACGGACACCAGGAGATCAAGAACGCGCTCTCCGACGCGGCTAAACGGCCCATCACTCATATGGAGGCCTCACACCGGAGAGGGCACGGGCCCGAGATCCAGGAGCGAGGAGGGAGCGAT
>CAYQEG010000182.1:0-15702 GCA_964416435.1 uncultured Rickettsiales bacterium
GGTCACGTCGTCGTCGTCGGTCACGTCGTCGTCGTCGGTCACGTCGTCGTCGTCCGCGGCGACGTCGTCGTCGTCGTCGTCGGGCACGTCGTCGTCGTCCGGCGGCAGCTGCCCCTCGGGGCAGCCCGCCAGGAGGAGCCATCCCCCCAGCCCACCGATCCACGAGATCCTCGACAGGCTCTTCGTCAATCCAGACACTCCGAACGCTCCCATCACGCAGCCGGCAACTGGATGAACTCTTCCATCAGCAACAACGCCAGGTCCACGTCATCCGGTGACTCGGGCACGGCGTGGCCCCGCCGCCGGAGCTCGGAGACCAGCCGGTCGGTCGCCGCCGACAGGGTCAGCGGGCGGGTCATCACATCCGCCCGAGCCACCGAGTCGTCGAACATCCAGGCCTTCCACTGGAGCGACAGCCGAACCGCCCCCGCCGGGTAACGGGCGATCTCCCGCCCGCCGCGGCGGAGCGCCCAGTCCGACCCCTCCCAGCCGAGCGTGTCGCCGATCTCGACCGGGGGCGCCGGAGCGGCCGACCCTCCGACCCGCGAGACCCCGTGGACCAGCTCGTCCGCGTCGAGCACCACCGCGGTGTTGGCGGTCGGCGGTAGCGACACCGGGGGAGCGTCGATGCCGTCGGGGAACGTGATCAGATCCCCCTCCCCCGCCACGAACGCGACGGCCGACGCGACCCGGATCCGGTGCTCCTCGAAGAGCCCCGAGCGCGAGCAGACGACCAGGAACCACTCGGGGCAGACCGTCTTGTCCAGCCCCACGAACTCCGGCGTGTCGTGGTGCACCGGCAGCTCCTGCCCCGGCAGCAGGAGGTTCGCGTACAACATGTAGGGCTCGACCCGGGCCAACCCGAGCACGTCCCGGGCGGCCGCGGCGAGGCCGGCGTGGTCCGCCACGACCCCGCAGTCCAGGGCCCGCTCGCCGCGCTCCAGCCAGGTCCCGCGGAACAGGTTGGTGCGGGCCGCCTGCACGTCCATCGGCTCGGTCGAGCCCGAGGCGAGCTCGCGCAGCACCCAGGCCAGCGCCGCGTCGTGCCGGCGGGTCAGGCCCCGGCCCAGCCCGGACTCGATCGGCTGGCTGACGTACAGGGTGTAGGGGCCCGAGCGGCGGATCGTCGCGCGGAGGGCCTCGGCCTGCTCGGGGGCGAGCAGCGGGTCGATCCGCTGGTGCTCCGACGTCACGCTCGGAACCGCTCTTCGATCGCGGCGGCGGTCTCCTCGTCCACGCCGTCGAAGTCCAGGCGCACCTGCTCGGAGCTCGCCACCCCGAGGCCGAGCTCGATCCCGTGGGTGATCTGGGGCAGGTCCCAGGGCCGCTCGACGGCGAGCCGGTGGAACATGGCGTCCGGGCTGGGCACCTCGACCCCGGTCAGCTCGTGTTGGATCAGGGACACCCCGAGCGCGTCCAGCGCGACCCGGTCGGTCCCGGCGAGGATGAGCCCCGGCTCGGAGATGACCCCGTCCGCGAAGGCGCCCTCGGGCCCCCCGTTGAGGATGGCCGCGTCGGCGTCGATGATCGTGAGGAGGGGCTCGACCGTCTGGTTGAGGATGGCGATGTCCCTCGACAGCCGGTCCGCGTCGTCCTCGTTGTAGTGCATCCAGTCCCGGGAGGTGTCGCCGACGATGCCGATCAGGTTCTTCATCGACAGCGAGAAGATCGCCCACCGGTGGTTCTTGCAGACCGGCACGTTGATGAGGTGGTCGGCCTCGAGCGCCCGGCGCATCGTCAGCACCCCGCCCATCTCCTCCCAGGTCTCCTCCCAGGCGGGCGGCTGCAGCAGCACCCACGCGTCCGGGTCGTCGGCCGGGCTCGGGGCCGGGTAGACCTCGTCGGCGCCGGCGGCCAGGGCGACGGCCTCCATGCCGGTCTCGTCGAAGACGATCGCCGAGCTGAACAGGCGGGCCGACCGGTCGCCGACGACGATGTGGCCGGGGTCCCGCTCCCGCACCAGCTCGATGACCGCTCGCAGCACGTCGTTGCGGGTCACGAACGCGCGGGAGTCGGGGATGACGCCGACGGCGTTGGGCTTGATGAAGACCGTCTCGCCCGGCTGGATCGCGTCCAGCCCCCCGGCGAGGTCGGCGGCGCGGCGGACCGCGTCGATCGTCGATCCCCCCTCGGCGACGATGGCGACGGACGTGGCGGCGTCCGCGTACGGGTCCTCTCCGGGGGCCGGGCAGCCCGCGAGGCCAGCCACCGACGCGGCGGCGGAGACCTCGAGGAAGGCCCGACGGGTCATCACGGTCGGCTTGTCGTCGCTCACGCGCTCTCCTCGTCGGCCAGAAGCTCGACCAGGTCGGCCGCGAACCGGCTCGCGTCCCCCGGCCACCGCGCGGTCAGCAGGTTGCCGTCCCGGACGGTGAACGGGTTGCCGTAGCTCGGCACCAGGGGGCCGGTCTCGAACCGGCCGTCGGGCCCCAGCGCCTCGGCGACCTCGGTCTGGACCCAGGTCGGGTAGGTGCGGAAGTAGTTGCCCCGGGTCGCGACGGTCGCGATCCAGGCGCTCCACTCCATCGTCCGGGGCAGGCCCGTGAGCGTGCGTCCGCGGAGGACTGGCTGCCCCGAGGAGTCGCGGCTGCGGGCGAGCACCACGGTGCCGTGACAGATCGCGGCGACCGGGCGGGAGGCGGTGAAGAACGCGGCCACCGCCCGCTGCAGATCGAGCGCCTCGAGGTACTGACGCATCCCCGGCGCGTGACCGCCGGGGAGCACGAGCGCCGCGTGGGCCCCGGGTGAGATGTCGGTGTACCGGATCGGCGTCGCGTAGGCCGGATCCTGCTCCATCTGCTCGTACAGCGCCGCGTTGTCCCGGGTCGCCTTGATGGCGCCGAACATCACCCCGGTCAGCATCTCCCGGTCGCAGCCGGCGCTCGGCTCGCCCCGCTCGGTGGCGAAGACCACCTCGTGTCCGGCGGACCTCAGCGCGCGCCAGGGCACCGCCGCCTCGGTGGGGTCGAAGTCGGTGTCGGGGAGGGCGATGACGACGGGTCGGGCCATGGCGCGCCAGCATACCGACCGCAACGGTCGTCGCGGCATCGGACAAACTGGTCTTACCAGTTGACCTGTTGATGAGTTGTCGCTAGATCGCTCCCATGCTCCGACCCATCGAACGCAAGTCCCTGTCCGACGCCGTCTACGAACAGCTGCGCGACGCCATCGTCGGCGGCGAGATGGAGGCCGGCGCCGCCCTGCCCTCCGAGCGCGTGCTCTGCGAACAGCTCGGGGTCAACCGCGGCGCGCTGCGCGAGGCGCTCCAGCGGCTCGCCCAGGCGCGGCTGATCCGGATCCATCACGGCGGCTCGACGCGGGTCCTCGACTTCCTCGACCACGCAGGCCTGGGGCTGCTCCCGTCGCTGCTCGTCGACGGCGCCGGGGCGCTGCAGACCAGGGTCGCCCGGTCGGTGGTCGAGATGCGCTCCGCGCTCGGCCCGGACATCGCCCGACTGGCGGCGCTCCGGGGCGGACGAGCCACGGCGGAGGCGCTGGACGGCGTCGTCGCCGAGATGGGGCTGGCGGCCAGCGACCTGCCGACGCTGCAGAAGCTCGCCCTCGGGTTCTGGCGTCTGCTCGTCGAGGGGGCGGACAACGTCGCCTACCGGCTGGCGTTCAACTCGCTGACCGAGTCCTACGAGGGCTTCATGCACCTGCTGACGGAGCTGATGTCCGACGAGTTCACCAGCCTGGGCCGCTACGCCGCCATCGCCACGGCGGTCCGGCAGGGCGACTCCGAGCGAGCCCACGACGAGGCGAAGCTGCTCATGGCGATCGGCACCGACCGGCTCGTGGCCCTGATCGCGGCCACCGAAGGGAGCGGCTCGTGAGCGCACCCACCCCCCGCCCCGAGCCGACCCCGCCCCGCTCGCTCGGCCCCGCGCTTCGGGTCTTCTTCGACCACTGGAGCCCCCGGATCCTCTGGCTGTCGGCCGTCGTCGCGGTGACGACGCGGGTCGCCCTGGGCGGCCTCTCGGCGTGGGACGTCGTGATCGTGGCGCTGATCGTCGCCGCGTGGCCGTTCCAGGAGTGGCTGATCCACGTCTTCCTGCTGCACCACGAGCCGAAGACGGTCCTGGGCTTCCGCTTCGATCCCCGCAACGCCCGCAAGCACCGCGCCCACCACCGCGAGCCGAAGAGGATCTCGCTGACCTTCGTGCCGCTGCACTCCCACGCGACCGTGTTCCCGCTGCTCGTGATCGGCTGGTACCTCGTGACGCCGACCGCGCAGCTCGCCTGGACGGGCATCGCGACCTACCTCGTGCTCGCCCTGCACTACGAGTGGTCGCACTACCTGTCCCACATCCCGTGGACGCCGCGGCTGTACCGGCGCATCTGCCAGAGCCACATGCTCCACCACTACAAGTCCGAGAAGCACTGGTACGGCGTGTCGAGGCTCGAGGCGGACGCGGTGCTCGGCACCCGGGCCGACCCACAGCTGCTGCCGACGTCGCCGACGGTGTTCACGCTGGGGATCGACGAGGACGACGCGGCCCAGCCCGCCTGATCACCCGAGCCAGGGCTCGAACCCGCTCCGGTACAGCCAGACGAAGTAGACGATCATCACCACGTACAGCCCCGGCACGGCGAGCAGCCAGCCGCGGTGCATGCGGAGCTCCTCGGGGGTGCGGTCGCTGACGTCGAGCGGGTGGATGAGCAGCCGGTACCAGAACGCGACGAGCACCAGCGCGCCGAGCACGTCGGCGACGTAGTGCTGCTTGACGAGCATCGTCGACGCCGACACCAGCAACATCAGGACGGTCGCGGCGACGCTGAGCCGGCGGTCGACCTTCCAGACCGCGGCCGCAGCCAGGGCGGCCGCCGCCACGTGCAGCGACGGGAAGCAGTTCACCGGCTCGTCCAGCCAGTACATGAAGTGCATGCCCCACCGGGTCAGCGTGTCGCCGGGCGGCAGGTCGGTCGGCCGGAGCGTCATGCGGACCGGGAACAGCACGAACGTCGCCAGCGCGCACAGCTCCAGGCCCAGGGCGGCCAGCGCCACCCGGCGGAACAGGTGGCGATCCCGGATGACCAGGATCGGCAGGTAGCTCGTGACGAAGAGCACCGCGTAGACGTACAGCCAGCCGTTGACCAAGGGCGTGGCGCGGTCCAGCGGGGTGGCCAGGTCATGCCACGGCAGCGTCGCAGTCCACTGGTTGACCGGCCAGTACAGGGAGTAGACGGCGGTGACGCCGACGACGATCAGCGCACGCTCGGTCCGGGGCCCCATCACCCCTGACAGGTCAGGTCGTCTTCGCTGATGGTCCAGGTCACGACGTCGCCGATCTGCATCGGGTCGGTCGTGCCGTCGGCGAAGCAGCCCTCGCCCTGGGCGGACAGGTCGAAGCAGCCGGGCTGGGGCAGCGTGGTGCGCACCACTCCGCCGTCGGCCTCCAGCCCGCCGGGGGGCAGCGCGATCTCGTTCCAGTCCTCGTCGTCCTCCGACGGGCACGGCCGATGGCGGACGGTCTCCATCGTGTTGCCCGTCTCGTTCACGATCTCGAGGTTCCAGTTGCCGTCGTCGGACGCGTCGTCGTCGTCACCGCTCGCGCGGGGCGGGCAGCCGGCGAGGAGGGGCAGCATCAGGACGAGGAGGGCGGCTCGGATCGACATGCAGGGAGCCTATCGCACCAGCAGCGCGGCGTGCAGGTACAGCGGGTCGGGCGACAGACCCGGGGTCGCGTTTCCGATCAACTGCTCGGCCGGGTCGAGCAGCGCCTCGATCGTGACGTCCGGCCCGAACCGCTCCCGCGCGCGGACCCGCGCCACGTCGACCCGCGCCAGGGTCGTGCCCTCGTCGCAGGGGCCGTTGGTCTTCCAGAGGCGGACGACGGTGGTGGCCGCGACCTCGCCGTCGGCGCCCTGGAACCGCGGCCGGGAGACCCCCGCGAAGCCGAACAGGTCGTCGGCGAGCCCGGCGGACGGCGTCGTCCCCTCGGGGGGCCACCAGTGGGTGGTCGACGCCGGCGCGCAGAGGCCGACCGCCAGGTCGACCAGGCCGAGCTCCGTCGGGTCGGCGCTGGCGAGCATGGCGTCGACCACCCGCTCCCCGACGAGCGTCTGTCGCACCGCCAGGTGGTGGGTGTCGTAGGCGCGGCCGTGCTCCGACGCGAGGAACGGCCGCTCCCAGGTCGCCGCCTCGTCGCGGTCGACGAGCAGCCAGTCCACCGAGCCCCCCGACAGCGCAAGCGGGACGACGACGACGGCCGCCCCCTGGGCGATGACGACCCCGCGCCACAGCCCCCGCGCCCGGGCCGACAGGCGGTCCGACCACCCCTCCAGCCCGGCGAGGGCGAGCAGGAGCAGCGGCGGCAGCAGGAACAGCCAGTCGGCGAGGTATCCGAAGTTGCGGAACGACAGCAGCCCCAGCGGCGCCTGGAGCCCGACCGCCAGGCCCGGGACGACCAGGAGTCGACGGTGGGCCGGATCGGCCCTCGGCACCAGCCGGGCGAGGCCGAGCAGGCCCGGGATCGCCACCAGCCAGGCGGCGGGGGCCATCCACCAGGTGTCGTGGAGCAGGCGGGCGGCGCGCGGCAGGGCGACCGCCCAGGCGAGCCCGCCGCTCCCGCCCGGGTTCAGCCACAGCGCCGCCCGGTCCGCGTAGCTGGAGGCGTCCCCGGCGCCCTCGACCGTGCCGGCGCCGAGCAGGAACGGCGCGCCCAGGAGGAGCGCCGGGGCGAGGGCGGCGCCCAGCCGGACGAGCAGGAGCCGCGGCCCGGCCGCCCGCGCCGTGAGCATGGTCGCGAGCCCCAGGCCGAGGGCCACGTCGGGCAGGTCGATCGGGTGGGTGTGGACCCGCAAGCCGGCGACCGCGCCCAGCCCGAGCCACCACCGCACGTCCGCCCGCTCCTGGCGACGCACGATCGCGAGCACGAGCCACAGGCCGACGACCGCCAGCGCGGCGGTGTGGAAGTGGATGAACCACTTGCGGCTCATGTGCACGACGATCGGCAGGGTCGCGGCCAGCCAGGCGGCGAGGAGGGCGAGCCGGGGCCCGAGCAGCTCACGCGCCGCGGCGAACGTGCCGAGCACCAGGAGCAGGAGCCAGGGCAGGTTGGCGAGGCGGACCACCGGTCGGGTCCAGCCGAACGTGCCCGCGACGGCGACCAGCGTCGTCTGCGCGAGCTGGGGATGCCGGGACGGGCTGCCGAGCAGCTGGCGGCGGAGCGCGTCCACCCGGTGGCCGTCCCGCCACTCGGCGACCGCGACGCTCGCGGGGCCGGCGAAGAAGCGGTCGTGGTCGTTGAGGGGCCGGCGATCGAGGACCGTCCAGGCGACCAGGTGGGCCGCCGCGAAGGCGAGGATCAGGGCCAGGGTCGGGGCGGTCCGCACGAGCCCGCATGGTACGCTCCGAGGCCTTCCCCGTGGCCGATCGCCCCCTCCGCCTGCCCCTGCTCTTCTGCCTCTTCTTCGTCTCGGGCGCGGCCGGGCTGACCTTCGAGATCCTCTGGATCCGCGCCCTCGGGCTGCAGTTCGGCACCACCACCCCGGCCATCGCGACGGTGCTCGCCGCGTTCATGGGCGGGCTCGCCCTCGGCAACATCGCGTTCGGGCCGCGGGCGGACCGACACCCCGCCCCGCTGCGGCTGTACCGACACATCGAGATCGGCATCGGCGTCAGCGGGCTGGCCGTCGCGGCGCTGCTGCTGCGGGGAGACGCGGTGCTGCGCCCCCTGGCGGCGCTGGTGGCCGAGTCGGGGGGCCTGGCGACGCCGCTGCGGCTGCTCCTGTTCGGCGGCCTGCTCCTCGTCCCCACGACGCTGATGGGAGCGACGATGCCGGTGATGGCGCGGGCGCTGGTCCGCGCCGGGGTCACCGGCCGCACCATGGGTCAGCTGTACGCGATCAACACCGCGGGGGCGGTGGCCGGCGCGCTGCTTCCGGACCTGCTCCTGGTGCCCCGGATCGGGCTGCTCGCGACCGCCTGCGTGGCCGCCGGGGGCAACCTCGCCGTCGCCGCGGCGGTCGGCTTCGCGGGGGTGCCCGCGGCGGCGCCGGCCCGCAGCCGGGGGGGCCCGACGGGGCGCATCCCGCGCCTGCCGGTGTTCCTGTTCGCGGTCAGCGGGCTCTGTGCGATGGGGTACGAGATCCTGTGGAGCCGCGTGCACCACCACTTCAGCATGGGGCAGGTGGCCAGCTTCGCGGTGCTGCTCGCGGTCTTCCTGGTGTTCCTGAGCCTGGGCTCGGTGATCGCGACCCCGCTGGCCGATCGCAGCGAGCGTCCGACCGTGACGGCGGCGGCGCTCCTGGCGCTCACCGGGCCGGCGGCGTTCCTCCCGATCGTCGGGATCGGAGCCTGGGCGGAACACTTCAACCGGCTGCTGCCGTCGATCCGGGGGGTGCACCGGGCCGACCCATCGGACGTCCTGGCCCTCGCGACGGCCAGCGCGATCTGGCTGGAGGCGGGCGCCTGCCTGCTGATGGGGGCGGCGTTCCCGTTCCTCGCCGCGGCGACCGTGAGGGAGGGGGACGCCGGCCGGGGCGCGGGGCGGCTGCTCGCGGCGAACACCCTGGCGGGGGTGGTCGGGTCGGTGGTCGCCGGCTTCCTGCTGCTCCCGGCCCTCGGGGTGCAGAGCTCGCTCCTGCTGCTCGCGGCGCTGGCGACCGCGGTGGGGGGGCTGACGGTGCTCCTGAGCAAGCCGGTGGACCGGCGGCTCGGGATCACCGCGGCGATGGCCGCCCTGCTCGTCGGCGCGTCGGCGTCGGCGGTGCCCCACGACCTGCTCCAGCGCTCGTACTTCTCCGCCTTCCACGGGGCCGACACGCGGGTCGAGGTGCTGACCGAGGGGCCGACGACCACGGCGGCGGTCGCCCGGCGGCACCGGTTCGGACAGCCGGCGTACCTGCTGCTCCTGACCCCGGGCGTCACGATGAGCGACACCCAGATCGGGGCGCGCCGCTACATGGGGTTGATGGGCCACCTGCCGATGGCGCTGTCGGACGACGCGAGCGACGCGCTGCTCATCTGCTACGGCGTCGGCAACACCGCGCGGTCGCTGCTGACCTGGCCGACGCTGGAGCGGCTGGACGTGGTCGACATCGCCGCGGAGGTGCTCGACAACAGCCCCCACTTCGCCGAGGTGCACGGGGGGATCGACCCGCTCGCGGACCCCCGGGTCGAGGTGCACATCGACGATGGACGGCAGCACCTGCGGACGTCCGGTCGGCGGTACGACGTGATCACCGCCGAACCCCCGCCGCCGACGGACGCGGGCGTGGTCAACCTGTACACCCGGGAGTACTACGCGGCGGCGAAGGGGGCGCTGAAGCCGGGCGGCGTGATCGCGCAATGGCTGCCGCTGTTCCAGCTCACGAGCGAAGAGAGCGAGCAGATCGTCGCTGCGTTCGTCGCAGAGTTCCCGCACACCGCCCTCTGGTACGGCTACGGCTACCAGTGGATCCTGCTCGGCTCGGATCGCCCGATCGAGCCGGGCCCCCGGTGGAGGGGGCTGACCCATCCGGGGGTCGCCGAGGACCTGAGGTCGTTCGCGGCGGACCCGCAGACGCTGGTCGACGAGCGGCTCCAGGACGACGCCGGGCTGCGGGCGATGGCGCAGGGCGTGCGTCCGCTGACCGACGACCGGCCGAGCCTGCAGTACCCGCGGCGAGGGCTGGGGGGGCAGGTCGAGGTGCCCGACGGCCTGGTCGCGCAGGGCACGATGCTCGCGCAGCGGCTCCCCGCGCTGTCGATCCGGGACAAGGCGGAGCGGGAACGCCGGACCGCCCAGGCCTTCGCGGCCCCGCTGGCCGCCGACCCCGGGGATCGGCACCTGCAGTCGCTGCTCCGGATCGGCGAGGACTGGTCCGCGCCGGCCGAGGCCCACGTCCAGGGAGGCGGCGCCGATCCCGACGCGCTCCTCGTCCTCGCCCGTCGCGCGCTCTACACGGGCCGATTCGACGAGGCCCACGCGCTGTTGAGTCGGATCGACCCTGCAGACGTGGACGAAGAGTGGTACGAAATGCTGCTCGCTGCGGCGCAGACCCACGTCTGGCCACCGTCGTAGCTCCTGGAGACGAGATGGCCTCAGCCATGTGGTGCCCCCGCTGTGACCTCATCGCGACCGACGGCAAGGAGTGCGCCTGCGGGAGCAAGCTGTACAAGGTCGCCCACGCGGTCGACACGACCGAGCTGTTGCTGACCGCTCAGACGGTCTCCGGCCTGCTCAGCCGCCCCGACGGGTTCGACCCCAGCGCGTGGAACCTCCAGGCGATCCAGGACGATCTCGACGCCCGCGACGACATCATCACCGCCGCCGAAGCGCTGGCGTTCGCGGAGAAGTTCGAAGCGTAGGGCTCATTGCGGGAACCGGGTTTGTTGACCGCGGATCCGAAGGCCCCGCGGTTCGAGGTCCAGGAGCGACGAGGGAGCAAGGTCGCTCCCTTGTGACCGAGGAGCGACGCCGAGATCGGGCCGCGGGGGCGAGGAGGAGCGGTCTAGAGACCTGGTTTCCGCAATCAGCCCCGGATCAGTCGGCGAAGTCGACCTTGCGGCTCTCCACCACCCCGGCGTCACGCAGGGCGGAGAGCACCTCGACGTGGTGGGGGTGGGACTCGTAGGCGCGCAGCGCCTCGGCCGAGTCGAAACGCGTGATCAGGACCACGTGCGAAGACCGCTCGGACGGCGCATCGTCGATCCCCACCTCGACGTAGCGAAGCTGGGGGATGCGGCCTTCCATGGCGCGCAGGAGGTTGGCGACGTACGGGGCGTCGTCGGGGTCCTCGAGTCGGAACATCACGATGTGGCTGTACACGGCGGCGGACGATACACGCCGACCCCTCCCTGGTCACTCCCCCGGTTCGAAGTCGGGGTCGAACAGGTACCCCTTGCGCCGCACGTTCACGACCAGGCCGTCGAGGCCGTGGCCTCGCAGCTCCCCCTGGAGGCGCTGCAGAGCGGACCGCACGGCCTTGTCCGAGTCCTGCTCGATCCGCTCGCGGATCTCCGGGACCGTGACCAGCGCGCCCCCGGCGTCCGCCAGCGTCTGCAGGATCCGCCACGACGCCCCGCTCAGCCCCAGCTCCTGCCGCTGCGCGTCGGCCGCCCAGACGACCTGGCCCTGCATGTCCGGCACCCGCCGATCCGGCTCGAGGTCGACCCCGATCGGCAGCGGCCCGATCGGCGCCGGCCGCCCCGGCGCGCTCGCCGCCGGGGGCGTCGTCACCGGGTCGGGCATCCGCTCGTGCCGACGCAGGATGCAGCCGCCGATCACGCCCCCCGGCACCCGCCAGGCGCCCGAGCTGCTCCGGTGCAGCAGCCCCGCCTTGCTCAGCAGGGTGCGCTCCGCGACGACCTCCCGCTCCTCGTCGCCCGCCGCCATCTCCAGCAGCTCCGCGGCCGCCGCGGTGCTCTGCGCTTCGACCCAGTCGACCGCGCGACCGACCACCTCCAGCTGCGACTCGGCCAGCTCCTCCAGCATCGGCTCTCGCAACGCCTCCGGCTCCAGCGGCCCGGTCGGCCCCGCGCCATCGTCGTCCAGCAGGTCCCCGTGCTCTCGGCGCCACGCGTGCCGCTCCAGGCGCTGGACCAGGGACCGGAACGCCGCCCCGAGGAGCGCCGGGTGGCCGTCGGACAGGTCCACGAGCAGGTCCGCGAAGGCGCCCCGGCTGGACCGCTCCTCCAGCTCGACCAGCGCGCCGTCGAACTTCGCCGCCTGGCGGCTGAGCGCGCCCCGGACCCGCAGCGGGATGGTGCGCTCCCAGCCCGACGGCCAGGGGTCCAGCCAGAGCGGG
Organism: uncultured Rickettsiales bacterium; assembly: GCA_964416435.1. GTDB lineage: Bacteria > Myxococcota_A > UBA796 > UBA9615 > UBA9615 > CAYQEG01. The sequence continues at coordinate 11,734 of CAYQEG010000182.1, forward strand.
TGGAAGGCGTTGAGCGCGGTCGAGTCGTGCACCAGCAGGTTCAGCCCGCCGCGGGACGGATCCGGCGGCGGCGCGCCCTGCTTCTCGAGCCACTTCGTCGGCGTGCCCGACGTCGCGATCATCCGGCCCAGCCCGTCGCTGTCGGGCAGGTCCCGCAGCGCTCGCTCCACGTCCTCGCTGAAGATGTGGTCCAGGTTGTCGATCAGCAGGTCCCTCCCCCGCCGGGCGGGATCCTGGGCCCACGTCACGATGCGCCGGACGATCTCCTCGTCCCCGCCCCGACCCCGCACCAGCTCCGCTCCGGGGCTGCGCGCCAGGACCTCCTCGATCAGCGTCGTCTTGCCCATCGCGGGGCCGCCGAACACGAGGATCTTCCGCAGCGTGCGGACCGACCCGAGGATGGTCTCCAGCTCTTCGCCGTACAGGAAGGGCACGTCAGACATCGGCTCCGGCTCCTACTGGGGTGGCTCCCAGGCCGCGGCGACCGCGGCGGTTCTGCTGTCGTACGAAGGCGGCGAGCACCGGGGCGGCCAGGCGGACCGCCTGCGCGCCGGTGGGGCCCTTCGTCCAGGCGACGCCGCCCATCGCGGCGAGGTCCTCGACCGCCTGGCGCACCGCGAGGTCGCTGATGTCCGCCCCCCGCGCCTGCAGCGCCTCGAGGAGCTTGCTCAGGGACCAGCCGGGGTCGTCCTCGGCGCCCGCGTCGGCGGCGCTCGCGAGCAGGGTCGCGAGGTCCCAGATCCAGGGCGGCGCGTGGCTCGGATCGCCGTCGGGGAACAGGCGGTCCTCGAACAGCCCGGGCCGCTGGAGCACCTCCTCCAGCGCGCCCCGCAGGAGGCCGTGGCTGTACCGGATCGGGCGGACCGGCCGCCGGCTCTGCTCGCGGTACATCCAGTACGCCAGGTGGTTGATCCAGAAAGGGTTGCCACCGGCGAGCGCGTTGGCCGAGCGGGCGACGCTCTTCTTGATCTCGATGGGGTACCGCCAGGAGATCTTGCGCGCCGTGAGCAGCGCCATCGCGTCGTCGACGCCGAACGGCTGCATCGTCACCGGGTCCGCCTCGCGGAGCACCCGCGCCAGCTCGGGATGCAGCCGCCGCACCGGGGCGGCCGGGCCGACGTACACCACCAGCGTCCCCGGCGAGCGCTCCACCAGGTCGGCGAACCGCACGATCTCCTCCAGCTCGCTGCGGTCCCCCTCCTCCGCCCGCTCGTGAGCGCGACGCATCGGGCGCAGCGCCTCGTCGATCACCAGGACGACGGGCGGCGCGGCGACGGACCGCCGCAGCAGCTTGAGCATCTGCTCCAGGTCGTGCGACGGCAGCTTGCCCGGCAGCGCCCAGCCCTCCCGTACGCCGACCCGGCCGATCTCCTCGGCGAGCAGCTCACACAGCCGACCCTGCAGCGCCGACCACGGCTCCCCCACCTGGGCCTTGCAGAAGATCGGCACCGAGACCGCCGTCCGGCGCCGCTTGAGGTCCCGAACGAAGCGCTTGGCGAGCGACGTCTTGCCCGTCTTGAGGGGCCCTCCGACGAACACCGACGCCCCCGACTCGGCGCCCGCGGCCTGGGTGTAGGCGAGCGCCTGCTCCAGCCGGGCGAGCTCCTCCACCCGGCCGTAGAAGGCGTGGTCCTCCCGTACGAAGTCCCCGCACACGTAGGGCTGGGGCAGCGCCCACGGCTCCGGCGGACGCTCGCGCCGGGGCGGGAGTCCGCCCTCGAGCACCTCGAGCGGCGGCTGGGCCGGCCCGCGCACCCGCTGCACCCCGGCGACCTTGCGCAGCTCCCGCAGGAGGGCGCGGATCTGCTGGGGGCCGACCAGCTCGGCCTCGACCCGGACCACCGCCCAGCCCGGTCCGAGCCGGCGGCCGGCGATGTCGACCACCTCCACCCGGGCGTCGTGGAACACGGTCAGCACGTCGACGGCGACCCCGTCCCGGTTGGTCGTCTCGACCACGAAGTACTGGCGCAGCGTCGGCGTGCCGCCCACCCGGATGGGCTGCCCCCCTTCGGCGCAGTCGGCCTCCGCGTCGTGCACCAGCACCGCGTCCGCCTCCAGCGTGACGACGACGCTCCCGCCGGAGCCGGGTCGGCACTCCGGGCACTTCTGGATGCGCCGCACCGACGCCTTCATCGCCTCCGGCAGGTCGATCTCGTCGTCCCGGTACTGCAGCCGCTGGAGCACCCCCTGCAGGGACTCGGCGAGCACGTCGACCTTGCGCTCGTCCAGCCCGCTGCTCCACGGCAGCGCCTCGCCCCGCCGCTGCCGCACCCACAGCCCCAGCGCCTCCGCCCACCAGGTCGCCGAGCGCGGACGCTTGAGCCCGAGCGCCTCCGCCGCGACCTCGCTCGCGATCCCCAGGAGCGACCAGAGCAGCGACTCGTCGTCGACCTTGGCGCCCCGGGCGACCATCTCCTTGCGGATCCAGCGCAGCCCGTCGGCGTGCAGCTCCGAGCCGATGTTGGTGCGCAGCAGCCCCCGCAGCCCCTTTCGGGTCTCCGGCGGCACCGCCTCCTCCCAGCCCTCCGGCGGCAGGGACGGGCGCTCGGACTTGATCAGCTCGACCCGGTCGCCGTCGTTGAGGCGGTGGAGCACGCCGACCGTCTCGACGTCGTTGATGACGGCGTGGCTCACACCGCCGACGAAGTCGCTGTGCACGGCGGCGGCGAAGTTGAGCACGGTCGCGCCGGCCGGGAGGTGCTTGAACGCGCCGGCGGGGGTGTAGACGGTCAGCCCCTCCGTCCGACTGCGCGCCTCCCGCATGCAGCGGGCGAGCAGCTCCGGGGGGCTGGGGCGCCCCTCGTCGGTGCGGGAGTCCCGAGGAACGAACCGGACGGCGAGCGGCAGCTGTCGACCGGCGACCTCGGTGGTGACGATCGAGTGCAGCGCCCGATAGCCGGCGCGGGTGGGGCGACCGATGGTGTCCAGCAGCGCCGTCGGCCGGTACCGGATGGCGCGGCTGGCGTGGAGCTCGCCGAGCAGCCGGTAACAGGTCGGCACGTCCACGCACTCGATGGTCACGTAGCCGCACCGCCACAGCCGGCTGAGCTTCGCCTTCCCCGACCGGTCCAGGTCCACGTGCGCGCCGATCGACGCGGCGTGCCGCCACTCCCAGCGCGCCGCCCCGCGCCTCCGGGGCAGGACCGGGAGCACCTTGTCGACCGCGCGGACCGCCTGCCGGGTCAGCCCGTCGGAGTCGAGGTGCCGAGCCCACCCGACCACGCCCCGGAACCGACTCCGGTCGCTGTGCAGGAGCGCCAGGTTCTCCAGCGCGTTGCGGATCTCCCACAGCCCGCAATGCTCCGCCGCGACCGCGGCCACCTCGCGCAGGTGGGTCAGCTCGGCGGTCCTCGCGCGGGAGCGCGCCCGCACATCCAGGTCGAACGCCGCCACCCGGAACGCCTCGGTCCACTTGAGCACCTCGCCCCGCGGGTCCCAGCGATCGAGCCGCTCGTGGGCGAGCAGGAAGGCGCCGCGAGGCTCGCTGAGGTGGGCCAACACGTCCCGCAGCAGCTCGTCCCGGGTCAACGCGTGCTCCGCCTCCGGGCGGGGCCTCCGGAGCCGCTCCCAGGCCTCGAGGATCGCCTCGACCCCCTCCGCCGGAGCCACCGTCAGCTCGCTCAGGCGGGCCCGCGGCACCCCGTGGAGGAACCCCGCCTCGGCCAACACCGGGTCCAGGTACCGCTCCTGGAGCGACCGCGCGAGCCGGACGTGGTGCGACTTCGCCCCGTCGGTCTGGTACCCCGCCAGCTGCTTGGAGCCGAGCTGGTGGATGGCTTTGCGGAGCGCCTGGAGGCGCCGCAGCAGCGAGTCATCGTGGGGCATTGCGATTAGTATCGGTCATTAGATCGCGAAGGCAAGCCGTGCCATGCTCCGGCGTCGTGCGTCGGCCCACCTCCATCCACACCCACGCCCAGCAGCTGTCGGCCGCCGGGCCCCCCCCCCCCCCCCCCCCCCCCACACCCCCCC
>CAYQEG010000183.1:0-9741 GCA_964416435.1 uncultured Rickettsiales bacterium
CCTCTCAGTGACGGATTCTCCCGCCGCTGCTCCCGTAGCTCAGTTGGATAGAGCATCCGCCTCCCAAGCGGAGGGTCGCAGGTTGTCGGGTCCGTCCCGGCCCCGCCCCTCGGCCTTCGGCCTCGGGCGCGCATCGCGGTGCGATGCACGCGACGCTCCGGCGTCCTGCCTCCGCGTTCGAATCCTGCTCTTGCATCCGTCCTCTCAGTGACGGATTCTCCCGCCGCTGCTCCCGTAGCTCAGTTGGATAGAGCATCCGCCTCCTAAGCGGAGGGTCGCAGGTTCGAATCCTGCCGGGAGCGCCACTCGGGTCGCGCTGACGCGCGTCCCTCCCGGCGCCGGGAATCCGCTCGGCTTCGGGGCGACACCAGCGGGCGCGTGCCTCCTCCGGCGGTGCGTCCCGCACCGCGCTCTGCGGCGGCGGTTCGAATCCTGCCGGGAGCGCCACCTTCAGATGGCGAAGACACCACCCCTCATCAAGCCCCGCCCGCTCCGTGAGGGGGATGTCGTGCGCGTGATCGCGCCCGCGTCTCCCTTCGACGGGGAGGCCCTCGCGTCGGGGGTGGAGGTGCTCGAGGGGTGGGGGTTCCGGGTCCGGATGCGTGACGACATCACGCAGGTACGGTCCGGCTACCTGGCGGGCAGCCCTCGGCGGCGGGCGGAGGAGCTCCACGAGGCCTTCGATGACGACGAGGCGGCGGCCGTGATCGCGGTTCGGGGCGGCTACGGCGTCACCACGGCGTTGCCGCTGTTCGATCCGGATCGGCTGACTCGGTCCCCCAAGGCGCTGGTCGGCTGCTCCGATCTGACCGCCCTCCTCAACTTCGCCGTCTCCGCCGGACTCACCGCGATCCACGGGCCGATGGTCGGCGCGCTGGGTCGGGGCAAGGACCCCGACGGCGCCCAGCGACTCCAGGCGATGCTCACGGGGACCGGGCGCCCAGCGCCGCTTCGATCGGCCCTCGACGATCCCTACGCGTGGTGCATCGCGCCGGGCGTAGCCCGCGGCCGCTCCGTCGGCGGCTCCCTGTCCCTGCTCGCCGCGACGTGCGGGACCCCGTTCCAGACGGACGCCCGCGGGTGCGTGCTCTTCCTCGAGGACGTGGGGGAACGCCCGTACCGGATCGACCGCCTCCTCACCCAGATCGAGCAGGCCGGACTGCTCGACGGTGTCGCCGCCGTCGTGCTCGGCGACATGGTCGGCTGCGACGAGCCGGGCGGCACCCCGACGTGGCGGGACGCCGTCGACCGGGTCCTGCGGAGGCACTCGGTGCCCGTCCTCGCCGGCCTGCCCTTCGGGCACGGGCAGCCCAACCTCGCGGTCCCCCTGGGGGTCGACGTGCAGGTGGACGCGGGCGCGGGGAGCGTCACCTTCCGCGAGGCGCCGCTTGCCTGAGCGCCTGCGTCGCCTGCTGGAGTCCGCGGCCGCCGACGGCGTGTTCAGCGGGGCGGTGCTCCGGGTCGAGGACCTGGCCGCCGGCGAGGCGCTCGCGGAGTGGGTCGTCGGCCGCACCAGCGCAGAGCCGCCGGGGCCGGCGGTGCGGGCGGACACCGCGTTCGACCTCGCCAGCCTCACCAAGCTGTACACCGCCACCGCCGTGCTCCGGCTCGTCGCCCGGGGCGAGCTGCAGCTCGACGGCTGGATCCGCGGTGTGCTGGACCACCGCTCCGGGCTGCCCGCCTGGAGCGCCCTGTGGGAGCGGGGAGACGTGCGTGAGCAGGCCCGCCTCGTCCCTGCTGGCCCTCGGGGCGACCACCTCTACTCGGACATCGGCTTCCTGCAGCTCCTGGACAGCCTCCCGGGTCCGATCGACGCGGTGATCCGGGCCGAGGTCCTGGACCCGCTCGGGCTCGAAGCGACGCGCTACCGGGGCGTCGGGGCAGGGGAGGAGGCCGCCCTGCAGCTCCTGTCGACCGGGGACGTCGCCGCCACCGAGCGGTGCCCGCGGCGCGGGCTGCTCGTCGGAGAGGTGTCCGACGGCAACACCTGGGCGATGGGCGGAGCCTCGGGCCAGGCCGGCCTGTTCGCACCGGCGTCGGACGTCGCGGCGTTCGCGCAGGGATGGTGGCGGGCCCCGGAGACCGGCTTCCTCCCCCGCGAGTTGCGCGACGCAGCCTGGGGCGCCCCGGCCGAGCCGGGCACCCACGTGCTCGGCTGGGACACGGTGCGCCCCGGCGGCACGAGCTCCGCCGGCCGGCTCTCGGCGGGATCGTACGGCCACCTGGGCTTCACGGGCACGTCGCTGTGGGTCGATCCCGACCGCGCCGTCGCGGTCGTGCTGCTGAGCAACCGCATCCACCCCCGCCGGGACGACGACCGGATCCGGGCTCTCCGGCCGCTCGTGCACGACGCCGTCGCGGACTACGTCGACGGATGCAGACCCCGCCCGCCCGATGATGTAGGTTCCCCCGCATGACGACGGACACCCCCTCCGCCGGTCCCGAGTGGTTCCACCGCGCCCATGGCGGCAAGGTCCCGGCCCCTACCGAGCGTAACGACAGCCTCGCGACGTCGGGGATGTGGACGAAGTGCAACGGCTGCGCCGAGTTCCTCCGCTCCGAAGAACTCGAAGCGTCCGCGCTGGTCTGCCCCAACTGCTCGACCCACCACCGCATCGACGGGGAGCTTCGGCTGGGCTTCATCGTCGACGACGAGTCGTTCGAGGAGCTCGACGTCGAGGTCACGTCGGTCGACCCGCTCCAGTTCGTCGACAGCAAGTCCTACGCCGTGCGCCTGGCAGCGTCGATCAAGAAGACCGGACGCAACTCCGCCTTCGTCGGCGGCCGAGCGAAGATCGGCGGGCGCCCCGTGCAGATCGGCACCTTCACGTTCAACTTCATGGGTGGGTCGATGGGCTCCGCCGTGGGCGAGAAGGTGACGCGGCTGTTCGAGCGCGGCCTCGACGAGAAGACCCCGGTCATCTGCATCTCCAGCTCCGGCGGCGCGCGGATGCAGGAAGGCGTGCTGTCCCTGATGCAGATGGCGCGCAGCACCGCGGCGCTGGGTCGGCTTCGCGCGGCCGGGCTGCCCTACATCTCGGTGCTGACCGACCCGACCACCGGCGGCGTCGCCGCGTCGTTCGCGATGCTCGGCGACGTGATCCTCGCGGAGCCGAAGGCGCTCATCGGGTTCGCCGGCCCGCGGGTCATCGAGCAGACGATCCGCCAGATCCTCCCCGAAGGCTTCCAGCGCAGCGAGTTCCTGCTGGAGCACGGCATGATCGACCAGATCGTCGACCGCCGGGACCTGGGCGCTCGCATCGCCAGCCTGCTCGCTCTGCTGACCGACTGACGTGACCGGGCTTGCCGCCTGGCTGGACGAGGTCCAGGCCCAGGGCATCAAGCTGGGGCTGGATCGGATCCGGTCCGCCCTCGCGCTCGCCGGGCACCCCCAGCGCACCTTCCCGTCGCTGCTCGTCGGCGGCACCAACGGCAAGGGGTCGACCGTCTCGTTCGCGACCGCCCTGCTGGGAGCGGCCGGCCACCGCGTCGGATCGACGATCTCGCCCCACCTCGTCGCATACCGCGAACGGATCCGCCTCGACGGCGCGCCCGTCGCGCAGGACGTGCTGGAGGAGGTGGCGGCCGACGTCCGGGCTGGGGTCCACGGCCAGCCCGACATGGAGCACCTGACGTTCTTCGAGCTCGGCGCGTTGCTCGCGTTCGCGACCTTCCGGCAGCAGAGGGTCGACGCCGCCGTCATCGAGGTCGGCATGGGCGGCGAGTTCGACGCGACCCGGGCGGGGGAGTCCCGCGTCGCCGCCATCGTCAGCGTGGACCTGGACCATCAGAAGTACCTGGGCGACTCCATCGAGGAGATCGCGCGCACCAAGGCCCGAGTCGCGCCTCCCGACGGGGAGCTCGTCACGACCGAGGTGAGACCGGATCGGCTCGCGATCCTCCGCGAGGAGGCCGAGGCCGTCGGGAGCACCGTTCGCGTCGCCGGAGAAGACTTCGAGTGGCACTTCAGGGATGGCCGGTTTTCCTACCGGGGCGAAGTGCTCTTGCTCGATGACATCGAGCTGGGCATGAAGGGCGCCCACCAGGGCCAGAACGCCGCGTGCGCGCTGGCCTCGGTCGAGGCCCTCTGCCGCCGGGAGTCCCTCGCCGCGCCGGATCCCTGGGAGGCGGGCAGGGCCCTCGCCGGCTGCAAGCTCGCCGGTCGGATGGAGCGGGTACGGGTCGCCGGGGGGCCCGCGTTCCTGCTCGACGGGGCCCACAACCCGGCCGGGGCGGAAGCCCTGGCGGAGGCCCTGGCCGCCCGGCGGCGTCCGCGCGAGCGGGTCTGGCTCCTGGCGTCGATGGTGGACAAGGAGCGGGCCCCGATCCTGGAGGCGCTCGCCCCCCACGTCGATCGCGTCATCTGCACCGTCGGCGAGAGCAGCCCCCGCTTCGAAGCGCCCGAGCTGTTGGTCGCCCAGGTCGAGGCGCTCGGCCTGCCCGCGACGATCGCGCCGACCGCGGCAGAGGCGGCGGTGGCCCTGAACCGCCGGCTGGCCGCTCGGGACGAGGTGCTGGTCGCCGGCTCGCTCTACCTCGTCGGGGACGTGCGGGCCGCGCTCGGGCTCCCCGTCGCTTGACCGACTCCGGACCCGGTGTTACCTGAGCGGTCGATGAGCAACACCGTCGCGATCCACCCCGCTCTGCTCGACCGCCTGGAGCAGGAGATCCCCCCCCGCCTGGACGAAGAGGGTCGGCAGGTCCGCTGCCTCTTGATGTACTCCGGCGGGCTGGACAGCACCCTGGCCGGCATCCTGTTGCGGCTCCAGGGCATCGACGTCGTCGCGATCAACATGTTCACCGGCTTCTGCCTGGTCGACCACAAGCGGAAGATGGGTCACACCCACCGCGACGGCACCCGCTACCAGAACGAGGCGATCGTCGGCGCCGCCGGCCTGCAGATCCCGGTCGAGATCGTGGATGTCCGCGAGGGCTACCTGAAGGTCCTGACCCAGCCGAAGTACGGCTGGGGCTCGGCCGTCAACCCGTGCATCGACTGCCGGATCCACATGTTCGGGCATGCCCACCGCGAGCTGCTCGACGAGTACGACGCCCACTTCATCGCCACGGGCGAGGTCCTGGGTCAGCGGCCGATGACGCAGCACAAGCGGCAGATGAAGCTGATCGAGCGGGACACGAAGCTGGAGCGGATGATCGTGCGGCCGCTCTGCCAGGCGGCGCTGTGGGAGACGGTCCCCGAGGAGCGCGGCTGGGTGGACCGGGAGCAGCTGCTCGCGATCAGCGGGCGCGGCCGCAAGTCGCAGATCAAGCTCGCCGAGGAGCTCGGGGTGCTCGACTACCCCCAGCCCGCCGGCGGCTGCTGCTTCCTGACGGACGGCAACTACGGCAAGCGGCTCAAGGACGTGATCGAGTACACGTCGGTGGACGACCTCGACTTCCAGGACGTGCTCGTGCTCAAGGTCGGACGGCACTTCCGCCTGCCCGAGGGCAACAAGCTGGTGGTCGGCCGCAACCACGAGGAGAACCTCCTCCTGCTGGAGCACTGGAACCTGGGCCGGTTCCTGCGGGTCAAGGGCCACATGGGGCCGCTGTCGCTGTTCATCGGCGACGAGGGGTCGGCCGACTTCGACCTCTCGCTCGCGATCACGGCCCGCTACAGCGACGCCCCCGGCGGCGCCGAGGTGGAGCTGGAGTTGCTGCACCAGGAGGACGTGATCGGCCTCCGGAGGGCGGTGCCGATGGCGGCGGGCGAAGAGAACGCCTGGAAGATCCACTGACCGCCCGACGCGGGCCCTCCGGCCCCGCGTCGTCTAGCATCTGCCGATGCCCGACCCGACCTGCTTCGCCGTCGTCCAGCTCACCACCACCGCCGACCGGGCCGCCAACCTGGCCGCCGCCGACCGCTGGATCCGCGAGGCCGCAGACCGGGGCGCGGCGGCAGTGTTTCTCCCGGAGATGTGGCCCTTCATCGGCCCCGATGACGCCAAGGTGGCCGGCGCGGAGGACCTCGAGGGGCCGTCCATGACCGCGATGAAGGCGCTGGCGGCGGAGCTCGGGGTCTGGCTGTTTCCGGGGTCGTTCGCCGAGCGGTCCGCCGTCGCAGGCCGCGTCTACAACTGCTCCCCGGTCATCGACGACGCCGGCCGGCTCGTGGATGTCTACCGCAAGCTGCACCTCTTCGACGTCGACATCCCGGGCGGGGCGACGTTCGCGGAGAGCGACACCGTCACGCCCGGCGACCGCGCGGTGCTCGTGGAGACCCCGTTCGGTCGGGTCGGCCTGACGGTCTGCTACGACCTCCGGTTCCCGCCCCTGTACGCCGCTCTGCGCGACGCCGGGGCGGAGATCATCGCGGTGCCGGCGGCGTTCACGGCCCACACCGGCAAGGACCACTGGGAGGTCCTGCTGCGCGCCCGAGCGATCGAGCAACAGGTCTGGATCGTCGCGGCGGACCAGGGCGGTCACCACAACCGCAGCCGGGAGAGCCACGGCCACTCGATGATCATCGACCCCTGGGGCGACGTGGTCGCTCGCACCTCCCAGGGGCCGGGGGTCGCGCTGGCGTGGGTGGACCTCGACCGGGTTGCGCGGGTTCGGACTCAGCTACCCTGTGCCGGGCACCGTCGCTCGTTCGCGGCTCCGTCTTCGTCTTGACAGTCCACAGGGGGCTCCGTATGTTCCGCCGGCTCGAAACAGGAGACCGAGATGGCATCCCTTACAAAGCAGACGAAGAAGGTCCGCCGGAACAAGAAGAAGAAGGCCGGGGCCAAGCGAAAGAAGCAGTTGGAGACGAAGGGCACGACGCCCAAGTTCCCGATTCACCCGCAGGGCAAGGCGTCCTGACGGCGGAGATTCGATGAGCACGGCCGTGGGGGCCTCGCTCCCCCCGGTGATCGTGCTGGCCGAGGACGACGACGCGCTTCGTAGCCTCGTCACCGGCCTGCTCCGAGAGAGCTTCCCCGACCACGACGTCCAGCCCTTCGACGACGGCCTCGCCGCGGACGAAGGGATCGAGACGCTGCTCACCCAGAGGCGGCGCATCGATCTCGTTCTGTCGGACCTCGTGATGCCCCGCATGGACGGCCTCGAGCTCCTCGAGCGCGTGGCCGAGCGCGAGCCGGGCGCCGCCCGGATCATCCTCACCGGCCAGGGCGCCCTCGAGTCCGCGGTCCAGTCCCTCCGACTGGGGGTCGACGACTACCTGACCAAGCCCTTCGGCCGGCCCGAGCTGGTCCGCACCCTCAAGCGACACCTCGAAGCGCGCGCGCTCGCCCGGGAGAACCGGCGCCTCCAGAAGGAGCTGGAGTACTCCCAGCGCACGATGGGGCTCCTGATGAGGGCGCTGCTGAAGCGCTTCGACAAGTACCTGGAGCCGATCCTCGAGCTCCCCCAGGTGACCGAGGAGCGCCGGCTGGGCGCGATGCACGCCCGACGGGCGTTCGACATCGTGGCCCGGGTGTATCGCCTCGCGGAGGGCGATCGCTCGACGGTCGAGACCGTCGGCCTGAGTCACCTCGCCGACGGCGCGGCCCGCTCCGTCGAGCAGGACCGGGGCCACGACGCCGACGCGGTGCAGATCATCCGCCCGGCGAAGGACCCCCTGGTCCGCATCGTCCCCGGAGCGGCGCGCATGGCGATCGCGCAGCTGCTCGACAACGCCGTGACCGGGGGGACCGGTCGGGTGGACGTCATGCTGCTCGGTGAGGGGCGCAACTGGCCCGACGGCGTCCTCGAGAGCGACCTCTCCATCGCGGTTCGGCAGGCGCTCGCCCAGGGATCGGTCGGGGTCGCGATCCGCAACACCGCCGCGCTGACCCGGGAGGACGAGGCCTACATCCGGCGCGTGCTCCGCGGTCGTCCCTCCAGCGACGACGAGTTCCGCGGCCTCGGGCTGCCGTTGGCGCAGATGTACGCCACGCTCCTCGGCGGGCGGATCGTCTTCCAGTGGCGGTCGACCCGGTCGGAGGTCATCTTCACGATCCTCCTGCCCTCCGGTCGCTGATCGCGCGACCGGCGTTCAGTCGCCGGCGAGCTGATCGAGTCGGGGGAACAGGGGGGCAGGGCGCTCCAGCGGCCGGCCGGCGGGCAGCCCGCCCCAGGCCGTCGCGGCGGCGACCCCGCCGCCGAGATCGTCGGCTCCCTCACCACCCAGCTCACGCAGGCAGGCCGCCGTCTTGCTCGGCAGGATCGGCGACAGCAGCACGCAGGCGATCCGGAGCGTCTCCAGGACGCCGTACAGGAAGTCCTCGAGCGCCTCCCGCTGCGTCTCGTCACGGGCGAGCTTCCACGGCTCACGCTCCTGGATCTGCTCGTTGCAGAGCGTCACGAGCCTCCAGGCGGCCGACGCCGCGTCGTGGAGGCGGAGATCGTCGTACGCGGCCGACGCGTCGGCGATCGCCGTCGTGCAGGCCGAGGACAGGAGCGCGTCGGGGGATCGGCCGGAGGTGTCCGGCACGGTCCCGAAGTACTTCTTGGCCATCCCGATCGACCGGGAGAGCAGGTTGCCGAGGCCGTTGGCGAGGTGGGCGTTGTAGATCTCCTCGAAGCGCTCGAGGCTGAACTCACCGTCGCGGCCGAACGTCACCTGGGAGACCAGGAACCACCGCACCGCGTCGGCGCCGTAGACCCGAGCGAGGTGAGCCGGCTCGGCGGACAGTCCACCGCCGCCCTCGGACTTGCTGAGCTTGGTGCCCCCCGTGAGCACCCACCCGTGAGCGAACACCCGGTCGTACAGGGGGAGGCCCGCCGCCAGCAGCATCGCCGGCCAGATTACGCAATGGAACCGGATGATGTCCTTGCCGATGATGTGCAGGGCGGTCGGCCAGAATCGCTCGAACAGCTCGTCGTCGGTGCCGAAGCCGGCCCCGGTGATGTAGTTGATCAGGGCGTCGAACCAGACGTAGACGACCGAGTCGGGCCGGAAGCTGATCGGGATGCCCCAGCTCACAGCGTCGCTGCTGCGGGAGATCGACAGGTCGATCAGCCCATCCTTGAGGAACGAGACGACCTCGTTGCGGCGGCTCGTCGGCTCGATGAACTCGGGCTTGTCTGCGATGTGCTGAAGCAGCGTGTCCGTGAACGCGGACAGCTTGAAGAACAGGTTGGTCTCCTCCAGCCACTTGGGCTCACGCCGGGGGTGCTCGGGGCACTTGCCGCCGGGCAGATCCCGGTCGGTCTTGAACTCCTCGCAGCCTTCGCAGTACCAGCCTTCGTAGGCCTTCTCTTCGAGATAGCCGTTGTCCCGGATTCGCTCCAGGAGGGTGACGACGGCCCGCTCGTGGTCGGCGTCGGTCGTCCGGATGAACCGGTCGTACTCGATGTCTAGCGCCTCCCACGCTTCCTTGAAGGTCGGCACCAGCCCGTCCACGAACGTCTGGGCGTCGAGCCCGGCCTCCGCGGCCGTCTTCTGGACCTTGATCCCGTGCTCATCGGTGCCCGTGAGGAAACGCACGTCGTCTCCGCGCAGCCTCCGCCAGCGAGCGATGACGTCGGTGGTGATCTTCTCGTAGGCGTGACCGAGGTGCGGCTCGCCGTTGACGTAGTCGATCGCCGTCGTGACGTAGAAGGGCTTGCCCGTCATTCGCTTCCTTCTTCCTTGGGACCACGTCCCTTGCGGCCCCGCCGCCGTCGGCGGCTGCTGGCGCCACCGCGCCGGTGTGGTTTTGCTCCCGCCGGTTTGGAGGGGGGAGCGGGCGCTTCTCTTCTAGTCGGCATGGCGACGACCCGCCGCCCCCCCCCGGCCGGCCGCCCCCGGGGGGCCCCCCGCCCGGGGCCCCCACC
>CAYQEG010000183.1:9751-15632 GCA_964416435.1 uncultured Rickettsiales bacterium
GGGGGGGGGGGGCTCGGGTCGGGGGGGCCGGGCCCCCCCCCGCCGGCGGGGGGGGGCCCCCCCGCCGCGGGGAGACCAGCGGCTCGGGCACCTCACGGTCCGCGTTGCGCTCCCACTCGGGGGCGTCGAGCACGTGCCGACGTCCGTCTGGGGTGCGGAGCGTGAACCGCTGCCTCAGGACGTCGACCGCGATGACTTTGCCCTCGAGCTCACCCGCGACCGCGCGCTTGCCCTGCTTGGGCAGCCACCTGCGGCGCTCCAGGTAGGTGTCGTGCTCGTACGATAGGCAGCACAGCGTCCGGCTGCATGCGCCGGTGGTCTTGTCGGGACTCAGGGCCAGGCCCTGGTCCTTGGCCTGCCGGATCGAGGTCTTCGGCAGGTCGTCCAGGAAGCTGCTGCAGCAAAGCTCGCGCCCGCAGCGACCGACCCCGCCCAGCACCCGGGCGAAGTCGCGCATCCCGACCTGCCGGATCAGGACGGTCGCCCTCAGCTCACGGGACAGCGCCTTGGCGTCGTCGCGGACGTCCAGGCGCTCCTCCGCCGCGACGCACAGGGTGACGAGCCCGGCCACGCCATCGGCGACGAGCGTGACCAGCTTGTACTCACGGCCGTGGTCCCGAAGCCAGGCGAGGCTGCGTCGGAAGAGCTCACCCTCCTCCGCGGTGGCCCGCCGCTGGGCCGCGAGGTCGGCGTCCCGGGCGGGTCGGACGACCTTGCGGACGCGCCCCCCGCCGAGTCGTGGCTCGTGCGGTTCGGACACCACCCGGCCCAGACGGACCCCGCGGAAGCCCTCGACCACGACCAGGCCGCCGGGGGCGACCTGCACGCGGTCGAGGTCGATCGCGTACTCGCCGGTCTTGCCGGTCGGCGGGAACGAGACCGTGACGACGGTGCGGTCCGGCCGGTTCACGGTCGGGGTGCTCCGACCGAGAGGTGGACCAGCAGGTCCTCGATCAGTCCGCCGGGGTTGACGTTGCGCGACAGCTTCTCCCGGGCCACCTCGACCCGATCCACCAGGTCGGCGAGGTGCTCGGGGCTGAGCGGCACGAGCCGGCCCGTGAGGGGCTCCGACGACGGGTGGAGGCGCGGGATGTCCGCCCCGGCCTGGGCCACCATGGCGTCTCGGAGCAGCTCCTGGAGCAGGCTCAGGGTGGCCGCGCCCGCCTCGCGGTCCCAGCCGACCTCACCGGTCACCGCGTCGATGGCGGCTCGATCACCGCCGATGGCCGCGACCAGCGCGGTGGTCGCCTCGCGTCGTCGCTCCAGGATCTCCGGATCGAGCAGGCTGAGGGCCAGCCCGGGCAACCCGTGAGCCGCCACCGCGGCGTCGGCCGCGAGGGACGGGTCGGCGCCGTGAGTGGCGACCAGCCAGCGACTCACGTCGTCCGGGTCGGCCGCCCCCAGCGCCAGCTTGCTGCACCGGGAACGCACCGTGACGAGCAGCTGGCCGGGGTGCAGGGCGCAGAGGACGAGCACGGTGAACGGGGGCGGCTCCTCGAGGGTCTTGAGCAGCTTGTTCTGCGCCTGGTCGTTCATCGTGCCGGCGCCGTCGATGAGCACGACCCGGAACTCACCTTCGGACCGTCGGTAGCCGAGGCGGCGCTGGATCTCACTGACCTGGTCCACCGTGATCGTGTTGGACTTGCCGCCCGGGACCTCGGTCCAGACGTCCGGGTGGGTGCCCGCGGCGACCTTGCGACAGCCCACGCACTCGCCGCACGGGCGGTCGGCGGCCGCGGTGCAGAGCAGCCCCCGGGAGAGCACCGAGGCGAGGGTCATCTTGCCTACGCCGGCCGGGCCCAGGAGCAGCCACGCGTGGTGCGGCCGCTGCTCGGTGATCGCGCGTCGGACCGCTGCGACTCCCCGTGCGTGGCCCACGATGCCCTTCCAGCTGCTCATGCGAGGAGCTCCGCAGGCAGCCCGGCGATCAGCCGAGCGTGGACTTCTTCGGGGCTGCCGTCGGCGTCGATGACGAGGAAGCGCTCCGCGTCGCGCTTCGCCTCGGCGAGGAAGCCCGCACGCACGCCGTGGTGGAACTCGATGCCCTCGGCCTCGATCCGGTCGAGCGTGCCCCGGGCGGCCGCTCGCTCCAGCGCCCGGGCGGGGTCGAGATCGAGCAGGACCACGCAGTCCGGCAGGAGGCCGTCGATGGCGGGCGCGTTGACCGCGGCGACCAGGTCCCGCCCCAGGCCGCGGGCGTGACCCTGGTAGGCGAGGCTGCTGTGCACGTAGCGGTCGCAGAGCACCACGGCGTCGCGCTCCAGGCCCGGTCGGACCACCTGCCGGACGAGCTGGGCCCGCGAGGCGGCGAACAGGAACATCTCGGTCGGGTCGGTCATGGCGTCGCACGCGGGATCGAGCAGGATCCCGCGGATCCGGTCACCGACCGGGGTGCCGCCGGGCTCGCGGACCGACACCACCTCGCGGCCCGCCCCGGACAGCCGGGCCGCGAGCAACTTCAGCTGGGTCGATTTTCCGCAGCCCTCGATGCCTTCGAAGGCGATGAAGAGGCCGGATCGCACGAGGACGCGGAAGATAACACGCCGCCGGCGTCCGACCACCACCAGGCGACCTCGGCGTGACCCGTCGGCCAGGCGCCGACGATGCCGTGCACGAACCGCGGCCACAACGACGCGTTGCGCCGATCGGAGGGGGAGGGGATCGGGTCCAGGCTGGGGTGGGAGTGATAGACGCCGACGAGCTCGTCGTCCGTGTGCTCCAGCTCCTCTTCGAGCCGCAGGAGCAACCGGGGATCGACCGTGAACCGATCCTCCCGACCCTCCGCTGCGACGTTGTTCGCCTCCACCGCCCGAACCAGCACGACACGGTCGTCCGAACGCCGGCCGACGAGCAGGCCGCACGCCTCGCGAGGAAGCTCCCGGAGGGCGTGATCCGCCAGCGCGGCGGTGACGGTCGGCGGGACCGTGACGATCAAGGGGCCGTGGTGACCAGGGCCGGGGTGACCGAGCCGGCCGCGAAGTTGCTGACCAGCGGGTTCAGCCCGTCGAATTCGGCGTCCTTCGCCCGCACGATCCCGGCGACCCCGATGACGTAGGGCGTCGCCGGGTCCGGAAACGCCGTTCCCGGGATCTCGACCGTGGTGACCTCGTCCCGCGAGCGGATCCAGTCCACGTACTCCGACGCGGAGGTCGGGCGGCTGTCGTAGGTGAACTGCACGTTGCCGTCGCTGTCGGACGTCGCGACCACCGCGATGTAGTTGTTGAAGCCCTGACCCGTCAGGTCGATCGTGATCGCCGCGCCCGTCGGGTGCAGGTCCTCGGGGTCCGGGGCGCCGACGAGGTCCGGGGCCGGCGGCGCGACGATCCGGACGTCGCGGATGTCGTCCCCCTCCTGGACCGCCAGCCGGTAGGTGTTGCCGACGACGTACTCCAGCTCGGCGTCGATCGAGGAGTCGACCTCGTAGAGCCCGTTGCCGAGGTTGTCGAGGTCGGCGGCGAAGTCGCCCCTCACGATCGTCACCCGGTCGGCGTCGTCCCACAGGTTGGCCGAAACGTCGTTGAGGGAGCGTGCGCGCGCGAGGAACGCCGAGGCGGTGACCGCGGCCCCCAGCTCGAGGTCGAGCTCGTCCGGCATCTGCTCTTCGTCGATCCCCAGGAGCAGCCCCTCGGCCGCCACGGTGGAGAAGTAGTCGTCGATGGTCGTGCAGCCGATGAGCGGCAGCGCGGCGAGCAGCAGGGGCAGGACTCTCATGCGGCCCCAGGATAGTGCCCCGGCGGCCCCACCGGCTACTCGACTTCGATGTGGTACGGCGCCAGGAGCACCGGCTGCCCCTCGGCGAACAGGGGGGCGGCGGTGAGAAGCCGCTGGGCCGCGATCATGGCGGCGGATCGGCTCAGCCCCCCGCCGCGCGGGCTCCAGCCATCGACCAGCGGCGCGAGCACGCCCGGTCCGCCGGCGCCCTCCATCAGCTGCTCCCAGAAGGTGGGCTGCCGGGGGTAGATCGCCAGGGACACCTCGCCGTCGAGGCCGGCCTTCTCCTTGGCCAGCTGCAGGGCGGTGCGGAGGGTGCCGACCTCGTCGATCAGCCCCAGCTCCAGGGCCTGCTCGCCGGTCCAGACGCGCCCCTGGGCGACCGCGTGGATCGCTTCGGGGGTCGTGTGCCGGCCGGCCGCCGCCTTCGTGATGAAGGCGCCGTAGAACTCGTCCACGAACTCCTCGAGCTTGGCCCGGCCGTCCTCGCCGAGGGGGACGTTGGCGGTGAAGATGTCGGACATCTCGCCCCGCTTCACGGAGTCGGTCTTGAGGCCGACCTTGTCGTACAGCCCCGCGAGGTTGAACTTCCCGGAGAAGACGCCGATGGAGCCCGTCAACGTGGTGCGCTCGGCGACGATCGCGTCGGCCCCCATCGAGATGTAGTAGCCACCGGAGGCTGCGTAGTCGCCCATCGAGACGACCAGCGGCTTCTTCTCCCGGACGCGCTCGACCTCGTGCCAGATCACGTCGCTGGCGAGGCCGCTGCCGCCGGGGGAGTCGACCCGCATCACGACCGCCTTGATGGAGTCGTCGTCCCGGATCTTGCGCAGGGCCGCTGCGATGGTGTCGCTGCCCATCGTCTGGCTGGACAGGCCGCCGCCGGGGTTGCTCGAGCCCGAGGTGATCTGGCCGACGCAGTACAGCACCGCGACCTTCGGCCCGCCGCCGAGGCCGAGGCTGGAGGGGCGCACCAGGCGGTACTCGTCCAGGTCGATCCGGTCCGGACCGTCGTCGTCGTCCTCGGAGGCCTCCGCCTCCGCGTTGCCGTCGCCGTCGCCCTTGGCGGGTGCGTCCTCGGGGGGGGCGACGCGCGGGAGGCGTAGCTGCGCGAGGTCGACGGGGGCGTGCGCGCTGTCGTCGTCGTCACCGGACTTGAGCAGGTCGGCGGCCGGGTCGACGTCTGGCGAGATAGGCGTTACCTCCTTGCCGGCGAGGTGGTCCAGCAGCTGGTCGCGGTAGTACAGGCCGTCGACGAGTCCAGCGCGCACCGCCGAGGCGGCGGTGAACGGCGGGTCGTCGATCACCGCCTTGACCTGCTCGGGGGTCATCTCGCGGCTGTCCGCGATCGCGCCCACGAAGTCGTCGTACAGCGAGTCTGCGAGGGACTCGAGCATCTCCCGGAACGCGGGCGACATCTGATCGGACGTGTACGCCTCGACCGCGCTCTTGTACCGACCCGCGCGGGTGAACTCGGCCTCGATCCCCAGCTTGGCGAGGGTCCCCTTGTAGAAGGTCACCGACAGGTGCATGCCGTTGACGAGCAGGAAGCCCTCGGGGGCCATGTAGATCTCGTCACAGGCCGTCGCGAGCAGATACTCCTTGTTCCCCGCCGTCTCCATCCAGCAGGTGACCGGCTTACCGTCGGACTCGGTCTTGAAGCGGAAGATCGCCGTGCGGAGCTCCTCGATCTTGCCGTAGCCGGCCAGCATCGGACCGGGGCGCACGAGCACCCGCTCGATCCGGTCGTCCACGGCGGCCTTGCGCAGGGCCGAGTCGATCTCCAGGACGGCCGTGTACCGACTGCCCAGCCCGGCGAGCGGCGGCTCGACCTGGGGCTGCTCGGGCAGGGGCCCGCTGATGTCGAGAACGAGCACCGATCCCTGTTCGAGCGATGGTCCGCCCCCGCCTCCGACCATCGAGAAGATGGCCACCACGGACCCGATCAGGACCGTGACGAGGAACAGGGACAGGAAGAGAACGAGGGCGCGGCTTCGACGCATCGGCGAAGTGTAGGTCGCCTGCGGGGCCCGGGGAAGGGGACGCGCGCGTGAGAGCCCCGTCGGCGGGGCGGACCGCTAGGAGCCTGGAGCGCATTGGAGCCCGAGCCCCGTGAGACCGGGGCGTCCGAGGCCAAGGCGCGACGAGGAGATGCATCGGGAATGCGCGA
>CAYQEG010000184.1:0-15608 GCA_964416435.1 uncultured Rickettsiales bacterium
CCCCCCCCGCCGCCGCCGCCGCCCCCGACGACCACGACTCGGCCCCCGACGACGACGACTCCGGCGACGACGACGACTCCGGCGACGACGACGACTCCGGGCCGCCGCCCAACACGCCGCCGTCCACCACCGCGCCCGCGGTCAGCCCCGACCCCCTGTACGCGGCGGACACCGCGACCTGCAGCGGCGCCGTCGGCAGCGACGCCGACGGGGACCCCGTCTCCATCGGCACCTCCTGGCTCGTCGACGGCGTCGACCCCGGCGTGGCGGGCGACACCCTGACCCCGGACCACTTCGCCGTCGGCGACCCGGTCCAGTGCGTCGCGACCCCGTGGGACGGGACCGACTTCGGGGCCCCCGTCCCTTCGGCGCCGGTCATCGTGGAGGCCTGCCCGCCCGGCAGCGGCCAGCAGGAGGCCTGCCCCGGCACCTCCTGCCTCACGATCCGGGACGACGGCTACGCGGTCGGCGACGGCGACTACTGGATCGACCCGATGGGGACCGGGGCGTTCGAGGTGTTCTGCGACCAGACGACCGACCTCGGCGGCTGGACCCGCATCGTGCACGACGACTACAGCGTCGACCCCTGCCCCGGCGCCTGGGTCCACTCCACCCAGTACGGCGGCCTGTGCGCCCGCGACGCCGTCGACTCGTCCGGCTTCATCCGGTCCGCGGTCTTCGACGTCTGGGACATCGAGTACACCGAGCTGCGGGGACACCTCGCCGGCCACCAGTACGGCTCCTGCGACGCCTTCGGCGACTTCCCGCCCAACGACATCGAGGACACCTACGCCGACACCGTCGACTTCACCGTCGGCGGCCCCGGCAGCCGCACCCACCTGTTCAGCTACGTCTGCGGCTACGGCACCACCTCGAGTGACGACAGCAACTGCCCCGGCGAGCCCGGCGGGGCGTCGCCCCAGGCCTGGGTGGGCGCCGACTACGTCTGCGAGTCCGGCAACCAGACCGGCGGCAGCCCCTCGGGCGCCTGGCACCCCCAGCTGCTGTTCCCGTCCCACTGGTTCCAGGTCGCCGTGGGAGGCCCCACCACCGAGGACGTCGAGGGCCGCCTCGTCGCCACCCACGCCTCCAGCAACGAGGAGCTGGGGGTCACGGAGCTCACCCTCTACGTCCGCTGAGCCTTGCGCGGCGCCGAGGTACTCCGGCCGCGGCATTCGAGCGGGCAGGAGCTCAGCGGTTCCACTCCTCGTCCCACTCCAGCCTGGCGTGGGCGCTCCTCACCGCGCCGTGCACGGGGTGACCTTCGGCCAACCTCAGCGGGACCACCACGCCCTCGGGGTCGACCGTGTACAGCGCAGGCGAGAGCGGCCCCGGGCTGGCGTCGTACTCCGCGTCGGCGATCTGCTGGAGGCGGGCGATGTCGTCGGGATGCGAACCACAGACGAGCAGCGCGGACCGGTGGGGAATGGCCGCCACCGGAGGTCCCTCGAACCAGGTCGACAGAGCCGCGAGCCACCCCTGCAGGAGCAGCCGGGACGGCTCGTAGTCGTCCTCCGCCGTGACGTGCACGATGGGGCGGGGGGCCCCCGGGTCGACCTCGGTGAGGTCGTCCTCGGAGAGCGTCGCGCTCAGGTTGGCCCGGGCCGTCTCGAAGGCGAGGTCCCGCTCGATTCCCCAGCTCTTCAGGTCGTCTGCGGTGGCGTAGGCGATCGACGCGGGGGAGTCGATCACCACCGCCTCCACGAGGTGCGGGAGCGCCGACTGGCGCACCACCGGCATGCCCGAGAACGTCATCCTCGCCCGCAGCACGGGCCGCAGCCGCTCCCGGTCCACCGGCCAGGACCCCCGCGCCGCGCGCGGTCGGAGCATCTCGCTGCAGAACCGGTCGATCGCGGCCCGACGCTCGCTCGGCTCCAGATCCCGCGTCGCGGCGAAGAGGTTGTCGAGGTAGATCCGGTGCGTGCCGCCCTGCTCCCCGCCGACCACCACGTCCAGCGCGAACTCCTCCGCGTCCTGCAGCACCAGCTCGACGTCGGGCAGCCCCTCGACGACGTGGGCGACCTGCATCGTGAAGACGGTCCTCTGGGTCACGTCCATGGGCGCGTTCACGTTACCGCTGCTGGCCGGCTGCACCAGCGCCGCCCCCGGGCCGCCGCGAGACGGTGAGGTGCCGTCCCTGCCCGACGACGACGACGCCGCCCCCGACGACGCCGACTCGGCCCCCGACGACGACGACGCCGCCCCCAACCCCTGCCCCGAAGGCATGGTCCTGGTCGACCAACGGGTCTGCGTCGACCGCTTCGAGGCGGCCCTGGAGGAGCGACAGTCCGACGGCACGTGGCTGCCCGCCGACCCCTGGTTCGTCGTCGACGGCCGCGACGTACGCGCTGTGCCCGCCGACGGACTCGTCCCCCAGGGCTACATCAGCGGCGACGAGGCGGCCGACGCGTGCGCCGCGGCCGGCAAGCGGCTCTGCACCTCCGACGAGTGGCTCGCCGCCTGCCAGGGCCCCGACGGGACCACCTGGCCGTACGGCGACGCCCACGTGGCCGACGCCTGCAACGACACCTATCCCGGCGGCCACCCGGTCATCGACCTCTTCGGCCACTCCGACGTCTGGGACATGACCCACATGAACGACCCCGGCATCAACCAGCAGCCGGACACCGTCGAGCCCGGCGGCGCCCATCCCGACTGCGTCTCCGCCTGGGGCGTCTACGACCTGCACGGCAACCTGCACGAGTGGGTCTCCGACGCGGCCGGGGTCTTCCGGGGCGGCTTCTACGCCGACGCCGAGATCAACGGCCCGGGCTGCGGCTACGCGACCACAGCGCACGCCACGAGCTACCACGACTACTCGACCGGATTCCGCTGCTGCGCCGACCCCGGCTGACCCGGCCCTTTGGCGCCCGACCCGTCGCCCCGCGCTCCGCGGTACGATCCCGCCCCGGAGGAACCATGCGCCGACTCGCCGCTCTGCTGACCCTGTTGATCTCCACGCTGCTCCTGGCCGGTTGCCCGCCCGAGCCCGACCCCGTCGTCGACGACGACGACACCATCTTCGGGGACGACGACGACTCCGCCAGCGACGACGACGACTTCGTCTCGGACGACGACGACTCCGCCCCGCCGCCGCCGGACGAGGACGGCGACGGCATCCCCGACTCGGTCGAGGGCACCGGGGACAGCGACGGAGACGGCATCCCCGACTTCGAGGACCTCGACAGCGACGACGACGGCGTGCCGGACGCCACCGAGGGCGCCGATGACAGCGACGACGACGGCACCCCCGACTATCTCGACACCGACAGCGACGACGACGGCACCCCCGACGGCGAGGACTGCAACCCCTACGGCGACGAAGACTCGGGCGACGGCTGCGGCGAAATCGAGCTCGACCCGGCCGCCGACGCGGTGATCGACTGGCCCGGCGTCGACCAGAGCGCCGAGCTGGAGATCACCCTCGACAACGTCGGAGACGGCGCCGCCGCGGGCGTGGTCAACCTGACTCCGGCCCAGCCGTTCGTCTTCGAGATCGAGGGCGGCTCGACCTTCGTGGTCGACGGAGGCGCGAGCGTCACCCGCACGGTCGTCTTCACCCCGACCGCCGAAGGCGACTACTCGGCGCTCTTCTCGGCGGAGTACTCCCCCAACGGCGCGTCGCCGGACACCGAGGTGGTGTCCGTGCAGATCAGCTCGTCGAGCGCTCGCTAGCGTCCGCCAGCTGCCGGAAGTCGGAGAGCACCTCGCACAGGCGCTCGACCCGGCGGGTCGCGGCCTCCAGGTTGCTCCCGATCTCCCGCACCTCGGCGACGTGCAGTTTCGCCTGTCGGACGTCGTTGCGGTCCAGCGCGCCGACCACGTCGTCGGCGACGAGCCCCAGGCTCTCCGCCTCGAGCGCGAAGGTCCCCAGGGGACTCTTGAGGTCGTGGACGAGGCGCTCGACGAGCAGCCCCAGCCCCTCCTGGAGGGTCGTCTGGTCCGCCCGCTCCAGCAGGGCCCTGAGCTCCCCCAGGCGGCTCTCGAGCATCAAGCGCGCCGCGCGGCGCGCAGCCGCGGACCGAGGAGGTCGTCGAGCACCGACTCCAGCTCCTCGCCACGAACCGGCTTGGGCAGCACCCCCGCGATCCCCAGGCCCGCCAGCTCACCCTCGGTGGGGAGGTCGGCGTAGGCCGTCACGAGGACGATGCCGACGCCGGCCAGCTCCGGGTCCTCGCGGAGCCGGCGCGCGACGGAGAGCCCGTCGAGGCCCGGCATGACGAGGTCGAGGAACAGGGCGTCGGGGCGGAGCCGCTCGGCCAGCACGCCGCCGAGGAAGCCATCGGGCGCCGTGTCGATCCGTGCGTCGACGGTCAGCCGCCGGAGCCGCCGCGCGAGCGCCGAGCTGTGGTTTCGGTCGTCATCGACGAGCAGGAACCGAAGCTCCCGGTCGGCAGGGGGCTTTCGGGTAGGCCTCGGCCCGTTGATCAGCCGCTCGACGTCCGCGCCCGCGATTCGGTGATGGCCGCCCGGCGTCATGCGCGACGGCAGTCGCCCCGACTTGGCCCAGCGCAGCACCGTGCGGCGATCCACCCCGCAGACGCTGGCCACCTCGGCGGTGGTGTACCAGGTCTGCCGGCTCGAAGGCGTGTTGTTCACAATCAACAATCTAGACGAAAGGAGAGTCATCGATCACGCTCTCCCAGCCATTGAGTGAGGTCGCTGGCTGATCCGGGCCTCGCGAACAGGTAACCCTGGGCGATCGTGCAGCCGACCCGCATCAGCGCCTGCCGTTGGTCCTCGGTCTCCACGCCCTCGGCCACGACGGCCAGGTTCATCGCCTCGGCGAGCAGCAGGATCGTGTGCACGATCTGCGCATCCTCGGGGTTGCCGGCGACCCCCTGCAGGAACGAGCGGTCGATCTTCAGGGTGTCGAACGGGAACCGCCGAAGGTAGTTGAGCGACGAGTACCCGGTGCCGAAGTCGTCCATCGCCAGGCGGATGCCGAGCGCCCGCAGCTCGTCCATGGCGGCGCGTACGGTGTCGCTGTGGCCGAGAATGACGGTCTCGGTCAGTTCGAGGTGCAGGGTCGACGACGGCAGCCCCGACCGCTCCAGCGCCCGACGCACGTCCTGCACGACGCCTCCTTGAGTGAACTGGCGAGCCGAGAGGTTCACGTTCATGCCGACGCTGGCGCCGACCAGCCCCGTCGACCGCCACGCCGCCAGCTGTCGGCAGGCCTCCTCGACGACCCACGCTCCGATCGGGACGATGAGCCCGGTCTCCTCCGCGATCGGGATGAACCGCGCCGGGGAGATCGAGCCCAGCTCGGGGTGGCGCCACCGGAGCAGCGCCTCGAACCCCACCAGCGTCGCGTCGGTCAGGGTGACGATCGGCTGGTAGTGGAGATCCAGCTCCTCGCGCGCGAGGGCGCCCCGCAGCTCGCTCTCCAGGCGGAGCCGCTCGACCAGGCCGTCGTGCATCGCCGCGTCGAACAGCTCGATCCGGCCCCGCCCCTCCGACTTGGCGCGGTACATGGCGATGTCGGCATCCCTCAGGAGCTCCGACGCGGACCGGTACGACGGGTCCGCCAGGGCGACCCCGATGCTCGCGGTCATGACGATCTCGTGCTCCCCGACCTGCATCGGCCGAGCCATCGCGGCCTGGAGACGACGCGCGACCCGAAGCACCGTCGCGTGGTCGTGGGCGGGCTCGACGAGCACGGTGAACTCGTCGCCGCCCAGCCGCGACGCGGTGTCGGTCGGCCGGAGGCCGGCGAGGAGCCGTCGACCGAGCTCCACGAGCACGGCGTCCCCGGTGCCGTGACCGAGGGAGTCGTTGATCAGCTTGAACCCGTCGAGGTCGATGAACAGCAGCGCGTAGCCCACCTCGTCGCGCCGCGCGGCCCGCGCGATCGCCCGGCCCAGGCGCTCGTGCAGCAGGGTCCGGTTCGGCAGCCCGGTCAACGAGTCGTAGAAGGCGTCGTGGATCAGGCGCTCCTCCGCTTCCTTGAGCGCGGTCGTGTCCTCCACCGCGACGACGACGCGGTGACGGCCCTCTGCGTCGAACGCGCGGGCGCTGGCCTCGAACCAGTGCTCGCCGTCCCCTCCGTCGAAGCTCCCCTCGCACACCGCCCGACGCCGCTCCCCGACGAGCACCCGCCCGAGCTGGGCGCCGAACGTCTGGAGCCTGCTCCGGTCCTCGGCGACGTCAGCGAGCAGCTTCAGCAGGTCGGAGCCGGCCCGCGCGCTGTCCGCCAGGAGCGGGTGTCTCGGCGACGCGCCCTGCCACGCCGAGTTGGTGCCGATCACCCGGCCCTCTTCGTCCAGGATCCCGATCGCGGTGGGCAGCGCGTCGAGGCACGACTCGAGCAGCCGCCACGCCCGCTTCGCGTTCTCCGCCGCGCCACGGGCCTGCTCCTCGGCGCTGCGGGCGAGGGCGAGGTCCTCGAACGAGGCGGCGAGATAGGACAGCACCCGCTCCCGCCCCGCCGTCACGTCGACCGCCCGCCCCAGGCAGGTCAGCCGCACCGGCGGCGCGTCATCGAGATCGCCGTCCCGTCCCTGCAGGTCGCCGAGGCGACGGCTCAGCGTGTCGGCGTCGATCGGCTTCTTCAAGAAGCTGTCGGCCCCGCAGGCGAGCCCTTCGACGACGTCGCCCGGGTCGTCCTGGTGGGTCATCAGGAGGACCGTCAGGTCGCGGAGTCGGGCGTCACGGCGGACGCGTCGGGTCACTTCGTAGCCGGACATCCGGGGCATCCGCACGTCGGCCAGGAGCGCGTCATGGCTCCCCGTCGAGAGCCGGGAGAAGGCCTCCACGGGGTCGTGGACGATCACCGCCTCCCACCCCACATCCCGCGCGACCCTGGCGGCGGCGACGGCCTGGGTTGGACTGTCATCCAGGATGAGGATCCGAGGCAAACCGACTCCGAGACCGCTCGACGCGGCCCCCGCAGTCTGTCTCAGATGTCTCGTTCGTTCAAACCCGACTGGGAGATCAGCTCGCGGACCGCGCGGGCCCGGAACGGCTTGTCGAGGACCCGTACGCCGGAGTCCCGCAGCGAACGCTCACCGGCCGCGGTGACGGCGCCTCCGGTCATCACGACCCAGCGCCCGTCCAGCCAGCCATGCTGGTCCCGGGCCCGGGCCAGGAGCTCGACTCCGTCCATGCCCGGCATCACGAGGTCGCAGAGCACGAGGTCGAACGTGCCCTCCCCCAGAGCGGCGAGGGCCTCGTCGCCGTCCCCCGCCTCGAAGATGTCGCAGTCGCGACGCAGGAGGCGCCGCAGCGCGACCCGCATCTCCGGCTCGTCGTCGACGATCAGCACCCGGGGGCGCCGCGGGGCTGCGGGCAACGGAGCCGCGTCCTCGGTCCGCGCGACCGCGGCCGAGTCCGAGGACGCGGCGGGCAGCTCGATGGTGAAGACGCAGCCGACGCCGGGCGTCGACTCGAGGTGGAGCTGCCCCCCCATCGCCTCGACCAGGCCCCTGGACAGGGTCAGGCCGAGGCCCGATCCGCCGGTCTCACCCTTGCTCGTGACGAACGGGGCGAAGACCCGCTCGGCGGGCTCGACCTGAACCCCACCGGCCTGATCGGTGACGGCGAGCAGGACGAACCCGGCCCGCTCGACGGCGGACAGGCGCACCACGTTTCGCGCCGGGTCCGGGGCTGCGTACGCCTCCGAGGCGTTGACCAGGAGGTTGACGATCGCCTGGATCAACCGGGCGCGGTCGGCGAGGACCCACAGCTCGGCGCCCGGTTGGACTTCGACCCTGGCGAGGTGCCGGGTGGTGCTCGCCGCGACCGCCGCCGCGATCCGGACGACCTCCTCCACGTCGACGGGGACCGAGACGGAGACCGCGTTGTGCGGCCGACCCAGGTCCTTCAAGTCCCCGACGACCCGTGCCATTCGCTCGACGCCATCGAGGCAGCCGCGCAGGACCTCTTCTTCGTCCGGGCCGAGGCTGCCCCCGCCGCCGAGGTACTCGAGCCCCAGCGACAGGTGCGCCAGCGGGTTGTTCAGTTCGTGGGCGACGCCCGCCGCCAGGCGTCCCACGGCGGCGAGGCGGGCGGCCTCGTCGAGCTCGCGCCGCGCCTGTGCCTGGCGGTCGAAGAGCGCCGCGAGCTCCTGGGCCATGTTGTTGATCAGGCAGGCGACGACGTCGAACGGCTCCCCGTCATAGCTGCGCTCGATCCGGGCGCAGAAGTCGCCCTCCGCGATCCGGAGCAGGGCGTCGGCGATACCGTCCAGGTCGCTGCTCACGCGGCCCCCTTCGCCCGGGCCAGCTGTTCCTGGGCCCAGGGCATCGCTTCGTCCAGGGTGCGGTGCACCGCCAGGGGGAACCCGAACTTGTAGAAACGCAGGAAGAAGGCCCGAATCGCCCGCGCCAGAGGCCTCCCCCCGACGACGGAGATCCCGGCGATCTCCGAGGCCTTCCAGCTGGCATGGGCCTGCCGCGCGCCCCGGTCCTGGTCCGCGAGGCCGTCGTAGACGACGATGACGACCCCGGGGTGGGGGAGCTCGTCGAGGTAGCGGCGCAGGAAGGCGACCCCTTCGGCCGCGTCGGCCGCCGTCTCCCGCGCGCCCTCGTCGTAGGTGATGACGACCAGCCCCCGCTCGACCTCGTGCACGGCCCCGACGCCCGCTCTCCCGAGCAGCGTGAATCGAGCCCCCGGCGGGGAAGTCACGGTCATCTGGCCCTCCACCCCCGACTGCGAAGTGTGCCAGAGGCTCGGAGCCACAGAAAGCTGGAACCGACCTCGCCCGTCGGGGTCTCAACCCTCGATGGACACGAGCGCGAATGAAACGGCCGGCGGGCCCCTCCACTCCTGTGTGACACCCCCCGGACGAGCGACCCCGATCCTTGACAGCTTCAGCAGCTGCCTGCGCAGATGTACTGCATCCCGCGGCGACCCCGGTCGTCGCGATCAGCTCCTGCTCACCGGAGGGTTCGGTGCCCGAGGGTGAGACAGGGGTGGGGAGGCGGAGCTTCGGCTCTGACCTCCGGCGGGGATGGGAACCCCCTGAGTTCCCGAACGGGCAGGCCGGCGGAGACGCCGGCCTCTTTACTCCGGAGCGGCGGGAGTGACCGGACCCGCGGACGTGCCGCGGCCGGGCCTCCACCGGAGCTGCCCCCCGAGCGCGCCGACTCCCAACGACAACCACAGGGGAGTACCGGGCGCTCAGACGGGCCCGGGGTCGACAGCCGTCGGCCCCACCGGGCGCGACCCCCGGGTCGCGCCTGCCGCAGCCCAACGCTGGCTTCGCCAGCAACCCACAGCGACTCGCCTGCAGGGCGGTGAACAGACGAACCGACGTGGCACCACCGCGACGCCGAGACCCATGGGAGCTCGGAGCGCGCAGGGATGACGGCTGGCTCAGCGGACCCCCCGGACTCATACCCCGGCCGCTCGATGGCCAGCCGCCTGCGCGCCCGACATAAACCGGTCCTTCCGAGACCGGCCCCTGGCAGCGGCGCGACCCCAAGGGAGAGCTGACGGCCCCTGATCCCGGCCCGATCCTCGACCGCCGCATCCGGTCCCGTCCGAACACCGCCTGCAGGCGGCGCCCTGCGCAGCCCTGCTGTGTAGGATTTGCCTCCCTCCGAGGAGCATCGACATGAGCAAAGCCGCCGACATCAAGCCGGGGGTCCGATTCCAGACCGTCTTCTCCGCCAACGCCAAGGAGGGCTCCTCCTTCCGCTGGCGGGCCACGCACGTGGGCGATGTGCGAGCCCCGAAGGTGATCCTCTGCAACGACGACGACGTCGAGGCCGGCAAGGTCATCGAGGTCCGCGTCACGAGGATCACCAAGCCGGGCTCGGCGGACCGCGGCGCCATCGAGGTGGAGTTCGTGCGACGGATCGAGTTCGACCTCGCCGACTCGATGTACGTGCCGCCGGTCCTGAAGCTGAAGCTGCAGGCGCTCCTGGAGACCGGCACCAACATCCTGCTCGACGGCCCCCAGGGCTCGGGCAAGACCACGCTGTCGCGGGAGGTCGCCCGGGCCCTGGACATGGAGTACGTCTACTTCAACTGCTCGTCGATCTTCGAGGCGACGGACTTCCTGGCGACGCTGCAGGTCCGCGCGGCGGAGACCGGGGGGGTCGAGACCGTGTGGGTGCCGACCGACATCTTCCGGGCGTTCGAGGACGCGCGGAAGCAGCCGGGCCGGCAGTTCCTCGTCTTCCTCGACGAGCTCAACCGGTGCCGGGAGATGGCCCGCAACGGGATCATGCCGGCGCTCGACTCCACCCGGAAGATGTACAACCCGGTGACCGGCCGCATCGAGCCGATCCCCCCCAACGTGTTGTGGATCGCCGCGATCAACAACGGCGCGCAGTTCACCGGCACCACGTCGGTCGACCCCGCCCAGCTCGACCGGTTCGCGCCTCTCAAGGTCAGCTACCTGCCGGCGGACGAGGAGGTCCGCATCCTGGGCGAGCGCCACCCGACGGTGCCGCGCAAGCAGATCCGCAAGGTCGTCAAGCTCGCCAACGTCGTGCGCACCGATCCCGAGCTCGGGCTCGACCTGTCGATGCGGGCGACCGACGAGGTCTGCACCCTGCTCGGCCACCCCAACTTCTCCGACTTCGCCGGAGACCCCCTCCCCGAGCTCCTCAAGGACAGCTTCTGCGGCCGCGTCCAGGGCCTGTGGTCGGACCCGACGACGGACTCCGGGATGATGTGGAACGTGCTGGAGCCCCAGCTGAACTGATGCCCCCGGTCCTCCCCGAGTCGGTCACCGAGCACCTCGCCAACCTCGGCGACCGCTCGGCTCGCCAGGCGCTGTACCAGGCGCTGCCGGACCTCGCGTTCTCGGCCGCCTGGTACGTGTTCGAGCAGCTGGCCGACGGGCGCGACCCGGACTGGTACCAGCTGGACACGATCGGCTGGCGGGGCCAGGCGGTCCCCGTGCTGGCGCTGGGGGCGGAGCACGCGGGGCTGCGCGCCGAGCTGGTGGAGGCGGGGATCCCCCGGTTGACCGACGTCGCCGCGGCGTTCGACGCGACGGTGGAGCTGCTCCGACAGCGGACCCCGCCCCTCCCCACGCCCGACTGGCTCAAGCGCCAATGCGCCCGGGGCCTCGGCGGTGAGCACGCCAACCGCGTCATCGCGCTGCTCGGGGTCTGCGCGGCCGACGCCACCCGCCACGCCGCCATCGCCGAGCTGCTCGTCGGCTGGAACCTCGACCTGCGCGACCGCGCGGCCCGGGCCCTGCCGGGCCCCGGGAGCGGGATCGAGCGACTCCGGGCCGCCGCCGACAGCGACTTCGTCAGCCGGGACCCAGCGCTCCTGGAGCTCGCCCGGGCCGACGACGAGCCGTCGCTCGACCGGGCGTGGCGGTGGGTGCTCGACCATGCGCGGGAGGTCGACAGCTTCGAGCCGACCGGAGACGACACGGTCGACCTGGCCGCCCTGGCCGCCCGCCAGGCGCGACCTCACCTGGGGAACGACTGGCGGCGGCTCCTCTGCTGGCTGCTCGCCCACCGGGGGGGGGACGACGCCGAGTCGACGCTGCTGACGCTGACCCGGTTCCGGTTCGACGGCAACGTCAAGGCCGACGCGCTCCTCCAGTTGGACCGGCGGAACCCCGAGCTCGCCGCGGGGGCCGCGGTGCGGGGCCTGGGGAGCGACAGCCGGGTCCTCCGGGTCGCCGAGCCGATCCTCGCGCGGCAGAGCCGCCCCGAGCTCGTCGAGGCGCTGATCCCGGTCCTGTTCTCGGACGACGAGAGCCCCGCGGCCGCGGCGACCCGGATCGTCGGCGCGTGGGACCACCCGGTGGCCGGCGCGGCGGTGGTGTTCGGGCTGCTGTCCCTCGACGACGACGTCAAGGAGGCCGCCCGCAAGCTCTTCGACGAGACCGACGACGTGCCGGCCGCCCTCGCCGCGCTGGAGGCCGACGGCGTCGACCTCGCCCGCGGCACCCACGACCTGGACGAGGAGGAGCCGCCCAGCGTCGCGGACCTGCTCGCGACGGACGACCTGTGGCGCCACGTCCGGCCGCTGCTCGAGCCGGCGGCGGACAGCGAGAACTGGTCGGTCCGGCAGAACCTCGTCGCGGTGCTGCGGCGCCGACCCGCCGCGGAGGCCGTCGAGATGCTCCGCAGCCTCTGCGACGACTCCGACGAGGACGTGCGTCGGGAGGCCCTGCGCGCCTACGCCCGCGGCGACGACGAGGGGGTGGTCGCGATGGTGCTCACGGCGCTGTCCGACGACGACGCGGGGGTCCGCTCGGCGGCCGAGGCGATCCTCGAGGCTCCCGACGAGCACCCCCGGGTGGCCGAGCTCGAGGCGCAGATGGGGGCCGGCTCGGCGCAGCTCAGCCGGCTGCTCCTGGACGACGTGCTGCGCTGGGGGCAGCGGGTCGGAGCGGCGTTCCTGCGTCAGCGGGTCGAGATCATCGGCTGGCGGGGGGGCGCGGGGCGCACCCACTTCGCCAAGCACGGCCGCGACGTGGCGAAGATCGAGATCAACGTCGAGCCGCTGTTCTCCGCCGGCGAGATCGGCGTCGACGTGGTCAAGGGCGTCATCGTCCACGAGCTCGGCCACCACAAGTACGACTTCCACGAGCCTGGCTTCAAGAGCGCCCAGGGGCGGATCCTCGCGCGCAGATGCCACCCCGTCTTCAACATCATGCTCGACGAGCGGCTGGAGCGACGGCTGCGGTCGGACCGCCCCGCGTGGGGGCCCTACGTCGACCGGATGAACGCCTGGCTCATCCAGGCGCGCCCCCAGAAGGTGCCGCTGCGGCTGCTCGCCGAAGCCTGCGGCCTGGAGGAGGACGACGTCGCCGACCGCATCGCCGACGGCCGGCTGCCCGGCCGCATGGCGGAGCCGGGGGAGGACGGCGCCCGGCGCGTCACCATCGGCCCCTGGGACGCGGTCGCGATCCCCAACCTGCTGCCCCCGCTGCACAGCTTCTTCCTCGGGCTGATGGCGGTCCGGGACCACGAGCGCATCGCCGATCCGGCGGCCCGGGAGGCCCTCGCGCTGATCCCCGCCGACCTCAAGGACATGCCCCACGGCAAGCTCGCCACGCTGACGCTGAAGATCGCCCGCCTGCTCGGCGTGGACGACGGCGGACGGCGGGCGCGTCGCCGGTTCGCCCGGCTGGCCTCGCGCTTCGGCCCGATGATGGGGGGCATCCAGGGGCTGATGGGGCGGGCCCAGCGCGGTCGACCGACGGGCACCTGGACGGTCGGCAGCTCTGCGCGGGAGATCACGGCCCGCCTCGAGGGCCGGGCCGGCCCGACGCTGCGCTCCGCGAAGCCGCAGACCAGCCGGGCGCGGGCGAAGAAGGAGCGGGGCTTCCCGTCGTCGATGATGAACCTCGGCGGCGAGCTGGAGTTCAACGACCTGAAGTTCGAGACCACGCTGGAGGTCGACGCCGTCGGAGGAGCTCGCATCCGGGCCGAGATCCGGCCCCACGTGCGGCACCTCCGCGGACACTTCGAGCGGCTCGGCCGGAACCTCGCCGAGCACCACGCGAGCCGGCGGGGGCGGCGCCTGGACATGGCGCGGGTCAAGGACCTGGCGCTGTTCGGCAAGCCGAACGCGCTGATCCACTCGGAGGAGGTGATGGCCCCGGACGCCTACGTCGGGCTGCTCATCGACAAGTCCGGGTCGATGCGGTCGGGCGACCGCATGCCGACGGCGCGCCGGTTCGGGGTGCTGCTCGCCGAGGCGGCGCGGGGCCTGCGCGGGATCGAAGGCCACGTCAACGCCTTCGACGGCGACACCTTCTACCGGCTGGGCGACTTCCAGCGGCACGCGATCGCGCGCCTGGAGGCGGACGACGGCAACAACGACAGCGGCGGCCTGCTGCGGGCCGCCCAGCTGGCGCTCGCGTCGGGGCGCAAGAATCGGCTGATCGTCATGATCAGCGACGGTCTACCGGCGGAGTGCACCGTCGCATCGCTCCGCAACCTCGTCGGGGTGCTGGAGCGGCGCTACGGCATCGCCCTGGCCCAGGTCGCGGTGGCCCCGATCAGCGAGGTCTGCTTCCCCAGCTTCCTGGACGTCAGCGCGATGCCGACGGCAGAGGCGACGCGGCAGTTCGGGCGGCTGATCGCGCGGCTGACGCGCACCTGGCGCTGAGCCGGCTCAGTCGCCGCACGCCGGCAGGACGAGGTAGCCGAGCTCCACCAGGGCGCCGTTCGTCGGCACCGCGGACGGCTCGAAGACCACCGCGTTCAGCCCGGCGTCGAAGCCCCAGCCGACGCTCACCGGGGCGCCGTCGACCGTCACGGTGACCGTGGCGGGCACGGCCGGCTGGCTCAGCTGGAAGGTGTCCGCGTACGAGTCCGCCAGCCACGCGAGCTGCGTCAGGGTGTCGATCCAGCCGGGCGAGCAGATCGTGGTCGACAGGC
Source organism: uncultured Rickettsiales bacterium (assembly GCA_964416435.1). Taxonomy (GTDB): domain Bacteria; phylum Myxococcota_A; class UBA796; order UBA9615; family UBA9615; genus CAYQEG01. The sequence goes on from CAYQEG010000184.1 coordinate 14,313, forward strand.
CGCCGGTCGCCGCGGTCACCTCGAGGTAGCGCGGCGCCGCGTCGGCGTTGGCGCCGGGCGCGACGCAGCCCTCCTCGCCGCCGGTGATGTCCGACGCGATGACGTGGGCGGGGTTGGCCTTGAGCGCGGTGAACGCGGTGACGTAGTCGCCCGGTGCGGCGAGGTCCCAGCTGGAGTCGTCCTCGTCGCTCACGAAGATGAGCCGCAGGCCCGCGCCCGGCCTCACGAAGCCTTCGTTCGGCCCGCCCGGCGCGCCGTGCTCGACCAGCGCCGCGAGCGCCATGTCCAGCCCCTGCTCGGTGCCCGAACCCAACTGACCCAGCGCGACGTTGTCCGCGAAGACGGCCTCGTTGTCCGGCGTGGTGGGGGTGACGACGGTCGGAGCGCCCTGCAGCAGGCCGTCGTCCTCGGCGTCCGTGCTCACGACGCCCACCTGGTAGTCCAGCTGCAGCTCGTCGACGATCGACAGGAACGAGCCGAAGTTGTCCCCCAGCGCCTCCTGCTCCAGCGCCATCGAGCACGAGTTGTCGACGACCCACAGCACGTCGACCTGGCGGTTTCCGGACTGCTGGTAGGCGTCGGCCCCGGTCTCCCCGGGCAGCCCCCCGCCGGTGAACGGGGCGTTCTGCTCGGGCGCCTGGGGATCGTTGCTCAGCACGCGGAGGGTCGCCGAGTCCGCCTCCAGGTCCATCGGCGCGTGCACGACGGTCAGCTCCAGCACCTCGCCGGGCTGCAGCACCGCCGCCCCGGGGGAGTCCAGCAGGCTCAGCTCGCCGCCGCCGGCGGGCTCCACCAGCTCCAGCTCGTAGACCAGCAGCTCGGCGTCCCCGACGTTGGCCACCCGGACGAGCACGTCGGCGGAGCAACCGATGGCGCGGTCGCCGAACCCGAAGCTCGCCGGCTCGATCTCCAGCGCGGGCTGGCGGTCGGGGGTCGCGTCGTCGTCGTCGGACAGCCCGGAGTCGTCGTCGTCCGCCGGCCCGGAGTCGTCGTCGTCCCCCGTCGGGTCGACGGGCAGGATCTCCTGGTCGCTGCAGCCCGCGCAGAGCAACGCCGCGATGCAGACCCAGGGGCTCAGCCGGCTCACCCCTGCAGCCTAGCCACCCGGTGTTGCGTCGGTGTGGTCCGTGCCCGCGCCGCTATCCTGCCGCGATGTATCGCGCCGCGATCCTCTGCCTGGCCCTGGTGCTGCTCGGCTGCCCGGGCGAGCCGCCGCCGCCGCCAGCCCCCCCCACCTACGTCGTGGGGGGGGGGGGCGGCCGCGGCGGGGTGGGCCCGCGCCGCGGGGGGGCGGGG
>CAYQEG010000185.1:0-15477 GCA_964416435.1 uncultured Rickettsiales bacterium
GCCGTCGCCGTCGGCGTCCGGGGCGTTGTAGACGATCGTGTCGCAGTCGTTGTCCAGCCCGTAGCTCAGCTCCGTCGCGCCGGTGTAGACGTGGTCGTCGCCGTCGTCGCAGTCACCCGCGCACGCGGACAGCCCATCGCCGTCGTTGTCGACAGTCTCGTCCGTCGCGGCGTCGCAGTCGTCGTCGATGCCGCCGTTGCATTGCTCGGGCGTGCCGGGGTTGATGTCGGCGTTGGTCTCGTCGCAGTCGGTGTAGCCGCAGGCCGGGTCGAGGTAGCCGTCGCCGTCGGGGTCGCCGCAGGTGGTGATGGCGATCGCCATCCCGTTGTACAGAGCCGCCTCGTCGCAGTAGATCGAGTTGGCGTTTCCGGCGGTGTCGGTGCCCCCGGACTGGTCGTAGAAGCCGACGTTGGCGTCGGCGCCGTAGTCGGCCTCGGCGTTGTTCACGAAGACGTTGGCGTAGTGAAACTCGACGTCGCCGTTGCTGTAGAGGTGCACCTGGAAGTCGAACGGACCGGTGAGCGGGTAGCCGCCGTTGGGGTAGATCCAGATGTCCTCCCAGCTGAGGATGACGCGGTCCTCGACGAAGTCCAGGTACGCCCAGACCTCGTTGTTGGGCTGACCGAGGTTGGCCCCCATCGACACGCCGAGCGGGATCAGGTCGGGCAGGCCGCCGACCGAGGGGGGGCAGTAGGGGGTGCCGTACAGGGCGTAGTCGGTGAAGCCGAGCGCGCCCTTGTCGCCGATGAAGATCGACGGGTAGTCGACCCCGTACCAGCTGAAGTTCCAGGGGAGCGCCACCTCGGGGTGGCCCGAGCCGGGCGGCACCATCAGCGTTCCAAGCCCCGTCGACAGGGTCACGAAGTCGTACTCGGTCTCGACCGAGCGGTAGCCGTAGGTGTCCGGCCCGGTGAGCAGCTGGGCCGACGCGGCGCTCGGGGCGAGCACCGCGACGAGCGCGGCGAGCGCGAGGGGCAAGCGGATGTGCATGGTCCTCCGATGGTCACCATGCCGCGACCCCGGCGGGATCGCCAAGGGCGATCAAGGAGGCTCAGTCCCCCCAGGCGTCGCCCGCGTCGATCGCAGCGACCAGGTCGGTGGCGGTCGTCCAGGGATCCGCGTCGAAGTGGGAGCGGCAGGCGGGGTCGCTCACGCAGACGTCGAACAGCGCCTCCCCCGCGGCGTTCATGCCGGCCTCGTAGTCGACGAAGCCCTGCCCCGGCGCGGAGATGCCCTCGAGGATCACGCCGTCGGGCAGGTCCGGGTGGATCTGCAGGAACCGCTCGGCCAGTCAGGTGCCGTAGGAGCCGCCGTACAGGAAGGTCGGCCCGTCGCCGCGGAGCTGCTCCATCAGCAGGCCGGCATCAGGAGGACGGCCAGGGCGAGGGCGGCGAGTCTCATGGGCGACTGTCGGAAGCGTAGCGCTCCTTCACCCATCGCTCCCTGACGGCGTCGGTGATGCCGCCGGCTTCGATGATCTGCTCGTAGGCGTCGACGCTGTCCTGGCGCGAGCGCGGCAGGTCGGGGTCGTCGAAGTCGACGCGGAACAGGCCGAACCGCTGGTCGAACCCGTGCGCCCACTCGAAGTTGTCGGTCAGGGACCAGTAGTAGTAGCCGCGGATGTCGACGCCCCGCTCGACCGCCGACTGCACCTGGTCGACATGCTCGGTGATGAACATCGGTCGATCGTCGTCCTCGTCGTCGCCGATGCCGTTCTCGGTGATGTAGATCGGCAAGCCGTAGACGGCGTAGGCGTCGAGGATCTCGCCGAACCCGCCCGGGTCGATGGCGAACCCGAGCGTGCTGTGGGGCAGGTCGGGGTTGTAGTCCTCGACGCTGAGGATCGGCAGCCCGCCGAGCAGCGAGCCGGGCAGCCCGTCGACCAGGATCGGGCCGTAGTAGTTGATCCCCTGCCAGTCCAGGGAGCCCTCGAGCTGCTCGTAGTAGCCCTCGTCCAGCGGCAGCGCGGGGTCGTCTGCCATGGTCGTCGTGAACTCGCCGTCCATGTCGAGGTCGAGGTTGCCGTAGACCAGCGCGTGCATCGTCGCGTGGTTGACGAGCCAGTCGAGCCGCTCGGCGCCGGCTTCGTCCTCGTCGTTGCCGGGCACCAGCGCGCGGACGACGTTGGAGCCCTGCGCCTGGCCGCACAGCGCGTTCGCGCCGTCGTCGTCGTAGTCGCCGTCGTCGAGGCTCCGCAGCGCGTCGCAGGCCGCGGCCTGGGCGAACAGCAGGTTGATCGTCACGTTCCGGGCTGCGTTGACGTCGGGCAGCGGCGCGCCGGGCGGGAAGGCGCCGTTGCCGCAGGAGCCGAGCATGTAGCCGGCGCTGATGACGCTGAACGGCTCGTTGAGGATCGAGTAGAGGTCGACGTGGGGCGCGAACGCCGGGGCGACGTACTCCACGAACTCGGTGAACTCGGTGACGAAGAAGCTGTCCGGGCCGGGGTCCATGGCGAGCCCGTCGAAGGGGTCGGTCTCCGTCGGGTTCTGCACCCACGTCGGCATCACCCAATGCCACAGCGTCACCATCGGCGTCAGCCCGGCGGCGTGGGCGGCCTCCAGGACGTCGACGTAGTGCTGGACTTCGGCGTCGTTCCAGACGTCGTTCTCGGGCTCGATGCGGGCCCAGTCGATCCCCACCCGGTAGGTGTTCGTGCCGATGGACGCCGCCATCGCGAAGTCGTCGGCGTAGCGGGTGTAGAAGCCGGACCCCTCCGGGTTGGTCTGCCCCCCCTCGATGCAGCCCCGCTCGGTCCAGACCGTCCAGTTGGAGCGCACGTCGAACCCGTCGTCGGGATCCGGGTCATGGTCGCCCTCCACCTGCCACGCCGCGCTGGCGGTGCCCCACAGGAAGTCGTCGCCGAGCGGCCCCTCGGGGCCGGGGCAGGCGGTGAGCGGGAGGAACAGCAGGGGGAGCAGGCGTCGCACCTCACCGTGCTGCCACACCGCCCCCCCCGGGGCAAGGCCAAGTACGATGACGGCGATGCTTCGCGTGCTCTTCCGGCCGCCCGAGGACTGGCCCCGCGACGGTCGGGAGCCGGGCCTCCTGCTGGAGGCCGCCGACGGCGCTGACGCCGGCGCGCTCGCCGCCGCGGTCGCCGACCGGGGGGCCGCCTCCCTGGTGGGATGGGGGGACGACCCGCCACACATCCACGCGCCCGTCGTCCCGGTCTTCGACGACCTGTTGGCGCTGTGGCTGCTGCGGCGAGCGGGGCCCGAGGTGCCGGCGTCCGCGCTCGACGCCCTGACGACCTACGCCCGCCTCTGCAGGCAGGGCCACAGCCCCGGCCCCGGGGCGCCGCATACGCGACCGGACGCCGTGCTCGACGAGGTGCGCCGCGCGGCGGGGGACCCGACCGGGGCGTCGGCCGCGGAGCGGCTGCTGGAGCGGACCGGCCTGCTGTTCCGGTACCTCGTCGCACACCTCGTCGAGGGTGGCTCGCTCGACGACGACCACCTGTTCGAGGCCTCCACCACGTTTCAGGAGGAGCTGGAGCTCCTTCGCAGGGATCGGGAGACCTGGCTCGAGGATCGGGCGCGGGGGGAGGCGCTGACGGCCCGGGTGGGGGAGCGTCGCGCGGACCTGTTCGTCCTGAGCCGCCCCGCGTCGACCCGCTTCCGGGAATGGGCTCGCCGCGACCCGACCGCTCCGGGCGGGGGTGGCTTCGCCCTGCTCCTGGTGGAGTGGGAGCCGGGGGAGTGGGTGCTCAGCGCCGATCCCGCCCGCCGCCTGTCGATCGCGCCGGCGGCCGGGCCGCTGGATGAGGCCGAGCGCGCCAAGCGGGGCGGGGAGCTCCCCGAGCGCTGGTACGACGGCGCCCGCCACGCCGGCACGCTCGTCGCCGCTCCGCGCGGCGGCACCGCGCTGACCCGCGAGGAGATCCTGGCTGCCCTCGCCCCGACCCTGGGGCTGTCGCCTCCTGCCCTCGTCGAGCTGCCGCGGTTCCCCACGCCGGGTCCCGAGCCGGGCGCGAAGCGGTGGGCAGCGGTCGCGTGGTTGGGTCTCTGCGGCGTGCTGCTCGTCGCTGTGCTCGTGCTCCTGCGCGACCAGCCGTCGGGCGAGGTGACGGTCTCCCCCACGCTCTCCCCGAGCGCGGAGGCGGCGCTGCGGGGGGCGACCCGGCTCGACGCGGAGCCGACCCCCGCGGCGATCACGACCGGGTCGCCGTACAGCGAACGCCACGCGCTGATCATCGGCATCGGGGTGTACGACGATCCGTCGCTGAACCTGCGGTACGCGGTCCGAGACGCTCGCGCGGTCCGGGACCTGGTGCAGCAGGGGTACGGCTTCGACTCGGTGAGCGAGCTGTACGACGCCGCGGCGACGGGGGAGGCGATCAAGGACGCGCTGTCCTCGTTCGGTCGGCTTCCGGAAGGCGCCGCGCTGTTCGTCTTCTGGGCGGGCCACGGCACGACCCTGACCACCGGCCGGGGGGAGCCGATCGGCTATCTCCTGCCCCACGACGGGCGCATGGCCGAGGGGGCCGGCGACCGGCCTCCCGGCGGGATCTCCATGACCGAGATCCGCGAGCTGATGGACGTCGTGGTCGGGGCCCGGCACAAGCTGATGGTGGTCGACGCCTGCTACGGCGGGCTGCTCGCTACGCGGGACGCGTCAGCCGTGCCGGAGGTCGACGCCGCCTACCTGCGTTCGATCGTCGAGGAGCCGGTGTTCCAGGTGCTGACCGCCGGCCAGGCCGACCAGGCGGTGCTCGACGGCGGTCCCGGCGGCCACTCGGTGTTCACCGGAGAGCTGCTGGCGGCCCTGGAGCCGGAGCCGGGCCGGTTCATCACCGGTCGCGAGCTGGGGGTCGAGGTGACCCGGGCGGTCAGCGAGGCGGCCCAGGCCCGCGGCCACGTGCAGACGCCCGACTTCGGCCGGGTCTCCGGCACCGGGGACTTCGTGTTCTTCGGCGGCACGGTCTCTAGCGAGGGCGGAGCTCGCTGAGCTCCTCGACGCAGACCGACGCCTGGGGGTGGTCGAGGATCGAGTCCTCCAGCCGCTCGAAGCGCCTCTTGTCGCAGTTCCGAAGCCCCTTGACGTCGCCGCGATCGGGCCACTCGATCGGCGTCGCCTCGTCGCGGACCCAGAGCTCCGAGAGGGCGCGTTCGATCGCGTCACGCTTGCGGGGGAGGATGTCGTTGCGGACCAGGATGCCGCCGTGGGGGATCTCCCCCGACCGCCAGAGCACCCGGTGCTCGGCGCCGCCCCACGCCGGGTCCTCCGTCTTCTGCTCGAGCATCAGGTCGTAGACCGCGCCGACGGGCGGGTGTTCGCTCGGCTGCTCGAGCACGAGGCGCACCGTGTCGCCGTGGTCGTCGCTGTGATCGACCGACACCCGGTCGCCCAGCGCCGACAGCACCGGGCTCCAGGTCAGGCACGGGATGACGTACCCGGAGGTCGAGCCGGCGGTGTTGTACCACCAGTCGATCCGCTGGCCGGGGCGGCTGGCGAGGAAGCGCCGCAGCCGCTGGGGGGTGAGCTCCTCGTCCGGGCCCAGGGCGCGGGCCAGCGGCGTCTCTGCGGGGGCGATCAGCAGAGAGGTGTAGTGCGTCTCCAGGTTCGGGCCGAGGTTGCAGGCGAGCCACTCGAACGGGGCGTCGCGGCCGCCCCAGGGGCCGGGCGCCGCGGCCATGTGCCTCCACTTGAACGAGATCGACAGGAACGTGCTGGTGTCGAGCAGGTCCGCCTCCTCGATCTCCGAGGAGAGGAAGTGGGCGCTGCTGTCGTCGTAGTCGTTGGACTTGCGCCAGGACAGCACCGGCTCCGCCTCGAACGTGACGTTCAGCCGCTCGAGCGCCTCGGAGCGCCGGATCTCGTCGAGCAACCGCTGGAACGTCGCCTTCGTCGCGGTGGCCTGCTGGTCCTTGTAGTGCGTGTAGTGGATCCGAAGGGCGAAGTGGTAGCGGAGCGGGGCGGTGCCGCCGCCCGGCAGCGGCAGCTCCGTCGCGTCGAAGCCCGGGGCGACGGTCACCGTCGCGTCGGCCGACCGCCCGTCCGCCGCGACGTTGACCGCCGAGGCGGCCAGGCCGAGCCCGGACAGCTCCCGCAGCCAAGGCGCCGACCAGGCCTCGAGGTCCCGGTCCAGCCGCTGGCCGTCGAGCCGCAGGGTCGTGCGTCGGGGGTCGACGTCGACCAGGGTCAACCCAGCGAACCGGGGCGGGAGCATCAGCCATGCGCCGGCCGCGATCGCTGCGATGAGGGCAGCGGTCGCCACCATCACGACTCCCAGTCGGCCCGGGGCGGCCTCGGCGACCGGGGGGGGCGGGGACGGCTTCGGCGCCTCCACGCGGCTCGGCTCGGGCTCGGGCTCGGGCTCGGGCTCCGGCCCCGGCTCGGCCTCCTCCACCCCGTCGAGCGCCGCCTTCATCGCCGCGGCAGACCCGTACCGGTCCGTCGGCTTGCTCTGCGTCGCCCGGAGCACGACTCCGGCCAGCCCGGGATCGACCCCGTCCCGCCCGGTGAGGTCGGTCTCCAGCCCCTCGGGCGCCTCCCCGGTGACGCACTGGTACAGCACGCGCCCGAGCCCGTAGAGATCCGAGCGGGCGTCCGCCTTGCCGCCCCATTGCTCGGGCGCCATGTAGTTGAGCGTGCCCATGGCTGACATCGTCGACGTCAGCTGCGTGCCGTCGATCACCGCGGCGATGCCGAAGTCGACCAGCCGAGGCCCGGCGTCGCACAGGATGATGTTCGACGGCTTCAGGTCGCGGTGGATGACCCCCTGCTCGTGGATGTAGGCCAGCGCCGACAGCACAGCGACGGCGAGGTCGCGCGTCTCCCAGGCCGACATCGGCCCCGTCCGCTCCAGCCGACGGTGCAGCGGCTCCCCGTCCAGCAGCTCCATCTCCAGGAACGGCTCTCCGCTCGGGGCGACGCCCATGGAGTAGACGTCGACGATCCCCGGGTGCTGCAGCTTGGACAGCAGCTTCGCTTCCCGGGTGAACCGCTTGATCTGCGTCTCGCTCGGCAGGTGCTCCTTCTTGAGGATCTTCAGCGCCGCGCGGCGGTCCAGGGCGTTGTTCTGGACCTCCCACACCGTGCCCATGGCCCCCTCGCCGAGCTTGCCGACGACGGTGAACTGCTCGTCGAACGTGGTCGGCGAGCCGCTGCCCGTCAGCGCCCGGCGCGAGGCGTCGTCCAGCTCGAGCCCGATCCGGTCGTGCCAGGAGTCGACCCGCGCGATGTACGCCTCGCTGGAGACGCCCGGCTCGTCCGGCGCGAAGGGATCGGGGAGCGCCCGGGAGACCTCCAGCTCGAGCACCGGGTGGCGATACACCGCCTCGTTCGCCCCCAGGTGGTCCAGCCACAGGAACACGCTGCGCTTGCGGTCGAGCGACCGGTGGAAGAAGGGGCTCAGAACGAGCGCCCGGTCCTCGCGGGGGTCCAGCAGCAGCGCCGCCTCTTCGGGCAGCAGCGCCCGCCCCCGTAGCGAGGTCGCCGCGCACTCCTCCTCCTGCCCGCGGCTGCCCCGCCAGTGGTTGACGAACCACCCGGCGCCGGCCGACCGCGGGTTGTGGCTGGTGCCCAGCCGGTAGTGGCGCAGGAACTGCGCGTGGGCCAACAACACGCGCACGTCGCCGGTGAGCTCGTCCAGCGGAGCCCCCCTCGCGGCCGCGTCGGGCACGGCGAAAGAGCGGTGGGCGTAGTGGTTGCGGGCGTCGATCGTGCGACCGATCGCGGCCTCCCAGACGTCCGACGACAGCTGCTCCAGCTCCGGCAGGAATCGGTCGGGTTGGTCCGCGAGGAAGCTGTTGGCCGACCGGAGCAGCCCCTGCAGCTTGCCGAAGCCCGGGGTGCGGAGCAGCTTCAGCCAGTCGCCCATGCGCCTGGGGCCCGCGCCGCAGCTGGCCGCGTCGGCGAGCGCGAGGTAGGCCAGGAAACGCGTCAGCCCCTCGCTGAGGCGCAGCAGGTTGGCGTAGCGCAGCCCCGGTCGGCTGTGCACGTAGACCAGCTGGTAGAGGGCGGCGAGGGGGTGAGGCAGCAGGTACCGGGCGACCGTGTCGGTCTGCCTCGGATCCGCCGCGATCGTGCTCAGCGACTCGTCCAGGGTCCCCACCCCTGGACCTTACCGAACTCCCCCGCTGCCGTTGCGGTGCGGGCTACTCGGCCACGACGGAGAAGTAGCCGCCCTGGGTGACGACGTCGGTCGCGAGCTCGTTGGGGAGGAACCAGAGCTGACCCGTCGGGTTCATGACCAGCGCGCGGTACAGGCCGGTCACCTCGACGCCGCTCGCCTGCACGTGCTCGATGGGGGTGAGCACGGTCTCCGGTTCGGTCGCCGTGACCACCAGGTCGGGCACCACGATCAGCATCCGCTCCGCCGCGAGGCGGCTGACGCCGTCGAACGCCACCCCCTGGTCGAACGCCTGGGAGAGCAGGTTGACCGACGTGTCCAGCGGCGCGAACGGGTTGGCGGGCAGGATGATGCCGGGGATCACGACCCGCGGATCCGACTCCGCCTCCCCCGTCGGATCCTCCGGATCGAGTCGGAAGAACAGCACCTGCGGCCAGACGATGTCGTACTGGCCGTCCCCGTTGAAGTCGTCGGGGAAGCCGTCGCCGTCCAGGTCCGGCGCGAACACCACCTGGAACCGCGGATCGTCGTGGTCGCCCAGGTCGGTCCGCACGGGGCTCGTCTGCAGCGTCGTGAAGAGGCGGCCCAGCGCCTCCGGGTCGCCGTCGAGCACCAGCCGGGGCCACTCCGGCCCCGTCGGCGCGGCGCTGTCGTCGTCGTCCCCCTCGGAGACGTCCTCCAGCGCGAAGACGGGCCGGTCCCAGGGCTCGACCGTCTCGGCCCGAAGCTCGACGTCCAGCACCGGCTCGATCCAGTCGCCGTCGGCGCTGCCCGTCGCCACGTCGACGAAGCCGAAGGAGACGTCGCCGGCGGTGGCCTGCGCTGCGGTGGTGAAGGCGTAGTGGAAGTCGCGGTCGCGGTCGAGGAACCCGCCCAGGATCGAGCAACTGTCCGGCGGCACGGACGGGAAGACGAAGGGGGCGGACCCCTCGACGAACTCCGTCTCCGGCACGATCAGGAAGTCGATCGGCCTCCCCGCGCCGGTCGGCGGCGGCGGGTCGGCGCAGGAGTATCGGAACAGGACCGCGGGCCCGTACGGGTAGCCGGCGCTCACGAGGACCTCGATGGTGCCCTCGATCCGGGTCGCCGGGGCGGGGGTGTCGTCGGTCGGGAAGACCGGCACCTCGCACGCGGTCAGCGCGAAGGCGGCGAGGAGGGCGAAGAGCAGACGGTGTCGCATCGGCATCTCCTCAGAACCGGTAGGTGGCGGAGCCGAGCACCCGGGGCCCGACGCGGGTCCCGAGGCAATGCTCGCGGTGGCCCCCGGTGAAGAAGCCGGGGATGTTGAAGGCAGAGATGCCGAACTCGAGCTTGTCGTCGAGCAGGCGCTGGCCGAGGCGGGCCGACACCATCGCGTAGGCGTCGCCGTCGCAGTCCTCGTTGATCGCCTGGCCGGTGGCCGCGTCGAAGGTCCGCTCGGGGATGACGACCGCGCTGACGATGTGCAGGTCGGCGGCGATGTCGAGCCCGATGGGGGAGCGGTACGACGCGCCGACGTAGCCCGAGTGCATCGGGTGCCTCCGGTCGCGGAAGTCGTCCTCGCCGGCGTCCTTGCGCTCCTGGTCGATGAAGTAGGCGAAGGAGTAGGCGCCGCGGATGTCCAGGCCGTCGACGGGGAAGGCGTGGATCTCGGCTTCGCCGCCGAGCCCGTGGAACACCGAGTCGTTGTTCTGGAACGCCGACTCGCCGACGACGAAGGTCGTGCCGATGCGCGGCCCGGCGCCCTCGCCCGACTGGATGTTGCCCAGGGCGATGAGGTTGCCGACGCGCTGGTACCAGCCCTCGATCTGGAACCCGACGAAGTCGCTGTCCTCGAAGGTGTAGCCGAGCGTGGCGGAGAAGATGTTCTCCGGCTCGAGGTCCGGGTTGCCCCGGCTCTGGATGCCGACCCCGGTGACCACGCCCGAGGGGATCACGAGGTCGAGGTACGACTCGGTGAACGTCGGAGTTCGGAACGCGGTGCCGGCCGAGATGCGCAGCGCCTGGCCCGGCGTCGGCTTGATCAGCAGCGCGCCGCGGGGGGACGGGGTGAAGCCGACCAGGGGGTGCTGGTCGAAGCGGAAGCCGAGCACCGTCACCAGCTGCGGGATGAACGTGATCCGGTCCTCCACGAAGCCGTGCAGGTGCTGCTCGACGTGGGGCTCGTCGATGTAGCTCCAGTCGATCGTCTTGAGCCGGTAGCCGGCGCCGACGGCGAGGTCGTGCTGCACCGGGCCGGTCAGCGCGCGGCCCGAGTAGATCGCCTCGACGTCCACCACGTGGGCCACCGGGTGGGTCGCCAACGACGCGCCGCCGACCGTCAGCCAGGTCTGGTCCGCCTCCGCGTTCATGTGGTTCCAGAAGACCCGGATCCCCAGGCCGCCGAACTGGGCGTCGAACCGCACGTCGCTGAACAGGCCCCGCATCCAGAAGTTGCGGAACACGCCGATCGCCATGAACGAGTCGTAGGAGTAGTTGAGGCCGCCGCTGAGCCCGAGCGAGATGTTGGGCGTCGGGGTGATCCGCAGGCCGCCGTTGGCCCTCAGCCCGCGCACGGCCAGCTTCGGGTCATCGGTCGTGGCGACGACGTCCGCGCGCTCGCCGTAGGTCAGCTCGTAGCGGCTCGTCTGCTCGTACCCGATGGAGCCCCGGTAGCGCAGGATCCCCGAGCGGCCGCCGAACCGGGCGTTGCCCAGGATGGTCTCGCCGCTGCCGGCGGTGACGTGCACCGAGCCTCCGAAGGGGCGGGTCTCGTCGGGCTGCTTGGTGATGATGTTCACGACGCCGCCGAACGCGTTGGCGCCGTACAGCGTCGAGTTCGGGCCGCGGATGACCTCGATCCGCTCGATGTCCTGCAGGTCGATCGACAGCGTCTTGAAGAAGGTGCCGCCGAGGAAGTCGAGGTAGGCGGACCGGCCGTCGACGAGCACCAGCACCTTGTTGCTGATGCGCTGGTTGAAGCCGCGGACCGCGAGGTTGGCGTTGCCCGATCCCATCGTCAGCACCGACATGCCGGGCACCCGCCGCAGCAGGTCGGGGATGTTGGTCGCGCCGCTGAGCCGGATCTCGTCCGCCGTGATGACCGTCGTGGCGACCGGTGCGTCCACCGGCGCGCTCGCCTGGCGGGACGCGGAGACGACCACCTCTTCGTAGATGTCGCCGCGGGACTCGAGCGCGTCGGCGTCGATCGCTTCTTCGGTGGGGGCGACCGCGACCGGCTCGCCGCCGCCCTCCATCCGGGCTGCGAGCGCTTCGAGCCGCTCGATCAGCGCGAGCACTTCGGGCGTCGCAGCGACCTGGCCTCCGCCCCCGCCGGCGTCACCGCCCCCGGATCCGGCGTCGCCGCCGCCGCCGATCTCGGCCGCGGCTGCGTCGTCCTGCATCTGCGACTCCAGCAGCGCCATCAGGCTCTCGACCGCCGCTCCATCCTCCGGCCCGGTGTCGAGGTAGCGCTGGAAGTAGTCCAGGGCCGACCCGTACTCGCCGGCGTTGGCGTAGGTGAGGCCGATGTTGTAGAGCACCGACGGGTGCGGCAGCAGGTCGTACGCCTTCTGCAGGAACTCGATCCCCTCCAGGTTCTGACCCTCGGAGATGAGGGTCATGCCCTGGCGGAACGCGCGTCGGGCGTCGTCTCGGACGTCGGCGCGGGCCGGCGTCGCCAGCGCCAGCACGGTGGAGGCCACGATTCCGGCGAGCAGTAGAGCCGCCGGGCGCAGGTTGACCGCTCTCGGTCTCATCGCTTCCCCGTTCAACCTGGTGAGTCCCTAGCTTGCTAGTAGGGATTGTCCTTGTAGCCAGTCGGCACGTCGTCGCCGTCCTCGTCCGTGGGCGCCGGCGTCGGCTCGTCCTGGGGAGGGTCTTCGGAAGCAGAGCTTACCGATGGGGTCGGCGTGACCGCTTTGGGAGTCGCGGCCGGGCGCGGCGTGCGGGCCGGGCGCGGCGTCGCGGCGACCTCGACCTCGCCGGACGGGGCGGTCGAGCCGGCTTCGTCCGTCGGCTGGTCCGGGAGCTCCTCGACCGGCGGCTCTTCGGGCAGCGCGCCCGCGGGGGGGAGATCCGCCGGCGGATCGTTCAGGTGCACCGTGCCCGCGGGCACTTCGATCTCGTCGCTCGAGTCGCCCCCCCGGCTCAACAGGAGCAGCGCGACGCCTCCGAGCACGAAGAGCAGGAGCACCGTGGCGGCGAGCAGCGCCAGCATGAGGCGGTTGTTTCCGGCCGCGGGCCGCCGCTCGGTCCTCGGCCTGCCGCCACCCTTGGAGGGTCGGTCCTCTCGGTCGGATCGGGCCGGCGCCGCCGGCGGGGGCGCGGCCGGCGCGGGGGTCGGGACCGGTTCGTCCTGGGACCGCGAGACCAGGCCCGCCAGCGCACCCTGGAGCCCCGAGTCGTCGCTCAGCTCCAGGTCGAGCGTCTCGGTGTGCTCGTCGCCGAAGTAGGAGCCGACTTCGCGCAGGGCCTGCAGGAGGTCGGCCATCGTGTCGAAGCGGTCGCTCGGCTTCTTCTCGAGGCAGCGCGCCACGAGACCCTCGAGCTCGGGGGTCGTCTGGGCCGCCGGGTTGAGCCGATACATCGGCTTCGGGACCTCGTGGAGGTGGGCGTTGAGCACCTGCATCGGGTCGCCGTCGAACGGCGGCTGGCCCGTCAGCATCGTGTAGAGGAGGATGCCGATCGCGTAGATGTCGGCCCGGTGGTCGACCATCGCGTGTCGGTCGAGCGCCTCCGGCGAGGTGTACTTCGGCGAGCCCAGGAACTTGCCCGCGAGCGTGATCTCCGACGCTTCGCCCCGGAACTTGACGAGGCCGAAGTCGAGCACCTTGACGAAGTCGACGTCCTCGTCCCGCTCGACGAGCAACACGTTGGCGGGCTTCAGATCGCGGTGGATGATCCCCTTGGCGTGGGCCTCCCGCAGGCTCTTGCAGATCTGCTTGGCGACGTGGATCGCCCGCTGCGCGCTGAAGATCCCCTCGTGGGCGAGCGACGTCCGGACGTCGGTCCCCTCGAGGAACTCCATGACGATGTACAGCTGCCCCTCTTCGGTCTGGCCGAAGTCGTAGACGGTGATGGTGTTGGGGTGCTGGAGCCGCGCCGCGGCGGCCGCCTCGCGGAGGAACCGGGCGTCGAAGTTGGGATCGTCCTCGATGGACTCGGGCTGCTTGAGGATCTTGAGGGCGACCAGCCGGTCGAGCGGGGCCTGGCGTGCGAGGTAGACCTCACCCATGCCACCGCGCCCGAGCAGGCGTTCGATGGTGTAGCGCCCGGCGAACGCCTCGCCAGGCTTGGGCATGGGAGCTTGCTCTGCCGGCGGCTTGCGAAAGTGGCCGCTGTTCAGGAGAGCTTCAACCCCCTTGGCTCCGTCATCGGGCACTCCGTCATCCGTTCCGGGCGCCCTCGCCCCGCCCACACGACATGTGTGGACCGTGCGGGAGTCTAACACCGAGCCAAAGCCCTAAGGCTTTTCCCCACCCGGGGCCACCTTGACCCAGGCCCGCAGCAGCGGGCGGCCGAAGCGGGCCGCCATCTCTCGGAGGCGATCGGACGCGTCCGCCGAGTCCCGCTGGCCGACGGACCGCATCCAGGTGACCGCCGACAGCAGCACCGAGTCGGGCGCCGCGGGGGCGCCGCGGGCGTGGAGCGGGCCGTCGATGACGCGCTCCCAGTCCTGCCGGAAGAGGGCCGGGCTGCCGGGATCGACCCGGGTCACCTCCACGCCGTCGGGCCGGACGAGCCGGACCATCTCCAGGCTCGCGTCGAGGTCGGCGCGGGTCTCGCCGGGCAGTCCGACGAACACCTGGAGCCCCATGCCGATCCCCGCGTCGCGGATGGCGGCCGCGGAGCGGTAGATGTCCCCGGGTCGGTAGCTCCAGTCCAGGCTGGTGAGCAGGCGGTCGGAGCCGGAGGCGGCGTGGAGGTCCAGCCGCTTCAGCCCGACCCTGGCGAGGGCGGCGACGGCGGAGGTGTCCAGCACCCCGGGGTGCGCGCTGCCCTCGAACGTGACGCGCAGGTCCCGTCGTCGCAGCTCGTCGGCGAGCTCCTTGAGCCAGTGGGCGTCGTACAGGAACAGCTCGTCGACGAACCGGAAGCGCTCCAGCTCGAACGAGCCCGCCAGCTCGGCCATCTCCTCCACGACGTCCTCGGGGGCCCGTCGCCGGTAGGGCCGGCCGAAGACGTCGCGCGTGCAGTAGCCGCAGGGGGTGGGGCAGCCTCGGCCGGTGCGCACCGCGAGGGTGCGGGGGCGGGCGACGTCGTCCCAGCGTTCGAGGTGGATGCGCGTCTGCTCCTGCTCCCGCAGGGGGCGAGGCAGCCGCTCCATCGCCACCAGCCGGGGCTTGCCGCCCCCCTGGCGGACGGTGCCGTGCTCGTCCAGGTAGTGCAGCCCCGGCACCCGGGCGAGGAGCGCCGGAGTGGCCCGGAAGTGGGCCGAGCGCAGGGCCAGGAGCAGGGCGAGGGTGGAGTCCTCGCCTTCGCCCGGGACCACCGCGTCGGCCCCCGCTCGCAGGTAGGTGGAGGGCCGCAGGCCGGCGTCCGGTCCCCCGGCGACCACGACGGCGCCGGCGCTCCGGGCCAGTCGGATCATCCGCATGGCGGCGCCGCGGGTCGTCGGGTGGGTGTAGAGCCAGACGATGGGCGGGCGGCGATGGGCCACGGCGACGTCGAAGGAGCGGACGTCGACCCGGAACGTGGGGTCCCACAGCTCGACCCGCGCGTTCGCCTCCTGGGCGACCCAGGCGGCGACCTCGGCCGGCTGCAGCGGCGGCAGCGGGTGCATCGAGCCCAGGGGGTGATCGTCCTCCTCCAGGAGGTAGGCGTGCACGAAGAGGATTTCGGGACGCGAGCTCACTTCACCCACCCGTCGGAGCCTCCACCGGCCGCTCGGCCGCCTCGACGTCGCCGCTGCTGGGCCATGGGAACGTCGAACGGATGTCCACCTCGAACACCCCGCACCGGTTGAGGCCGTACAGCGTACCGGACCCGCCGTCGACGACGACCTGCGTCGGGGGGGGGCCGACGGTGGCGCGTCGCTGGTGCCACACCACGCCCGGGTCGGCGAGGGTCACGGTGCCGTCGACCTGGGAGGTGACCCACAGGGCGCCCTGGCGATCGCTGTAGCCGACCTGGGACGGCCAACCCCGGACGCGAATGCGGTCCAGTCGCTTGCGGGCGGCGCGCCGGACCAGGCGCTCGGGGACTTCGTCGACGACCGCGCCCGGCAGCGTCGGCCCGGCCCCCCGGCCCTCGACCTGCCCGGCCGGTCCCCGCGCGACGCCCCGGCGCGCCGGCCCGCGCGCCCCCCCGGCCGCCCCCCCGCCGCCGCCCGCGCCCCCCCCCGCCCCCCGGGGGGGGGGGGGGGCCACGCCGGTGCCCCGGGCCGGGCCGCCGCGCAGCTCCGCCACGCGGCCGGGGGCGCCGGAGGCCGCGAACAGGCGCTC
>CAYQEG010000186.1:0-9419 GCA_964416435.1 uncultured Rickettsiales bacterium
ACTACACCGATCCGGACCCCGGGCCCGATAACCAAGACGAAGAACAAGAAAACGAATCCGCGGACGACGACGACTGGGATGGCGGCTCGTCCAGCGATCAGGACGGCAACGGCTACCCCGACTGGTTCGACCAGGAGCAGGAGCAGGGGCCCGAGATCATGCTCGGCTGCGGCTGCAACGAGGCCGGCGGCGGACCGACCCCGGCGCTGGGCCTGCTGGTCCTGCTGCCCGCCCTGCTGCGTCGACGACGCTGACCGTGACAAGAACGAAGTGACCCCGAGGCGGGGGGACTCGCCTCGGGGTCAACTTCTGCTCTACGCCCGCCTAGCTGGGGGACTGAGGGCGAGCGGAGCGTCCCTGTGCCAGGGATGCTTTGACTACGGAACCGGCTTGAGCAGCTCCGACGGGTCGCGACTCGCCGGAGCGGAGCTGCGGCGGTCACCGTTGTTCTTGACCAGCGGCTTGGCCGGGGCCTCGGTCTTGGGCTTGGCGGTGGCGGCCGGCGGCTCGACGCTCAGCGCCGTGGCCATCGGCGGGGCGACCGCGCGCTTCGTCGGCGCGCGCACGTCGTCCACCAGGTTCGTCATGCGCATCTCACCGTCGAACCGCACGCCCTCGTCCATCGTGATGATGGGCGAGGTGATGTTGCCGACGACGATGCCGGGGGCGCGCAGGTCGCACCGCTGGCGCGCCTGGATGTTCCCCGTGACGCGGCCGGCGATGACGACGGTCGCGACGTCGATCTCGGCTTCGATCTCGGCGTCGGGGCCGATCTCGAGCGTGTCGTTGGAGAAGATCTCACCCGTGAAGCTGCCGTCGATCCGGACGCGCCCCTCGAAGGTGAGCTTGCCTTCGTAGATGCAGCCCCGGCCCAGGAAGGCGTTGAGCTGCGTGCCCTGCTGCTGCTGCTGCGCCTGGGAGCGCGTCTTGGGCAGCGCCGGCGCCTTCGGCGGCGGCAGCGCGCGGTCGTCCTCGAGCAGGTCGTCCGGCGGCGGCGAAGCAAACAGGGAGTCTCGGCGTCCAAACTTCATCTTGTGTACCCCTCAGAAGAGCTCTCCCTCGATCCGCTCCACGAGGCGGTCGAGGTCTTGTCGTGTGTAGTACTCGAGGACGAGCTTGCCGCCCTCGCCGGTTGCCCGCGGCTTCACCTTCACCCGCGTGCCGAGGTGGCGCGCGAGGCGATCCTGGAGGTCCACCAGGGGGGCGGGCAGCTCCCCGGCGGTCGCTCGCTTGTGTCGACCCTCACGGGTCTTGCGCACGAGCTCTTCGGTCTGACGCACCGACATCGCCTCGGCGACGACCTTGCCGAACGCCTCGAGCATCGCTTCGGTGCCCTGCTCGGCCAGGCCGAGCAGCGCCCGGCCGTGACCCATCGAGATGGAGCAGCGGGCCATGGCGTCGAGGATCTCGTCGGGCAGCTTGAGCAGCCGCAGCATGTTGCTGATCGTGCTGCGGTCCTTGCCGACCCGGCGGGCGAGCTCCTCCTGCGTGTAGCCGAACTCCTCGACCAGGTCGCTGTAGGCCTCCGCCTCGTCGACCGGGTTGAGGTCCTCGCGCTGGAGGTTCTCGATGAGGGCGAGCTCGAGGCTCTCGGCCCGCTCCATCCGCCGGATGATCGCCGGGATGGTGCGCAGACCGGCCTTGCCGGCGGCCCGGTAGCGACGCTCGCCGGCGACGATCTCGTAGCCGCCGTCCAGGGGGCGCAGCAGGATCGGCTGGATGACGCCCTGCTCGCGGACCGACGAGGTCAGCTCCTCGAGCGACTCGCTCGGGAACCGCCGCCGCGGCTGCATCGGGTTGGCCTTGATCTCGTCGAGCGGGATCTGCACCACCGCGCCCGCCGCGAGGGCCGCGCGGGGACTGTCGACGTCCTGCCGGGCCTCGGGGATCAGGGCCGCGAGGCCACGTCCGAGCGTGTTCCGCCTGCTTCCAGCCATTTACGCGCTCCGAACTGTGCGGGCCTGCCGGCCCGCGCCGTGGCGGTCGAGCAGCTCGCGGGCCAGCGCCAGGTAGGCCATGGAGCCCTTGGCGTGGACGTCGTACAGGATGATCGGCTTGCCGAACGACGGCGCCTCGCCCAGTCGGACGTTGCGCGGGATCATCGTCTCGAAGACCTTGTCGCCGAAGTGGGAGCGCACGTCGTGCGCCACCTGCTGGCTCAGGCGGTTCCGTCCGTCGTACAGGGTCAGCAGGATGCCTTCCCAGCGCAGCGCCGGGTTGAGGCGCCGCTGGATCAGCTGGATGGTGCGCGTCAGCTCACCGAGGCCTTCGAGGGCGAAGTACTCGGTCTGCAGCGGGATGAGCACCGAGTCGGCGGCCGTCAGCGAGTTCAGCGTCAGCAGGCCGAGGCTCGGGGGGCAGTCGACGATGATGTAGTCGAAGGCGGCCGAGACCGTGTCCAACGCGTCGGAGAGCCGATGCTCCCGCGCCATCGCCGACGCCAGCTCGAGCTCCGCGCCGACCAGGTCGCTGTTGGAGGGGGCGACCGACAGCCACGGAAGGTCCGTCGGCTGCAGCACGTCCGCGAGCGGGACGTCGCCCGTCAGGACTTCGTAGATCGTGTGTTCCAGGTCGAGCTTGTCGACACCGAGACCGGAGGTGGCGTTGCCCTGTGGATCCATGTCCACGAGCAACACGCGCCGCTCGGCCGCGGCCAGACACGCGGCCAGGTTCACTGCCGTCGTCGTCTTGCCGACTCCGCCCTTCTGGTTGGAGATCGTGATGATCCGCGCCATCGACTGCCTTGCTCACATTCCGCGGGGGACGCGAGCAGCCTAGAGCGCGGACGCATCCTTGTGCAATGCAAATTTGGGAAAAAATGCCGCGGTGGGCGCCAGACGGATCCGGCGGGCTAAACAGGCTCGTACCGGGCGTGCAGGCGTCGATCGGCCGGGCGGCCGGCTCGCTGGTCGGCCAGGCGCCAGCCTTCCAGCTCCGGCGGGGGTGGCGTCGTGCTGAGGACACACGCGCGTGAGTTCCACGTGAGCGCGGCGGCGAGCACCTCGGCCGGGCTGCTCCAGGCCCGGGCGAAGAACACCGGCCGCGTCGGGGCGTCGGCGCGGTCTCGGACCACCTCGGCCCGACCGTGGTGCACCACCACCCCGGTCAGCGCCATCTGGCGCACCGCCTCCTTGAGGAAGGAGACGCGCTTGCGCTGGGACTCCACCAGGTGCACCGGGCGCGCCGGCAGGGCCGCCGCGATGACCAGGCCGGGCAGGCCGTTGCCGGATCCGACGTCCACCATGGGACCCTCGGTCGGCTCCAGCAGCGGGACCATCGCCCAGGCGTCGGCGAGGCCCTCGCGCAACAGGTCGGTGGCGGACCGCCAACCGACCAGCCGCTGCACCCGGGACCACTTGTCGAGCACCTCGCTCCACGTGGCGAGCCGCTCCGCGACCGCGGGGGCGCAGGGATGGATCGGGGTCAACTCCCGCTCGATCCGCTCCGCGCTGAGCCGCAGCCTCACGAGGCGGCCCGAACCCGGGCTGCGATGAGGGCCACCGCCGCCGGCGTCACCCCGTCCACCGACGCCATCTCGCCCAGGGTCGCGGGGCGGCGGGCGCTCAGCTTCTCGACCAGCTCGGTGCGCAGGCCGGGCAGGCCCCGGTACTCGAAGTCGGCCGGCACGGCGAGGTCCGCGAGCGCCCGCAGCCGCTCGATCTGCTCCGCCTGCCGGGCGATGTAGGGGGCGTAGCGGCACTGGAGCACCACCTGCTCCGCCTCGTCCTCGGACAGGGCCGGCGGGTCGGCCCGACACTCGGCCGCCGCCGCCGCGAGGTCCACGCCCGGGCGCCGGAGCACCAGGGCCGCGCGGGTCCGTCGAGCCCAGGCGAGCCCCCCCTCGATGGCGTCGCGCCGGGCCACGAAGCGCCGCCAGCGGTCGTCGTCGACCAGGCCGACGGCGCGACCCCGCTCGGTCAGCCGCAAGTCCGCGTTGTCCTCCCGGAGCACGAGCCGCCACTCGGCCCGGGACGTGAACATCCGGTACGGCTCGGTCGTTCCACGGGTCGTCAGGTCGTCGACCAGCACGCCGAGGTAGGCCTCGTCCCGACCCAGCACGAACGGGGCCTGGCCCCGCACCGCCCGAGCCGCGCCGATGCCCGCCACCAGCCCCTGGCCGGCGGCCTCCTCGTAGCCGGTGGTGCCGTTGACCTGGCCCGCGAGGAAGAGCCCCTGCAGGTGGCGGCTGCCGAGGGTGGCGTCCAGGTCGCGGGGGTCGAAGCAGTCGTACTCGATGGCGTAGCCGGGGCGGATCACCACCGCCTCCTCCAGCCCCTCGATCGTCTTCAGCATCGCCAGCTGGACCGGCACCGGCAGGCTCGTGGAGAGCCCGTTCGGGTAGACCTCGACCGTCGCCAGCCCCTCGGGCTCGAGGAACAGCCGATGCGACGGCTTGCCGGCGAACCGCACGATCTTGTCCTCGATGGACGGGCAGTAGCGCGGCCCCACCGCGCCGATGGAGGCCGCCTCCCCGTACAGGGGGGAGTGGCGCAAGCCGTGGCGGATGGCGGCGTGGGTGCGCTCGTTCGTGGTGGTGACGCGGCAGCGGACCTGGGGCAACGCCGACGCGGGACCGACGAACGAGAAGCGGCCCCCGGGGTGGTCGCCCTTCTGGATGGGCAGCCGGTCCCACGCGATGGTGCGGCCGTCCAGTCGGGGCACGGTGCCGGTCTTGAGGCGGTTCGGGCGGTGGCCGAGGGCGGCCAGGCTGGCGGTCAGCCCGCTCGCCGCGGGGGAGCCGGCGCCGCCGCCGGGGCGGGCGAGCATGCCGGTGTGCAGGCGTCCCCGGAGCGCGGTGCCGGTGGTCACCACGACGGCGTCCCCCGGGATCTCGGCGCCGTCGGCGAGCCGCACCCCGGACACCTGCTCGCCCGCGTGGAGCACCGCGACCGCCTCCCCGCCGACGACCTCCAGGCCCGGCTGCTCCGACGCGGCGCGGGTCATGCGTCGCTGGTAGAGGTGGCGATCGACCTGGGCGCGGCTGCTCCGCACCGCCAGGCCCTTGCGGGTGTTGAGGTACTTGAACTGGATCGTGGTCGCGTCGGTGGCCAGCGCCATCGCCCCGCCGAGCGCGTCGATCTCCCGAACGAGGTGGCCCTTGGCCTGGCCGCCGATGGCCGGGTTGCACGGCATGCGACCGATCGCGCCGGGCACCAGCGTCACCAGGACGGTCGGCACCCCGAGCCGCGCCGAGGCCAACGCGGCCTCGATCCCGGCGTGCCCACCTCCGATGACGATGACCCGGCTTTCCACGTGGAACCCCCCTCCAGGAAGGTCTCTTGCTTGTTTAGAGGAACGCCAGGGGGGTACCCCGCGACCCTCGGGAGTTGAGGCCTGAAGGTAGCTTGTTCTTCTTACTTGCCCGATTCGGGCGGCTTCAGCTTCACGTCGTAGCGCGCGATGTAGCGCTCGAAGTGGTCGTAGACGTCGGGGCCGAGCCCGTACAGGGCGGCGGAGTACCGGTGCTTGCCGCGCGAGTCGGCCCGCTTGTTGTCCAGCCACGCCTGCAGCAGCGGCGCGTCGGTCCGGGCGAGGTCGAAGCGGTCCTCGATCTTGTGGACCATGGCGACCTGGTCGCTGACCAGGTCGTGGAAGTCGACGTCCATGAACCGGTCGTCTCCGAGCTGGTCCCGGGCGTCCATGGCGCGCTCGACGCCCTGCGCGAAGCGGGTCGTGATGTGCTCGCCGAGGGGCAGCGGGTCGATGTGCCCACAGAAGGTGCGGCGCGACAGCGACACCATCGAGCAGTACGACGCGATGCAGTCCAACGGGTCCCGGTGCGTCTGCACGATGCAGGCGTCGGGGAAGACCTCGAGCAGCGCCGGGATGAACCACAGGTGCTCGGGGCACTTGAGCACCAGCTGCTCCGCCGGCTGCACGTACAGGAGCATCTTGAGGATGCGCTTGTACTCGCGGTAGGCCCAGGTCATGTCCTGCTGCAGGAGCCAGTCGCCGAACGGCCGAAGCCCCTGCGACATGTCCATGTTCAGGACCATCATCGTGTTCATGAACAGCGACCAGCACTCCTCGGGCGTGGTCGGCTCGACATAGTGCAGCTCGGGGAGCTCGGGCACCGCCTTGTTGGCCCAGTACAGGTCCCGGGCCATGCGCTTGATGCGCTTGCGCTTGTCGATCTCGCGGTCCTCGTGGACCGGGATGGGCGACGTCAGCTCCCAGAACTGGAGCGCCCGCCGCTGGGGGGCGCAGTCGAGGAGGTTCTGCAGGGCCGTCGTGCCGGTGCGGGGGAAGCCGAGCACGAAGACCGGCTTGGTGATCTCGATCTCCTCGGCCTCGGGGTGGGCCTTGAACCAGGCCTCCAGCCGCAGCCGACCTTCGACCGCGCGCCGCGGCATGCCGCGCACGAACAGCCGACCCAGCGGGGTGTAGTCGGCCTGGGCGATGGCCGACATCAGCTGGTCCAGGCCGGCCATGAAGTCTTCGTTGCCCCAGTCGGTCAGCCCCGTGTGCTTCTTCGCTTCGGCCAGCACGAGCTCGGTCCGGGGCACGCCCCACTTGAAGCCGACCTTGTGGGCGACGCCGAGCCAGAAGTTGAAGAAGTGCTCGATCGGGTTGTAGCCGGTGCGCCGCACGGTGAGGTCGCCCTCGAAGTACCGGGGCACCGGCACGGAGGGGGGCGGGACAGAAAGGGGCGCGACGCTCATGGGGTAACGCGGATTAGCACCGGCGTTCGCCGGGGGTCAATGCAAAGCCGGGGGTCATCGGGCGAGCCACCACGTCTCCACCGCGATCGGCCACGGCGACGCCCCGATCAGCCAGCGGTGCAGCAGCAGCAGCGCCAGCCAGCCGCCCAGCCCGGCGGCGATCCGCCACCACGCGATCTCGCGCAGCGACAGGTGCTGGTCGCCCCGCAGGATCGCCGCGAACGGCACGATGGACGTGCGCTGGGCGAATCGCTCCCACGCCTCCCCGTGGGTGGCCCGGCGGCGGCGCTCGATGTGCCAGGTGCCGAGCACCCCCAGGGCGACGATGGCGCCGAAGAACAGGACGGCGGCGAGGTCCCCGTTGGGGAACAGGTGCACGAGCCCGAACAACGTCATGCCGACGTTGGCGGGGTGGCGACTGACCCGGAGGATGCCGCGGGCCGGGTCGTCCCCCGCCAGCGAGCCCGTCAGGCCGGCCACCGTGGGGCTGTTCGTGGTGTAGCCGGCGACGATCAGGACGTAGGCGATCGGCATGCCGACGTTCGGCACCCAGCGGGTCCAGGCGACCGCTGGCCACAGCTCGACGTGGGGCGCCGCCTGCCAGGCGAACCAGGCCCACACCCCGACCCCCAGCACGATCAGCGAGTAGACCCCCTGGAACGCCGACTCCCCCACCAGGCCGACCAGGCGGGGCCGGATCCAGCCGCTGCTCATCAGCAGGTGCAGCGCCACGAACAGGACCGCCGCCGCGGCGAGCGAAGCCATCGAGCCGGCGCGGGGGACCTCCTCTTCGGGTATCGGGGCGCTCAGGGCCGAGACGATCGCGTCGACGTCGGCCTCGGCGATCGTGTAGGCGGGCATCATCCCGGCGGGGTAGCCGTCCGCGACGTCGGCCCCCGGCTCCACGATCGCCCGCCGCACGTGGTCGGCGCTGGTGCGCTCGACCACCCCCTGGAGCGTCGGTCCGACGGACGCCCCGCCGTCCAGCGTGTGGCACGCGAGGCAGCCATGGCGCGTCATGACGTCGAAGCCGTCGGCCGCGACGGACGTCGCGGGGACCGCCAGCAGGCAGACCAGGAGCACCAGGGACCCGCGCTTCATCCGCTCCTCACTTCCCGATGCAGAACCGGCTGAACATCGCGTCGAGCACCGCCTCGTCGCTCCACGCGCCCGTGAGCTCCTCCAGGGCGCGCCCCGCCGAGCGGATGGCGAGGGCGGCGAGCACCGGCTCGTCCGAGCCCGCGACCAGCGCCTCGCGCAGCGCCGTCGCGGCGCGCACCAGCCCGTCGTGCTGGCGGGCGGTGTGGATCAGCAGGCCCACCCCGGGCCCCGCCGGGTCCCCGACGATCGCGTCTCGCACCCCGTCGACGCCCTCGCCCGTGGGGGCCGCGACGAGCCGCCAGCCCGCCGCCCGCAGCGCCTCGGCGTCACCGTCGGACAGCAGGTCCGCGTGGGTCGCCACCGCCAGCCCGACCGGCCGCTCCCCGACGTCCCGACCGTCCCTCACGTGCACGACGACGTCGGCCTGCGCGGCCGCCGCTTCGGTGCGCCGGATGCCCTCGGACTCGACCGGGTCGGCCGACTCTCGCAGCCCCGCGGTGTCCTCCAGCCGGAACGTGCGGCCGGCCCAGGTGACCGTCTCGCTGACCACGTCCCGGGTGGTCCCCGGCGAAGCCGCCACGATGGCGCGGTCGTGGCCGACGAGGTGGTTGAGCAGCGTCGACTTGCCCGCGTTGACCGGGCCGACGAGCACCACCCGGGTGCCCTCCACCAGGCGCCGCCCGGCGTCGAACGTGGCCGCCAGCCCCTCCATCGACGCGGCGAGCTCGCCGATCCGATCCAGGTCGGCGGCCAACTCGGCCTCGTCCACGTCCTCGGGGAAGTCGACCAGCGCCTCCAGCGCCGACGCGACGTCCAGCATCGCCGCCCGGATGGCGCCGAGCCGCTCGCTCAGCTCCCCCCGCAGGTGACGCCCCGCCAGCCGGGCCGCCTCCAGGCTGTCCGCCTGTACCACCGCGTCGACCGCTTCGGCCTCCAGCAGGTCCATGCGGCCGTGCATGACGGCCCGCCGGGTGAACTCCCCCGGGCCCGCCGGTCGCGCCCCCGCGGCGACGAAGGCGGCCACTGCGGCGGCCAGGATCGCGGGGGAGCCGTGGAGGTCGAGCTCGAGCACGTCCTCGCCCGTGTAGGAGCGGGGACCGACGAAGCGCACGGCGACGCCGTGGTCGATCGGTCGACCGTCGGCGGGATGCAGCAGGGTGACCAGGGTGGCGCGTCGGGGCTCCAGGACGGAGCCGCTCTCCAGCGTCGCTTCCATGAGGGCGTCGACGCGCTCGGCGGCGCCCGACAGGCGTACGGTGCCGATCGCCCCCCGTCCGGGGGGCGTGCTGATGGCGACGATGACGTCGTGCAGCGCCGCCGCCGCGCCGGCGAGCAGGCGCTCCGTCACGGCGCTACTCGGCCGCGAAGACCTCGACGTTGCGCTTGTCGCCCCGCCCGACGGAGCGGCTGTCGACGCCGTCGATCTCCTTGATCGTGGCGTGCGCCAGGTGCCGCTCGTAGGAGTTCATGTCGGGCAGCTTGATCGCGTCCTCGTCGCCGGAGAGCACCACGTCGGCGGCCTCCCGGGTCAGGGCCTTCACCTCTTCGTCGCGCGCGGGATCGCGGTCCCGGTCGCGTCCACGGCCCCGGCCGCCCCGGTCGTCCCGGTCGCGTCCACGGCCCCGGCCGCCCCGGTCGTCCCGGTCGCGTCCACGG
>CAYQEG010000186.1:9519-15445 GCA_964416435.1 uncultured Rickettsiales bacterium
CCCCGGCCGCCCCGGTCGTCCCGGTCGCGCCGACCGTCCTCGGGCGACTCGACGTCCAGCTTCAGCTCGATCTCGTAGCCCTTGCGCGCCAGCGCGGCTTCGAGGGTGGCCTGCAGCGCGCGGATGTTCCGACCCTGCTTGCCGATGAGCAGCCGGGCGTCCTCTTCGCTGAGCACCTCGACGAACAGACGGCCGTCGCCGCCCTTGCGGGCCGAGACGCTGCCGGCGGAGCCGAACGCTCCGAGCATGCCTTCCATCCAGGCCTTGGCGTCGTCGACGACCGCACGCTCGGCGGCGATCTTCGCCAGGACCTCGGGCCCCTTGAGGAAGGCGTGCAGCTTCACGGTGTAGGCACCCTGGCGGAAGTGCTCCTTGTCGAATTCGTAGCCGATCTCTTCGGCGCTGTTGGCCCCGAGCTGCTCGGCGGCCTGCTTGAGGGCGATGGCGAGGCTGTCTGCCTCGATGGTGATGCGCTCAGTCATTTCTTCTTACTCCCAGATCCCTTCGCCGCGGGCGCCGCTGCGTCCCCCTTGCCCGCGGGGCCACCGTGCTGGCGGTGGATGACCCACTGCTGGCCGATGCTCAGGATGTTGTTGACGAGGATGTATACGACGAGTCCAGCCGGCAGCGTGAACATGATCACCGAGAAGAACAACGGCATGAACTTGATCACGGCCTGCTGAGCCGGGTCGGTTGCAGTGTTGGGGGTGAACTTCTGCTGCAGCCACATCGTGACGCCCAGAGCGAGGGGGAAGACGCCCAGGGGGTCCCTCAGTGACAGGTCACAGAAGTACAGGAAGGGGGTTTGATACAGCTCGACGGAGTTCCACAGGACGCGGTACAGCGCGAACCAGATCGGCATCTGGATGATCATCGGAAGGCAGCCGCCGGCGGGGTTCACGCCGTGCTTCTTCCAGAGCTCCATCATCTCCTTGTTCATCGCCTCGCGGTCGTCGGTGTACTTCTCCTTGAGGGCGTTGATCTCGGGCTGGAGGCCCTGCATCGCCTTCATCGACTTGTACGCCTTCTGCGAAAGCGGGAAGAGCAGGGCCTTGATGCAGATCGTCAGGACGATGATCGAGATGCCCCAGTTGCCGATCAGCCCGAAGATGAACTTCAGGAAGGCCAGGATCGGCAGCGCGAACAGGCCGAAGAAGCCGAAGTCGATCGACGTCTTGAGGCGCATGTTCGCCTCGCCGAGCGCCTCGAGCTGCTTGGGACCGGCCCACAGGCGGAACGTCCAGCTGCGCACCTCGCCCGCCGCGAGGGTCAACGGCGCCGTCTCGATGGTCGCCGCGAACCGGTCTTCGCCCGGCGCGGGGCCCATGGTCACGGTGCCGGCCATCGGCTCGTCCGGCTCCAGGCCGATGACGAAGTACTTGTCGCCGACGCCGACCCAGTTGGCCTCGTCGGTCTCCCAGACGCGGGGGCCCTTCTTGTCGAGCTTGGCGCGGCCCATGCGCTCGACGTCGCCGCCGACGTCGGCCCAGGTCTCCGGCTGGGGGCCGTACCGGCTGCCCTCGGGCACGATGACCGCGTCCGAGACGCCGAAGGTCGGGGTGACGCTGGCCGCCTCCGCCCCGACGTTCTTGATCGTGACCGTGTAGTCGATCTTGTAGCCGTCGGACGGCAGCGCGTACGACTTGCTGATCTGCAGCCCGCCGCGACGGGTCGTCATCTCGATCCGGCCGGGCTCGTCGACGATGACGTTGTAGTGGCCGACGTCCGCGTCGATGCCCCGACCGTCGGTGCCCACGGGGAGCAGCACCCCGCCCGCCTCGTCCTGGACGATGTCCAGCGGCGACGGGTCCGGGCAGGCCATGTTGAACCGCTCCCAGGAGAAGCTGTTCGTGAAGCCGGAGATCAGCCAGCTGGGCAGCCAGTCGAGCTCGATCGGGTCGCTGTAGTCGGCGATGCCGAAGTGGCTGGGGCCGCCGCCCAGGCTCGAGAAGCTGGCGTCGACGCCCGTCCAGGCGCGCTCCAGGGTGCGCTCGGGGGCCTGCGGCTCGGCCGCGACAGGGGGCGCCGCCGGCTCCTCCGCGGGGGCGGAGTCGTCGTCCCCGAGCGCGACCGACGGGGTGTCCGTCGACGGGGTCGCGGGCGCGGGCACGTCCCCGGCCTGGGCCGTGGGCGCCTCGTCACCCGGCTCGGGCGGGGGCGGCGGCTCGAAGACGAAGTTGGAGAAGAACCACAGGACGATGACCGACAGCACCACGGCCATCAGGACGCGCTTGTCCTGGGTGGGGTCGTGCTGCTGCTGTTGCATCAGGCGTTCGCCTCCGGTGAGGGCAGCTCAGGCACGGGATCGTGGCCGCCGGGGTGGAAGGGATGGCACTTCGCGAGTCGCACCAGGCCCATCCAGACTCCGCGGAACGCTCCGTAGCGGGAGACCGCCGTCATCATGTAGACCGAGCAGGTGGGGGTGAATCGACAGGCGGGCGGGAGCAGCGGCGAGAGGAACTTCTTGTACCCGTGGAGGGCCAGGAGCGTCAGTCGCTTGAAGGGTCCGCCGGTGATGGGGGGGAGTTCGAGGGCGTGCTCTTCGTGGTCGTGGTCGTGGTCTTCGGTTCCGAGCGCTTCTTGCGGTTCAGGTAGCGGAGCAGCTCCGCCATCTGTGCCTGGATGTCCTGCAGCTCGAGCGATCGAGTCGCCGTCGGCCTCGCGATGATCACGAGATCCCAGGGATGTGTCAGCTCGTGGCGGTGGAGCCGGAACCATTCCCGAAGCAATCGCTTGACCCGGTTGCGGACGACCGCGGAGCCAACCTTGCGGCTGACGGCCATCCCGAGACGGGGCTCCTGTGTGAGGCCGGGCGCCCATGCGACCAGGAAGTCCCGCGTACGAAAGGTCCGCGACCGCTTCCGGTGCTCCCGGTAGTCCCGCGAGGTGCGGAGCCGGGCCGACTTGGGGAAGCGGTACGGACGCGTCAGGGCTACTTCTTGGAGATGGTGACTGCGAGCTGCTTGCGCCCTCGCAGGCGACGGCGCTGCAGCACGCGGCGGCCGTTCTTGGTCGACATCCGGAGGCGGAACCCGTGGGTTCGCTTCCGCGAGATGTTGCTGGGCTGGAACGTGCGCTTCATTGCCATAACTCCCGGAAAAGGCGCCGAAAGATATGGGTCGGGCCGGGGCCTGTCAAGCGCGTAGATCTACGTGGCGAACAGCCGCGCCGGATCACGGAAGCTCTTGAACTCCAAGGCGTTCCCGCTCGGGTCCTCCACGAAGAAGGTGCCCTGCTCCCCCGGCTGGCCCACGAACCGGACCTTCGGCGCGATGCGGAAGGCGAGCCCGGCCGCCGCCAGGCGCCCGTGCAGCGCCTCCCAGTCGGCCCACGACAGCACCACGCCGAAGTGGCGGGCGGGCACGTCGTCGCCGTCCACCGGGTTGGTGGGGGGCGGGGCGTCGCCGTCGACGAGGTGCACGCTCAGCTGGTGCCCGAAGAAGTCGAAGTCGACCCAGCGGTCCGCGCTCCGTCCCTCCGGGCAGCCGAGCAGCTCCCCGTAGAACCGCCGCGCGTCGTCGAGGTCCGCTACGGGCAGCGCCAGGTGGAACGGCGGAGCCGCCATCAGCGCTCCACCGCGAACGGCAGGTCGCCGGGCTCGTGGCGATCCAGGTCGAGGCGCCACAGCGTGTGCTCGCGGTCGACCCCGGCCCCTTCGAATCCGAGCTTGTCGTAGTGGTGCTCGACCAGGCCGTTGCGCCCCGAAGGGATCCAGCGCCCGACGAGGTGGCTCAGGCCCCGCTCCCGGCCGAGCCGGACGAGCTCGGCGAGGGTGGCCTCCTCGACCCGCCGGCCGAGCACGCGACAGCTCATGAGCCAGGTGTCGATCTCCAGGGCGGCTCCGGCGACCCGGCCGATCAGCGCCGCGATCATGCCGTTGTCGCCGAAGCGATCGGTCAGCCGGACCTGGAGCGTCACCACGTCGGGGTCCTGCTCCATGGCGGCGATCTGCTCGGCGGTGTAGCGCCGGGTCGTCAGGTTGAACTGGTTGCTCCGGCCGATCAGCTGGGCGATCCGGGGCCGGCCGACGCCGTCGAAGGGAGCGAACCGGATCCGCATCTCCAGCGACCGGTGAAACGAGTCCAGGTCCGCGACCTGCTCCTGCAGCGTCGCCCGCTGGGCGTTGGCCCGGTACTGGTCGGCCCGGGCGCCGTCCTGCGCCGACCAGGCGACCGCCTCGAACCAGCCTCCCCCCGCCACTGTGGCGACGTAGCCCGACGGATCGTCCGGCAGCTCCGGCACCGCCACCTCGGGCAGGTGCTCCCGCACGATCGCCCGCTCGACCGGGTTGTCGTCGACGAACACGAGCGCGTCGGTGCCGATGTTGAGGGTGCGGGCGATGGCGACGAGGTTGCTCGCCTTGTCCCGCCAGTTGGCCTGGAAGACGGCGATGTGCTCCTCCCGCAGGAGCATGTCGGGGTGCTCCCGGAAGGGCTGGCGGGCGTTGGCGTCGTCGTTCTTGCTGCAGACCGCGAGCACGACGCCCCGGGCCCGAAGGTCGAGCGCGTAGCGCTGCAGGGCGGCGTGAGCCTCGCCGAGGCCGGTGCCGGGGCCGATCTCGATGCCTTCGAGCCCGTCGTCGCCGATCACCCCGCCCCAGCAGGTGTTGTCCAGGTCGAGCACCAGGCACTTGCGGGCGGCGCCCCGCAGCGCGCCGAGCAGCCGGCCGACGTGGTCCCCGACCCACGGGCCGAGGTCGGGCGCGAAGGGCAGCTTGTGCAGGTGGTAGTGCGCGGCGTCGTGCCAGCGGGCGGTGCCCGCCTCCGCCGCCAGCGACGCCAGGTCGAGGACCGGCGCTCCCCACTCCGCCGCCCGCTGCAGGATCCCTGCGTTGACGGCGGCCACTGCCGAAGCGGTCGTGCCGGGCAGCACCGGGTCGAGGCTCCCGAAGAGGCGAGTGGGCGGCGCCGGCAGGGTGGTCAGCACCAGCGTGCGCCCCGGCAGCGACGCCCGAGCCTGGTCCACCAGGGCGAGCACGTCCTGCACGCCAGGATGAGCCGCCGTCGGCCCCGCCCCAGCGGGCACGGACCGGTGGTCGAGCATGAGGAGCACGACATCGGCCGCCGAGCGGTGAAGCGACGAGCTCGGATCCAGCAGCTCCTGCTGCACCTGGCCGAAGGGCACCCCGTGCAAGGCGACCGCGACCCCGTGCCGGGCGGCTCCGGCGATGATCGACTCCCCGAGCAGGTCCACCGTGGCGCCCGCGAGGATCGTCAGGTCCACCCGACGCAGCGGGTCGGAGGCGTCGTCGGCCAGGGCGCTCTTGACCGCCTTAGCGACATGCCGCGCCCCGGAGAGATCCAGGCGGTGACTGGCGAGCCCCTGCAGGGCGCGCCCTCGAGACGGACCGGTCACCGCCTTCGCCTTGCGCCTCAGATCAGCGGGCGGAGCGATCAGCCACGGCAGAGATGTCGGGTCCCAGCCCATGTGTCCGTCAGGCCCGGCCGGTCTTGCGCGCGATGACCGCCGCGAGCTCGCCCACGTCCCGCAGCCCCGCCATCTCGGCGGCGGTGAAGGACAGCCCGTAGTGGGCCTCGATGGCGAGCACGAGTCGGATGTGACTGAGGCTGTCCCAGGCGTCCACGTCGGCGGCGCTCAGGGACGGCGTAGCGACCACGTCGTCGTCGTCGAACACGTCCTGGAAGATTGGGGTCAGCTCGGAGCAGATGGCGTTGATTGGCATGGCCGCCCTAGTGTGAACCGTCCACGCCCGACGCGCCCGGTGCGACCGCAGCAATCTGAGCCGCGAGGGCCGCCAGCCCCGGTCCCGTGCGGTGCACGTGGTCCAGGTAGGTCGCGGGATCCGCGGACGAGTCCGGCCCCAACCAGACCTGACGGGGGCCCAACTGCTCTCCGATGAACGCCTCCAGGGCGGCGAGGTCTGCGGCCTGCTCGGCCGGGTCCACGAGCGACGGCAGCACGGACC
>CAYQEG010000187.1:0-2628 GCA_964416435.1 uncultured Rickettsiales bacterium
CCGTCGGACAAGCCGTCGTCGTCGGTGTCGACATCCAGCGGGTCGGTGCAGCCGTTGACCTCGGTGCCGTCGTCGACGCCGTCGCTGTCGGTGTCCGGGTCGAGGGGGTCGGTGCCGTGGGTGTTGACCTCGTCGAAGTCGGAGAGCGTGTCGCCGTCGGTGTCGATCCCCTGCACGGTGCAGGTGATCGACTCGTAGTCGTCGCCGTTGTTGATGGTCGAGAAGACGACGCCCGCGCCGGTGGCCTTGTCGATCTGGACCAGCCGGCGAGCCCCCTTGGTGCCCCACAGCTGGCCGCTGGGGTCCATGTCGAGGCCTTCGATGTCGCTGACCCCGATGGCGCCGACGTTGGCCGACGCGCCGGTGGTCTTGTCGATGGTGACCAGGCGCGTGGTCCCGTCGGTCATCGTCGCGTACATCGTGCCGGTGTCGGGGTCGACCGCCAGGTCGTCGACGTCGTCGAGCCCGTTGACCTCGGGGATGACGACGTAGTCGACGCCCGAGCCGAACGCGTCCTCGACCGCTGCGCCGGTGGCGACGTCGATCTGGATGAGGAGATCCTCCGAGCCCTTCCGGACCGAGCCGTACAGCGTGTTGTCGGCGGGGTCGAACGCGAGGCCGTCGACATCGGTGAAGTCCTGGTTGCCGTCCGCGCCGTCACCGTCGCCGAAGTCCCCGATGGGGGAGTAGACGCCGGAGACCAGGTCGATGGTGCCGAGCTCGTCCCGGTCGGCCGCGTACATCACGCCGGTGACCGGGTGCAGGGCGGCCGCCTCGATGTTGTTGGTGCCGGTGCCGGAGCCGATGTCCACCTCGTTGGTCGCCGCGGAGGTGTCGGTGATGTCGACCAGGGTCAGCAGGTCGTCGCCGCCGCTGCTGCCCCCGTCGTCCGCGACCAGGTAGCAGTGGTTGCCGACCTGCGCCGACGCGGGGCCAGCCAGGGCCAGGGCCACCGCGAACGCGAGGAGCCCCAGGATCTGCTTGATGCCACCGCCGTACGACATGCCGCCTCCACCTCGGCGAACCCCCACGCGCACCCATAGCGGGCCGCGAGCGAACGCCAGGGGGTCCTATCGACCGGATTCGACGGGACTGAAGGCGGTGAGGCGGGTTCGACGGCGGCGGACCGCGGTGTAGCCTCGCGGCGCGCCGAGTCGGCGCCCGGAGGAGCCGTGTCGATCATCTCCCGAATCGAGCTGTACCACGTGCGGATCCCCCTCCCCGCGCGCTTCTACCCGTCGTGGATCCCCGGCTTCCCGATGGTCCAGAACCGCTTCACGCTCCTGCGCGTGCTCACCGACGACGGGGTCGAGGGGATCTCGGCGGGCCCGGAGATGTCGCGCGAGCGGCGGGGGCTCGGGGACGTGCTCGGCCCCTACATGCTCGGCGCCGACGCCACCGACATCGACATGGTCCAGCAGCGGCTCCGAGAGGTCGGCTACCTGGGCTGGCGCAACTGGTGGATCGAGCCGGCCTTCTGGGACATCAAGGGCAAGATCGAGGGCAAGCCGGTGTGCGAGCTGCTCGGCGGCTCGCCCTGCACCGTCAAGCTGTACGCGTCGACGGGCGAGGTGAAGGGGCCCGAGGAGCGGATCGAGGAGTGCGAGGCGCGGCTGGAGGAGGGCTTCTCCGCCATCAAGCTGCGGGTCCACGACTTCGACGAAGCGAAGGACATCGAGCAGGTCACGAAGACCTGCGCCGCGATGGGCGACCGGATGAAGATCGGCGTCGACGCCAACCAGGCGTGGCGGGTCGCGGTGATCGCCGACGCCCCACGCTGGGACCTGGCGCGGGCCAGGCGGTTCGCCGACGCCTGCGCCGACGCCGGCATCGCCTGGATCGAGGAACCCCAGGCGATGGACGCCTACGACGACCAGGTGGCGCTGCGGGAGTACAGCAAGGTGCCGATCGCCGGCGGCGAGCTGCACACGGGCGGGCTGCCCGAACTCAAGATGATGATCGAGCGCGGCTGCTACGACATCTACCAGCCCGACGCCATGTTCACCGGCGGCATCGCCCAGACCATCGAGGTGGCCCGCCTCTGCAAGCAGCACGGCCTGCAGTACACGCCGCACACCTGGACCAACGGCATCGGCTTCGCGGTCAACCTGCAGCTCGTGGCCGCCGGCGGGTTCGCCGACACCAAGGAGCTGGAGTACCCGCTCAACCCGCCCGGCTGGACGGTCGAAGGGCGCGACGGCCTGCTCGCCGAGCCGTTCCACCACGACCGGGGCACGCTGACGGTGCCGAGCGGGCCGGGGCTGGGGATCGAGCTCGATCGGCGGCAGCTCCGCAAGTACGCCAAGCGCTTCTTCGTGATGGACCGCAAGAGGCTGGCGTGGTTCGCGCTGCGGGACCGCGGGCTGTCGGTGGCGAAGGAGATCGACGCGGTGAAGAAGGCCCGAGCGGCCGCCCGGTTGACGGCCCCCGCCGACTGAGAGGGTCGCTACTCCAGCGTTTCGCGCCTAGTCTGAGCCCGTGAGGGGCTGGCCGATCCTGTTGTTGCTCGTGCTCGCGGTGGTCGCCGGCTGTCCGACGACCGAGCCCGATCCCCCGGACGACGACGACACGGCGCACCACTACGACGACCACACGAACCCCGCCGAGCGCGCCAACGAGCAGGAGCAC
>CAYQEG010000187.1:2638-15225 GCA_964416435.1 uncultured Rickettsiales bacterium
CTTCCCGTCTGACCGGTGTGCAGCCGTGCGCCCACCCGCCCTCCGGCTCTCCGCCGCCCGAGCCCGCCGCCACCGACGACGACGACACGGCGGTCGACTGCGGCGACGCCCCGAACCCGACGGTGCGGGGCATCGAGCTGGTGCTCCTGTGCGCCGCCACCTTCGACATGGGCTGCACGCCAGGGCAGATCGCCTGCCAGGCCGTCGAGGAGCCGGTCCACCCGGTGACGCTGAGCCACGACACCTGGATCGGCCGGACCGAGGTGACCCAGCGTCAGTTCGAAGGCGTCATGGGATACGACCCCTCGGGGTGGTCCCATTGCGGCCCGGACTGCCCCGTGGAGCAGACCAGCTGGCACGAATCGGCCGCGTTCACCAACGCGCTGTCGGCCGTCGAGGGGCTCCCCTCCTGCTACGCCTGCACCGGCGACCCGCCCGAGGTCGAGTGCAGCGTCTCCGTGCCGCCGGCGGACTGCGGCGGCTACCGACTCCCGACCGAGGCGGAGTGGGAGTACGCCGCGCGCGGGGGCGAGGACCTGCCGTACGCCGGCTCGGCCGACCTGGACGAGGTCGCTTGGCACTCCGGCAACAGCGGCACCCCGACGCACCCGGTCGCCGGCAAGCAGCCCAACGGCTACGGCCTGTACGACATGAGCGGCAACGTCTTCGAGTGGACCCAGGACCACTACGGGCCGTTCACCGCCGACCCCGTGACCGACCCCGCCGGCCCCCCGAGCCACGACAGCCGCGTCGCCCGCGGCGGCAGCTGTTTCCTGATCTCCCCGTTCGCCCGCACCTCGATGCGACACGGCATCGAGCCCAACCATCGGGCGGTTCACTTCGGCTTCCGCGTCGCTCGCACCCACGACGGGGAGCCGGTGGAGGACTCGGGCGACGACGACGACTCGGCCGACCCCGACGAGTGGTGCAGCAACTACACCGACGACGACGGCGACGGCGACATCGACTGCCGCGACGACGACTGCGCGGAGGTGCCGCTCTGCGCCACCGAGTTCGACTGCTTCGACGGCGTCGACAACAACGACGACGGCCTGGTCGACTGCGCCGCCCCGGAGTGCGCGTCGGGGCTGTATTGCTTCAAGGAGACGATCTGCGCCGACGGGCTCGACGACGACGGCGACGGGCTGATCGACTGCACCGACCAGGAGTGCTGGGCCGACCCGGCGTGTCTGCCCGCCCCCGAGATCTGCGACAACTCGATCGACGACGATCACGACTTCCTGGCCGACTGCGCAGACTCGGACTGCGCCGCCGAGCCCGCCTGTCAGAGCTCCGATCCCTGCTGCCTCCCGTCGGGGACCGCCGAGACCTGGCTGTCGTGTGAGGATGAGGTCGCGGTGACCTGCCTGTGTTCCCTCGATCCGCCCTGCTGCGGGGACGTCTGGGATCCTCAGTGCCTCGCCGAGTACACGGGGGACTGCGCCGCTTCCACCTGTGCGCAGTAGTCGACGTCATAGGCTCAAGACGCGTCGAAACTGGTGACTCTCTCGATAGGTCGTGCCATATTGAGGAAGTGAGAAGGGGACTGTCAGCTGCAGCGTGGCTGTGGTTGGTACTCGCTCTCATCGGTTGTCCGAGTGAACCCCAATCGAGGGGTGGGTTCACGTCCGCAGGGGATGGCGGGCAGGACGACGACGACGCAGCTCCCGACGACGACGACGCAGCTCCCGACGACGATGACGACGTGGCCGACGACGACGACGGCTCGCCCGACGAGGCGATCGTGGAGATCGGCGACGAGCTGACCTGCGAGGCGCCGGTCGACGGCTTCGACCGGTTCGAAGAGCAGGCGTCGGAGCGGGGCATCGACCTGTACATGGACCCGCTGGACCGCGAGCCCTGCGTCCCCCTGTCGGGCGTGGTGGTCGCCGAGGACCTCGACCAGGACGGCGACGTCGACGCGCTGCTGTCCAACAACGAAGGCTTCCCCACCCTGTTCGCCAACGACGGCGAGGGTCGGTTCGACGTCGTGGACGTCGACCACGACGTCGCTGGAACCTGGGGCCGCGCCGTGCACGGCCACGCGGTGGCCGACCTGAACGGCGACCGACTGCCCGAGGTGCTGGTCTGGGGGCCGGGCATGGTGCTCGTCTCCTACAACCAGGGGGGCCTCGCGTTCTCGGACTTCGAGGCGCTGCACTGGGCCGAGGGCTACCCGCACGCGTGTATCTACAGCCTCGCGCTGGGAGACGCGGACGCCGACGGCGACATCGACCTGTTCGTGCCCCGGGGCGACCTACTGGAGGACGAGGACTCCGTCTGGGTCATCGAGCCGGAGAGCGGAACGCCGGACCTCCTGCTGCTGAACGAGGACGGCCAGTTCACCGACTCGATGGAGCTGCAGTCCCAGGGGGGCGCCGCCATCGCGCTGCTCGCGGTCTTCACGGACCGCGACAACGACGGGGACGCCGACCTGCTGGTCCCGTCCGACCGGCCGTTCCCCCCGCTGGGGCCGACGGCGTTCCACCGCAACGAGGGCGGCCTGCAGTTCGAGGACGACGCCGTCGCGGTCGGCGCGGACCTGTACATCAGCGGGATGGGCCTGGCCGCGAACGACCTCAACGGCGACGGGCTGCTCGACTACGTCATCACGGACCTGGAGCCTAAGCTGGTCTGCCTGGCGAGCAGCCCCGGCGGCGCCTACTTCGACGCGGGCCTGGCGTGGGGCATGGAGAGCCACCCGGGCGACCACCCGGACTACTCCAGCAGCTCCTGGGACGGCTGGTCGGTCGAGCTGGTGGACCTGGACAACGACGGCGCGCTCGACATGGCCGTGGCCGCCGGGAGCCCCGAGGACGAGTCTCGGCCGGTGAGGCCGGACGCCTTGTTCCAGGGCGACATCGTCGGCGACCAGGTGCAGTTCACGGACCGGTCGGCGGAGACCGGCTTCAACCTCGGCGCCGAGCACTACGGCCTCGTGGCCGCCGACTTCGACGGAGACGGGCACCGTGACGTCCTGATCGCGGCGCGCGAGGGGCCGGCGGTGTTCTGGAACAACCCGTGCGGCCAGGGCGCGTGGCTCGAGATCGAGCTGCACGGCCCGGCCGGCAACACGTTCGGCATCGGCGCCAGGGTGACGACCCGCTGGGGCGACGGCCGGGTCGACGTGCAGGAGATCCAGGGGCCCCGCGGGCTCGGGCAGTCCCCCGCGGCGGTGCACGTCGGGCTCCGCACGGACGAGGCGACCTCGATCGAGGTGCGCTGGCCCGACGGCGTCGTGACCACCGTCGACCACGTCCCGACGCGACGCAAGGTGGCCATACACCACCCCGATGTCCCCTGATCTGGCCGACGAATCCCCCTGATAATGACGCGGGTGGTTCGTTTGGCTAGGTTGCCCGGATGCCGACCAACTCGCCCGCCCTGTGGATCCCCCTGCTGTTGGCCACCCTCGGCCTCGCCCTGACCGGCTGTCCCGAGCCGGAGGGGCCGACGGACGGGCCGACCTACTACACCGACGTGCACCCGATCCTGGAGACGCACTGCGTGCGCTGCCACTTCGACGGTGGCCTCGGCACCGGCGACTTCAGCGACCTGGACACCGTGCTCGCCCTGGGCGAGGCGATGGTGGCTCAGCTGGACTCCGGCCAGATGCCGCCCCCCGCGAGCGACCCGGAGTGCCGGGACTACGCCGGCAGCGAGCACCTGGTGCTGCCCGAGGCCGACCGCGACACGATCCGCGCGTGGGTCGATGCGGGCAAGCAGGTCGGCGACCCGGCGGACGTCGTGGCGGGGGATCCGCTGCCCGGCAACCTGCCCGACGCCGACCTCGAGGTCCTCATGGAGGCGGACTACACGCCGCGCTTCGACGACCCGGCGTTCCCGGGCAACGAGTACCGCTGCTTCGTGCTCGACAACCCCCGCGACGAGCTCTTCTACGTCACCAGCATGGCGCCGCTCATCGGTGAGCTCTCGATCGCCCACCACGCCGTGGTCAGCCGCATCCCCGACAACGCGAACCTGCCGCCCCACGATCCCGCGGAGGGGTTCGAGTGCCGCGAGTTCGACATCCTGCAGGGGCTGCTGGGAGCCTGGGCCCCCGGCATGCTCCCGATCGAGCTCCCCGAAGGCCACGGGCTGCCCGTCCAGCCGGACGAGGACCTCATCGTGCAGATGCACTACTTCGAGTCCGAGCCGGGCGCCGAGCTTCCGGACCGCTCGGGCTACGAGTTCGTCACCGCGGACAGCGTCGACAAGACGGTCTTCAACTTCGCCATCGGCTCGTTCAACTGGACGATCCCGGCCGGAGACGACGCCTACAGCTACGAGTCCTCCCTGAGCCTCGCGGACCTGGGCGTGCCCCTGAGCGTCAACATCTTCGGGGTCTTCCCGCACATGCACGTGCTGGGCGCCGGGTGGCGCTACTGGCTGGAGCACGACGACGGCTCGACGACCTGCCTGAGCGAGTCCGACCGCTACGACTTCGACAACCAGATGACGTACGTCTGGAACGACCCGCCGAAGGTGAGGCCGACCGACCGGATCCACTTCGAGTGCACGTGGAACAACAGCACGAGCAACGATCAGCGGCTCGTCGACCCGCCCCAGGACACCACCTGGGGTGAGGGGAGCGACCAGGAGATGTGCTTCTTCTTCACCTACGGGGCGCTCGCGGACTGATCGCGCCGACCGCTCGCTAGCCGCGGCCGGGACCCTCGTCGAACAGGTCCCGGCCCTTGGCCCACGGCCCTCCGTGGATCCGGTCCAGGGTGTCGGCCACCAGGTCGTAGGACGGGTCGTCCGCCGCCGTCGCGACGAGCACCGACTCGAAGCCACCGTACAGCGTCGGCTGGTCGACGCCTTCGTCGCGGAGCGCGACGGCGAGCCCCTGCACCTGCTCCACCGAGGGGCTCTGCTCCAGCAGCCTCCGTAGCCGCTTCGCCACGGCCTCGGCGGCCGGTTCGGTGATCATGGGAGGGGCGTCACCGGTCATGGACGCTCAGGGTAGCGTCCCGGTCGCCTACACTCGTGTCGATGGGTGAGACACAGATCAAGCGCACGGTCCTGGACGAGCCGACACCGCGACGCAGCGGCAGCAAGCCCCCCGATGACCCCAGCCAGCACCATCAGCCCTGCCACGCCTGCGGGAGCGAGGACACGGCGACCATCCACTACGAGGCCTCCGGCTGCAACATCGGCTTCTACGTCGAGAGCGAGCACCGCTGCCGGCAGTGCGGCAAGTACACGCTGTACGAATACGACTGGGACTCCTGAGCCGCCGCGATGACCCGAACTCCCCCCCGCCTCCTGCTCCTGCAGATCCGAGACGCCGGCCGTACGCGGACCGAAGAGGTGGAGAGCTTCGCCCGCCACGCCGGGGTGCCGCTGCACGCCATCGACGTGCTCAACGTGTTCGACACGCCCCGGTTCCCGGCGTCGGCGGCCGACCGCTACGACGCGCTGCTCGTCGGAGGCGCGAGCGAGGCGTCGGTCCTCGAGCCGGAGCGCTTCCCCTTCGTCGCGCACATCGTCGACCTGCTGAAGGCGTCGATCGACGCCCGTCGGCCCACCTTCGCGTCGTGCTTCGGCTTCCAGGCGGCGGTCGTCGGCCTCGGCGGCACGATCGTCCGGGATGAAGACGGCTGCTTCGAGATGGGCACCGTACCGCTGTCCCTGACCGAGCAGGCGCGGGACGACCTGCTGTTCTCCGACGCCCCCGACGGCCTCCTCGCGGTCTCCTGCCACAAGGAGCGCACCGACGCGGCGCCCCCCGGCTGCGTGCCGCTGGCCGACACCGAAGCGTGCCACCACACCTTCCGGGTCGACGGCGCCCCCTTCTGGGCCTTCCAGTTCCACCCCGAACTGGACCGTCAGCGCTTCGTCGACCGACTGGCGGTGTTCAAGGACCAGTACACCGACACCGACGACCACTACGAGCGCACCATCGCCCGGTTCAGCGAGACGCCCGAGTCCAACGCCCTGGTCCGCAAGTTCGTGGAGCGGGCCCTCTGATCGCGCCGGCCGGGTTGCCTGTTGGACCTACCGTCGCCGCTCCTCGTCTCGGATCTCCCGGCGCAGCAGCTTGCCCACCTTCGAGCGGGGGAGCATGTCCCGAAACTCGACGTAGTGCGGGACCTTGTAGGGGGCCAGCCGCTCCCGGCAGAAGGCCTTCAGCGCCGACCCCGAGGCGCCCCGGGCGTCGTGCCGGAAGACGACGATCGCCTTGATGCGCTCGCCCACCGCGTCGTCCGGAACGCCGACGACGCAGGCGCCGACGACGGCGGGGAAGTCCTGGAGCACCGCCTCGATCTCCGAGGCCGAGATCCGGTAGCCCTTGTACTTGATGATGTCCGCCGACCGCTCGACGTAGGCGATCGCGCCGTCGGCCCGGCGTCGCACGAAGTCGCCCATGCGGTAGTAGGTCTCGCCGTCCAGCTCCACGAAGGACCGGGCCGTCTCCTCGGGGTTGTTCCAGTACTCCTTGATCGTCCGGTCCGCGACCACCAGGAGCTCCCCGACCTCACCGTCGGGGACCGCGGCGGTGGTGCCCGGCTCGACGATCTGGACCCGGTAGGACTTCAGCGGCCAGCCGATCACCCCCGGGTCGGGCGCCTCGTCGAGCCGGCCGTAGGTGACGTGGCCCACCTCCGTCGAGCCGTAGACCTGGTGGATCGGCACCGACGTCAGCCGCTTCCACCGCTCGAACACCTCGACCGGCAGCACGTCGCCGCCGCAGAGGCAGAAGCGGAGCGAGTCGAGCCGATACCGGTCCACCCGGTCGTTCTCGAGGATCATCCGGTACAGCGTCGGCACCCCCAGCATCCACCGCACCCCGTGCCGCTCGATCGCCGCCAGCGCCGCGTCCACCTGGGGGAACGGCATCAGGACCGTCGGGTTGCCGCAGTTGAGGCCCGACGCGATGAAGAAGCCCTTCGGCATGATGTGATAGAGCGGCGTCACCATGAGCACCGGGTCCTCCCCGGGCCGCAGGTGCCCCGCGAACACGTCGTCCGTGATGTCCGCGATGTAGTCGACCTCGGACGCGTGGTTGCCCGGCACCCCCTTGGGGAACGCCGTCGTGCCGCCGGTGTACATGATCTGGGCGAGGTCCTTCAGCGGGTCGATCGACACCTCCGGGGGAGCCGGCGGCGCCCCCCGCAGCAGCCGATCGAACCGGAAGACGTGCTCCCCCCGGGCGACGCTCCCGCTCGGGATCCGGTTCAGCGCGTGCCCCGCCAGCTTCTTCCAGGCGGGCAGCAGCTCGACCAGGTTCGTGACGACGATCCGCTCCAGCCCCGACGCCTCGAAGATCTCCTGCACGTAGCCGAAGTTGGTGTCCTGGCAGACGACCGTCTCCACCCCGGCGTCGGCCACCATGTGGCGCAGCTCGTGGGCCGTGTAGATCGGCGACACCGGCACGACGACCGCCCCCAGCCGCTGCACCGCGAAGTTCGCGATCACCCACTGGGGCGTGTTCGGCAGGTACAGCATCACCCGGTCGCCGGGCCCCACCCCGAGCCGGTGCAGCGCCGTGGCGAAGCGCAGGATCTGCTCCCGCAGCTTCCCGAACGACGTGCGGGTCCCCAGGAAGATCAGCGCCGTCCGCTCCGGCCATTGCTCGCAGACCTCGAAGAGGCGGCTGAACGTGTACCTCGGGCTCCCCTTCATCTCACGTCCCGAAGTAGGCGGACCGGACGTCCGGGTTGTCGAGCAGCTCGGGCCCGGTGCCTTCCATCACCGGGGAGCCGTTCTCGAGGATGAGGGCGTGGTCGACGTGGGGCAGCAGGGCGCGGGCGTACTGCTCGGTGACGATCACGGACAGCCCGCGCTCGGCGCGGATCGCCGGGATCGCCTCGGCGACCACCCGCT
Organism: uncultured Rickettsiales bacterium; assembly: GCA_964416435.1. Classification (GTDB taxonomy): domain Bacteria; phylum Myxococcota_A; class UBA796; order UBA9615; family UBA9615; genus CAYQEG01. The sequence continues at coordinate 10,469 of CAYQEG010000187.1, forward strand.
GGATCGACGGGGCGAGCCCGAGCAGCGGCTCGTCCAACAGCAGCAGCCGAGGCTGGGCCATCAGCGCCCGGCCGATCGCCGCCATCTGCTGCTCCCCCCCGCTGAGGAAGCCGGCCGCGCGGCCCAGCAGCGGCCGGAGGGGCGGGAACAGGTCGAGCACGAAGTCGAGCGTCTCCCGGGCCTGCTTCCGAGACGCCAGGTAGCCGCCGATCTTGAGGTTCTGCAGGACCGTGCTCTCGGCGAACAGCCGCCGCCGCTCCGGGCACAGCACGATGCCCCGGCGCGCCCGATCGCTCGCCGACCGCGCGACGATCGACTCGCCCTCGAAGGAGACGCTGCCGAACATCGTGATCCGCTCGCCGCCCCGCATCTGCTCCTTGCGGGCGATGTCGAGCAGGATCCCGGACAGCGCGTACATGAGCGTCGACTTGCCGGCCGCGTTCGCCCCGAACACGCCGACCACCTGGCCCGCTTCGCACGACAGGGAGACGCTGTTGAGCGCCGCCATGTTCTCGTAGTAGACGAGCAGGTCGCGGGCCTCGATCACGGCTGCTCCCCCCCGGGGCCGAGGTAGGCGGCCCGGACCTCGGGGTGGTCCAGCACGGTCTCGGGCGGCCCTTCGGCGATCTTGCGTCCGAACGTCAACGCCATCACCCGATCCGCGACCCGGAACAGCTCCCGGAGCCGGTGCTCGATCATGATCAAGGTGATCCCGCGGTCCCGGAGCTGCTCGATCAGCGGGATCAGCGTCGCGATTTCGCTCGGCGACAGCCCCGAGAACGCCTCGTCGCAGATGATCACGTCCGGCCGCAAGGCGATGCAGCGGCCCAGCTCCAGCCGCTTGAGGTAGCCGGTGGGGAGCGAACCGGCGAGCTGGTGCGGCACCCGCGAGCCGCGCTCGAAGCCCAGCTCCTCGAGGATATCCATCGCGACGGTGTCCCGGTCGCCGTGCCGGCCGCCCCCGCGCCAGCCGCCGAGCCGCTTCGCGCGGGGGGAGCAGAGCGGGATCGTCAGGTTCCGGTAGGCCGGCAGGCTCGACCACGGTCGCATCACCTGGAACGTACGGGTCACCCCCAGGTCCGCGATCTTGTGGGGGGCGAGCCCGGTGATGTCCCGCCCCCGGAAGCGCACGCGGCCGCCGGACGGCTTCGTGAAGCCGGTGAGGCAGTTGACCAGCGTCGTCTTGCCCGACCCGTTGGGGCCGATCACCCCCAGCACCTCGCCCGGCTGCAGGGTGAAGCTGACGTCGTCCAGGGCGCGCACGCCGCCGAACCGCTTGCTGAGCCCCTCCGCCGCGAGGATGGGGTCGGTCATGCCTGCACCCACCGCTCGAACTGGTGGTAGCGCCGGGCGGCCCAGCTCAGCAAGCCTTCGCTCCGCAGCACCACGAAGGCGGTCAGCAGCAGGGCGTAGGCGACGATCCGGAGCGAGCCGAAGTCCCGGAGCAGCTCGGACGCCGGCACGAGCACCAGGCTGCCGAGCACGCCCCCGGCGATGGTGCCGAGCCCGCCGATCACCGCCGCCGCGATGGGCATGATCGACAGGTCCATGGCGAACGCCGAGATGCCGGTGCCCGAGTACATGTGCGTGTACCAGGCGCCCGCGAAGCAGGCCGGCAGCGCCGCGATGAAGACGGCCCGGGTGCGCACCGCGACCACGTCGATGCCGGCGGCCTTCACCGCCTGGTCGTCGTCCCCGACGGCCCGGATGACGAGGCCGGCGTTCTCCGCCGCGTAGCGGCGCATGCCGAACAGGAACAGGAGCATCGCCGCGATGAGCCCGTACGCCTCGATCCAGGACGAGCCGAAGCCGTCGACCCCGCGGAGCCCTTCGGTCCCCCCCAGGACGTCGGCCGCCTCGATGATCCGGGCCATCAGCAGCGGGTACATCAGCGTGACGATCGCGAAGTAGATCCCCCGCAGCGGCAGACAGGGTCGGATCAACGCCGTGCAGACCGCCGCGCCGGCCACCGTCGCGATCGGGATCGACAGGAACACCGGGAGGCCGACGTACACGTTGAGCACCGCCGTGCTGTAGGCGCCGACGCCGTACAGGAACGCCCCGCCCAGGCAGACCAGCCCGACGTAGCTGGCCAGGAAGTCGAAGGACATCGCGAGCAGCGCGAGGATGCAGACCGACAACGAGACGCGGCCCCAGTACGACTCGGGCGAGACCACCAGCGGCAGCAGCAGGAAGCCGCCGATGAGCAACGCCCGGGGCGCCGCGAGGTAGGCGATCTCGCGCACCGAGGAGAGCGCGTACACCGACTCCGTGCGGACGCGGATGCCCCGGTCCAGGCGCTCCTTGCGGCGGTCGTCGGGCACGGCCTAGACCCGCTCTTCGAGCTGCTTGTGCTGCCCGAAGAGCCCCGACGGTCGGAGCACCAGGGTCACGATGATGGCGAGCAGCATCACGACCATCTGGTAGTGCGGCTTGCCGTAGGCGACGGTCGCGTACTGCGAGAAGCCCAACACGAAGGCGGCCAGGATCGTGCCCGGCCAGCTCCCCAGCCCGCCGACGACGCAGACCGCGATGGCGTAGATGAGGACCTTGTAGCCCTCCTCGACGACGACGTTCCCCAGCGGCAGCAGGATGACCGCCCCGAGCCCCGCGAGCGCCGAGCCGAGGGCCACCGCGACCGTGGCCATCCGGTCGGAGTCGATGCCCAGCATCATCGCCGCCCGCTCGTCCTGGGCGACGCCCCGCAGCGCCAGCCCGGTGCGCGTGAAGCTGGTGAACGCCCACGTGGCGGCGATGACGACCACCCCCATCCCCACCACGACGACCCGCTGGTGGTCCACCGGTACGCCGAGGACCGTCACGACCCCCTCGGAGAAGACCGGCAGGGCGTGCGTCGTGCCCCGCAGGCCGGCCCACCGGAGGCTCTCCAGGATGGCGAGGCCGATCGCGTAGGTGGCGATCATCTCGGAGGTCTCCATGCCCCGGACCCGGCGCAGGACGACCTGGTAGATGAGCACGCCGAGCAGGGCCGACGCGACCAGCGCCCCCACCACCGCGACGGGGTACGGCAGCCCCATCTCCTGGGCGAGCACCCACGCGATGTAGCCGGTGAAGACGTAGATCGCCCCGTGGGCGAAGTTCGGGAGCCGACTGACGCCGTAGACGAGCGAGAACCCGAACGCCATCAGCAGCAGGGCGAAGCTCTGGATGGTCCCGTAGACGACGATGTCCAACGGGTGCGGCCTCTACGTCAGCGCGCGTCGGCGGGGGGCGCGGTCATCGCCTCCTCCCCGTCGGGCTCTTCGCGGGTCATCCACGGTGGCAGCTGCAAGGTGCCGACCGCGGCGGCCTCGGGCCACACGGTGACCCGCCGCCCGTCCTGCCACTGGAAGATGCTCCCCACCGCCCCCTCGGCCGGGTCGCGGGACGGGATGATCTGGTGGGTCCCCGGATCGAACCGGACCCGGCCGTAGACCCCCATGAGGTCGATCTGCTCCAGGGCGGTCACGACCGCGTCGGCGTCCAGCGTGCCGGCCCGCTCGACTGCGTCCTTGATCGAGTAGACGGCCATGTAGCTGGAGCTGGCCCCGTAGCCCTCCGGCTCCAGACCCCAGCGAGCCTCGTAGGCCGCCACGAAGCGGGGGGTCCACTCGGTGAGCTCGGACGGGGCGTTGCCACCGTTGATGAGGTCCACGAGCGTGAACTCGGCGCTCCCCCCCGACGCCTCCCAGAAGCCGGGCTGCTCGGCGGCGGACATGAAGCCGACGGGCAGGCTCTCCAACTCCAACCCCTTCCATTGGCGGAGCAGGTTGGACGTCTCGGGCATGTCCATCCAGATGAAGAGGACCTGGGCGCCTTCGCGCCGCGACTCCAGCAGCCCGGGGGCGAAGTCGGTGGTGCCGGTCGGATAGACCTGGTGACCGACGACGGCGAAGCCCTGGTCCTTCAGCAGCCCCTCGACGAACTCCCCGGCCCGGCGGGCGTGGGAGACGTCCTGGACCATGATGAAGACGTTCTTCAGCCCGTGGTCGGACCGGATCTGCTCGAGCACGGCCATCAGGTCGCTGCCCAGCGTGATGACCTCGCTCGTGTTGCGGAAGCAGTACTTGTACTTGTCGTAGTTCTCGCCGACGGCCTCGTGATAGGCCGGCGAGAGCACGCCGGTGGTGATGATCGAGACCCGCTTGTGGCGGCTGACGAGGTCCATCACCGCGATGGCCGCCTCGGAGCGGACCGGCCCCCCGACCAGGAAGTCGACCTTCTTCTGCAGGATCAGCTTCTCGACCGCCTTGATGGCGTCGTCGATCGGCACGCCGGGCTCCAGGTCCCGCGTGTCGATGACCTCGACCTCGAGCGGGCGCTGGACTCCCGCGACGTCGATCCCGCCGGCGGCGTTGATCTCCTCGGCGGCCAAGATGATCCCCCGCTCGGCGGCCCAGCCGTAGAGGTAGGCCTGGGACACGGGCACCCCGATCCGGATCGGCTCCGGGCCCGCGTCGGCGGCCGACTCGTCCGAGCCGCAGCCCGGGGCCATCAGCGCGCCGAAGAGCGCGGCGGCGGCGAACAGGATGTACAGGACCGTCGAGCGTCGACGCGCCGTGTTGTCAGCGGCCGGTCGGACCACCACCATCCGCGCTCCTCCTCGGTCGGAACCCCCTCCGACCCGGCCACCGTAGCAGCGGCCGCCGAGGCGACAGATGACCGAGGTCGGCTGCATGGCCGATGGACGTCAGCGGCCGGCCGCTCACTGTGCCGCCCAGGTTGTGTGACCACGGATCCGACAGGCCCGCGGTCCG